>CAMLEO010000271.1 GCA_946478975.1 uncultured Steroidobacter sp.
TGGGGTTACCGTCCTTGTCGACGCCCCAGCCGGGCTTGAGCTGCTTGCCCTCGCCTTCATCGACCAGGCGGAACAGCGTCACATGCTCCGCGTCCAGGTACTCCAGCAACAAGCCGACAATGGCGCGATCGAGGTCATCCCGGTCACGGTGCGACGTGGTGTTCGCCACGGAATCGATCAGGGATGTCGACATCAATACCCTCCGGCTACGCACGCGCGCTGTTTCAAATCTCCCACGGCTGCAGGCGGTTCCTCGAACCGCTCCCTGGACATCCGCATTCTTCTGACACACCGCTGCCGCTGGACGCGCGCGTGCGGTGCGTATTATCGAACGGATCGAGGGTGCACGGGTAGCGGCGCGCGAGAATCGCGCGCCAAAGGAAGGAAACGGGCTATTCGGTTTCTACGGCCCGGATTACGGAGCCGGCGATGCCGTCATGGCCGAGGTACGGCGAAGGCTTTCGGATCCGCGCGCACCTTGGCGATGCGCAGGGCGCTCAAACTTTCGTCGAGATTGTAGAAGCGCTCCTCCAGCACGTGCAGGCGCGTGGAAAAGTACGTCTGGGTCATGTCCGCGTCTTTTTGCGCGCTGGCCGATGCGATCTCTTCGGCGTGAGTGCGGTTGGCCTCGCCGATCAGATGCGCGTGCTTGTAGGCCTGAAAGAACTCGAAGGCGGCCACGGTCTCATTCGCGAACTGGCCCATCCAGCTCCAGTAATAGCGAATGAAACCGCCGTTGATCACTTCCGACTCGACCGCCCAGGTCAGGTACAGCGCGCGTGTTGCCGCGGGCAGCGACGACAGCACCTTGACTTCATCCTCATCCGCGCCGCGCGACGCGAGCCTGGCATCGACAAAATCGATGATCGCCTGCTCGAGCTTCTCATCCGCGATGCCCGCGAGCGTCTTCACATCCAGCGATTCATAGATCGGTCGGTTTTGCACTTCGTCGATTATTTTTTTGATCCGCTCGTCCATGGCCGCCTCGCTCAAGGCGTCGGCGGCGCAAAGTTCGCGCTCGCGATCAGGTTGTTTTGGACAGTCACGGTTTGCGGCGTCCGCCAGGTCATCGTGTCGTCGTCGGTCGGATCGTCATCAGTGCAGGTGAACGCGACGGTGTACGACCCAGGCGGCACGAACGCGGCTTTGTACGTGTAGCTGGTGGCGCCGTTCTGGATGTCCACGTTTGCGACCAGCAGCGGATCCACGTCCGGTGCCGCAGTCGTCTCCTCGATGTCGTCGGGCGTAACGCCGCTGCCCGAGAACACGTACACCTTCGGCATGCAGTCCGCGGTGACCAGCGCGCTGTCGACGGTGCCGCCGATCGCGCCGACATTTGCGTCGTCGACGATGCGCAGCGTCGGCCGCATCAGGTAGCCCTGCGTGCATTCCGCGGTGCTGCCCTTCTGGCCGGGAGGCGCGTGAATGGACTTACGCAGGTCGAAGTCGATCGTGAGCGCGACACTGCCGTCCGCCGGCAGGGTGAAGCCACGATTCAGTTTCAAACCGGATTCCGCGCCGCTCGGCACGCGCAGCTCACATTCTTCGCCGGTCGTCCGCACCAGGTACGAGTCGCGAACGTTTGGCTGGTTATCCACCACCAGGCGGATCCACTCGTACTTGCCGGCCGGCAATGTCACACCGTCCAGCAGCAGCGCGGCCCGTCCTTCTTGATACGCGAGCAGGTCCAGCTGCCGCGGCGAAGGCGACAGCGTCTGCACGACTTCGGCCGACTCGCCTTCGCGCTTGAAGGCAACGCCGCTGAACTGCACGACCACGCTCGATGCATCGTCAACGGGCGCGTCGGTGATCGACAGCGACATCTTTCCGGAATCCGGCGAGCTGCCCCCGCCGCCGCTGCAGCCGGCGAGTGCAAACAGAATCATGCTCACCAGGAAGGTCCACACCAGGCTCAGGATCATCGAGCCCGTCATCGACTCGGTCATTTCGAGCGAATTCGCATCAGGCATCATTTCAGGCACATCGGTCGTCATTCGTCAGCTCCGTACAGGCACCCGCTGATGCCCTCGATCGCTAGCACGGACCGCGCAACGAAACGGTTCCATTGGAACCATTCGACACAATGCCTCGTGTGAGGCTTAATGAAACCCATGTTCCTGAAGAAGCGCGCACCCCAGCCGCACGCCGATTCCGCAGCTGAATTTGACAGTTTGCTGCGCGAACACGTGCCTGCGCTGTACCGCGCGGCTTACCGATGGACCGGTGCAGTGGATCGCGCCGAGGACCTGGTGCAGGAGCTGCTGGTGCGGTTGTTTCCTAAGCTCGACGAGCTGCGCCGCCTGGAAAAGATCCGGCCGTGGGCGCTGCGTGTGATGTACCGCATATTCGTGGACCAGGTGCGGCGTGACCGCAGCTCGCCCGTTCAGTTCGGCGCGGACGCGCGCGAGGACAATGGCGAGGAGGAAGGCCAGGAGTTCATCGATCCGGCGGAAGGCCCCGCGGAATTGCTGGAACAGCAACTCACGCAGGACCGCGTCGTCGCGGCCTGGGAGACCTTGGGCGAGGAGCACCGCGTGGTATTGTCGATGCACGACATCGAGGACTACAGCCTTCCTGAACTTGCGGAAATCATGGCTGTCCCGATCGGCACTCTGAAGTCCCGTCTGCACCGCGCCCGGGCTAAATTAAGGGAATTGCTGGCGACGGAACGATTCGAACCCGTGGACCGTGTATGAAGCGTGTGCAACCCGATTGATCTGACTTAACCGAGCCCTCGACCGTGGACACCTCTCCCGACACTCTGCGCCAGGCGCTCAAACGCCTTCCCGCGCCGGAGCCACGCCCCGGCTTCGTGGACCGGGCGCTCGCCAATGCGACGCGCCAGCCGGCCGCGCGGGCGCAGGAGAAGTCGGTCGGCCCGCTTGGCTTGAGTCACTTGTTCAGCCGCTGGGAAACCTGGATCGGTGCCGCGCTGGGCGGGGCCGTCGCCGCTGCATTGACCATCCTCCTGCTGCGTCCCGTGGAGCAGCCCGCGCCCGCTCCGATGGGCATCTCGCTCGCACTGAACGAGACACGCGCCATCGACGTGTTGATCGATTCGGAGCGCGAGCTGGACGGCGCGACCATTCGCATCGTCGCCAGCGGCAGCGTGGCGCTGGATGGTTTCGAGAACGAACATGAGATCGGCTGGCGCGCCCATCTCGAACGCGGCAGCAACGTGCTGTCGCTGCCCGTCGTGGCCCGGTCAACGGGCAACGGTCAGCTGGTTGCGGTCATCGAGCACGGAGGCCGCACGCGCCGGATGACGATCAATCTCACAGTACGCCAGAGCTGACCTCGAACGATCATGTTTCCTGCCCATTCCAACAGCTTGCCAGGGCCGCGGCGGACGGCGATCATGGCCGCCCATGTGAAGTACACGCGAGTGAAGTACGCAACGTCCCTGGCCCCCGGCCTGCTGATCCTGAGCTTGCTGACCAACTGCGCCTACGCGCAGCAGC
The DNA here is from genome assembly GCA_946478975.1 of uncultured Steroidobacter sp. Next base: position 3,462 of record CAMLEO010000271.1, read on the forward strand.
AGGCGCAGGCGCCTGGGTCCAAGCGCGACGATCTCGACGTGACCATGCAGATCATCGTGGATCCTGATGCCAAGCTGCCTGACGAAGTCGTTCGCCGAATCCCGCTCCCGGAGCGCAAGCCAGCCGATCAGTCCACCGCGGCCGGCGCTGACAAGTCCACCAACCCGAGCGCCGACAACAAAGAGCGCGCTCGCGAAGCTAAAGAGCTGGGTCGCGAGCTGGGCCAGAGCGCCAAGGAAAAAGCCCAGGAAGCCAAGGAGCAGCGCGAGCAGGCCCGCCGTTCGGCCGCCGAAGAGCGGCGTCGCAATCCTCCCAATCCGCCGGGCAATCCCAACCCGCCCGGCCGCCCGCCGCGCTCTTGAGATCCTCCGTCGCTCCGGCAACAGCGCAGTCTCGGCGCTGGCGCTGAGCGTCGTTTATTCCGTCGGCGCGTACGCCTACAGCGAAACCGCCACACGAAACTTCAAGATCGGCAGCAGCGCGTTCCAGGCCGGCAACTACGAAGGCGCTCTCACGGCATTCGAGGCCGCCCGCGCCGAAGGCATGTCCGGCCCGGCGATTCATTTCAACATCGGCGTCGCTTCGTACCGGCTCGGCCGCTACGCCGAGGCGGAAAACGCCTTTCGGGAAGTGGCCCGCACGCCCGCCATGGCCGGGCTCGCTTACTACAACCTGGGCCTGGTCGCGCTCGGCCAGCACAACACCAAGGCAGCGGTGCGCTGGTTCTCGATGGTCGATGAAACCACCGCAGACGAGCGGCTGCGCGACCTGGCAGCGACGCAGCTCGCCGAGCTCGCCCCTCCCCTGCCCGATCGCAATTGGCTCGGCTACGCGTCGTTAGGCGCGGGCTACGACGATAACGTGGCGCTGGTGTCCAACTCGAATGTGCTCGGCATCAGCGGCACCGAAGACGGCTTCGCCGAAGCGCAGCTCGCATTCAGCGCCCCGTTGAGCGAGCCGTGGCGCTTCGATGCCGGGCTGAGCTATGTGGACTACCAGGACCTCGACAGCTTCGATCAGCTCGGCCTCAACGGCGGCGCGCGCTATCGCTGGGAAGTCGGCGACTGGATGCACGATGCCGGCCTGCAGCTCACGTACACGACGCTCGATGGCGAAGGCTTCGAGAACCGGCGCACGCTGTTGTTACAAACGACGCGCCACGTGCTCGGCGACGCGCGCCTGCGGCTGCGCTATCGATATAACGATATCGAGGGCCTGAACGACTTCAAGGGTTTGAGCGGCCGCCGTCACGAAGCCGACGCGCGCCTCAGCTGGTCGCGCACGAACTGGGATTTCGGCGCCGACTACCAGTTCGATATCGGCGACTACGACGACTCGACGCTGTCCGCCACGCGCCATCGAGTCAGCTTCGAAGTGGAACGTTCGCTCGACAACGGCTGGGCCGTGACGTTCGAAGGCTCGTTCCGGCACAGCGACTACGACCAGGCCGGCAACGGCACCGAAGACCGCACCGAAGCGGCGCTCTCGATCAGCCGATCCATCAACGATCGCTGGCGCGTGATCGTGCGTGACGCCTACACCGACAACTCCGCGGACCTGCCCGAATTCAACTATCAGGGCAATCGCATCACCGCGGGCTTCGAAGCGATCATGTAGCACTTCCGTTCGCGGCAACTGTGCCCGCCGCGTTTTGCGAGTTCTGTCTCTTGTTCCGGCGGCGCATCGCACCGATGCTCTGGTCCATGCTGGAAGTGATGCAAGCTCACCGCGCCGAGGATATCGAGATCGTACGCTCGCTGATGCGCGAATATCAGCAGCGTCTCGGCATCGATTTGAGCTTTCAAGGCTTCGAATCCGAGCTCGCGGCTTTACCAGGTTCGTATGCTCCGCCAAGCGGGCGGCTGCTGCTTGCGTGGCACGAGCAAACACCTGTTGGCTGCGCTGCTCTTCAACGTATCGATTCGTCGCGTGCGGAAATGAAACGTTTGTATGTGCCGCCGAGCGCACGAGGTTTAGGTGTCGGCCGCCAGCTGGTCGCGCAACTGCTCGCTGAAGCGCGAGCTATCGGTTATTCCGAAGTGGTGCTCGATACGTTGCCGAACATGATCGAGGCACAACGTTTGTACCAGCAGTTCGGCTTTGGTGACATCGAGCCGTATCGGCCCAATCCCATCGCCGGTACGCGCTACCTGGGCAAACAGCTCCGTTGACGCTGCCCCGCCGTCAAGCAAGGCACACGCTGCGTTCGAGCAGCAGCTTCTCCAACCGCTCCAGCATCTCGAACCAGCTCGGATACGCACCAGTCTCCTTGGCCAGCGCCTCGGAAACATTCTGGCGCAGCGTGAGCCGCGTCTGGCCGTCCAGGTCCTCGAACGTCACCACCAGCCGGGTCTCCGGCGGCCAGCGCGGATCGTGCCCGGCCGTGAGGGAAGAAACTTTGTTGCCATGCCGGTCCGCAATAGCCAGCGTGTATACGAGACGCGACGGCGCGACGATCTCCTTGTACTCGCCGACACACCAGCACTCGAACGCGCCGTCGCGGATGCAGGAGTGAAATCCTCCGCCGGGGCACACGTCGATGTGCTCGATATGAAACGCGCAGCCGTGCGGGGCGAACCAGCGCAGCAGATATTCCGGCGTCGTCCAGGCCTCGAATACCAGGTCGCGCGGCGCGTCGAATACACGGCTGATGACGACGGTTTTGTCGGCAGCCGGGCTGACGCCGCGTTCGTTTGTTATTTCGGCCATGGCGCGAAAGTCTCCTTCGAGGTGGTTGCGAAAGGCGCGCACGCGGCGATTATGCCTGAATTCGCGCCGGAACTTCATCCATGCGAGGGCGTTGGCGGACATGCGACCGATCTTTCAGGCCAGGCTGGTGAACGGCGTCTGGGGCGACCCGGGCGTGTGCGTCGACCTGAAATTCCAGCGCCGCGCCCTGCTGTTCGATATTGGCGACGTGCAGTCGCTGTCGACGCGCGTGCTGCTGCGAGTGAGCGATGTCTTTGTCAGCCACACGCACATGGATCATTTCGCCGGGTTCGATCACCTGCTGCGCGTCTGCCTCGGCCGCGACACCGGCGTACGCATGTATGGTCCGCCCAACTTCATCGCCCAGGTGGAGCACAAGCTGGCCGCGTACACCTGGAACCTGGTGCAGAACTACAGCGTCGATTTCATCATCGAAGCGCACGAGTTACATGGCGAGGGCCGCATCTCCCGGGCGCGATTCCGCAGTCGAGAGCAATTCCGTCGCGAGCCGTTGGAGGATGCTGTCGCCGCCGACGGCGTGTTGCTGGAGGACGAGCAGTTCCGCGTTCGCGCGGTCGGCCTCGCGCATCATGACATCACGTCGCTCGCGTTCCGGTTCGAAGAAAGCACGCACATCAATGTTTGGAAGAATCGCCTCGAAGCTCGCGGCCTGCCCACCGGGCCGTGGCTGACGGAGCTGAAAAGACTGGCGAGAACAGGCGCGCCGGACGACACACCAATGCATGTGAGATGGCGCACACGGGAGGGCTCACGCGAACAGATCTTTCCGCTCGGCGAGCTGAAACGAGACGTGCTGGAGTTCGTGCCCGGCCAGAACGTTTGCTATGTGACCGACGTGAGCGGCGACCCGCAGAATACCGCGCGCATCGTCGAGTTCGTTGCGAACGCCGACTTGCTGTTCATCGAAGCCGTATTTCTAGAAGCCGACGCGGAGATGGCCGCAAGCAAAGCGCATCTCACGACCACACAGTCCGGAACGATTGCCCGGTTGGCGTCGGCCCGCGAAGCCCAGCCATTCCATTTCTCCGCCCGCTATCGCGGACACGAAGAAGAACATCGCGCCGAGTTCACGCGCGCATGGCTCAATTCGAGCTGACGAACGCCTCGCCCTCGCGCGCGAGCACCTGCCATTCGTCGTCGCTCGGAAAATCTTCCACCATGAAGCGCGCCGGCCGCTCGGCCGTTTGTTTCATCCGCACGCCGCACGACTGCACGAGCGCCGGCCAGGTCACCATCAGCATGTCGTGCTTGCCGTCGGTGCGCGGCCGCCCGAGGATCACCAGGTCCGTCTGCGGCAACAACGTCGGCACGTCCTTGGTCCAGCTCGACCAGCTGCGCAGGCTGTCGGGCCCCTCGCCGCGCCGGATGAGCGAATACGTACCGACAAAGACGCCTTCGCCCAGGTGCTTTTGTAGCGCGACCTGCTGATCGTTATAAGTGATCGCATTGCTGAGCCGGGTGAGCGAGCCGTGAATCTCTGCCAGCTCGCCGGCGGGAGCGAATTCGCGCCATTCCCCTGCTTCCCGACGCAGCATGGTCGCGCCCATCGGCCACGGATTTTCGCGCAAGCATCGTTCGGCGTGACTGAGCATGGTGCGCAAGGCTTTCTGATTGCTGCCGTCGCAACTCAACAGCACGCCACGATTGGTCGGCATGAGCACAGCCGTGCTTGCGAACGGCAGCGCCTCCACGACCGCGTTCACCAGCAGAAACGACTCTTCATAGGAAACATCGGAGGCGACTTGATACACGCCGTCGTCCAGCGCCTGCCATTGCGGGCGCGGTAACGCGGCGAGATTCGCCAGCGCACGCGTCTTCAACGATTCCAGGTTCTGCCCCCAGGTGTCCGCCAGATCTTCCTGGACATGCGCGAGCGACTGGCCGCGATCGAACATCAGCCGCACGATGAACTCGCCGGCCAGCGGCCAACTGACAGTGCGCGGCATCTTGCCATCGCCTTTGCGAGTGGCGATCTCCAGCGTCATCGTGTCGTGCACCGAGCGAACGGTCGGATAGATATGTTTCGCCGCCAGCTCCCACAGCTTCGGCGTTTCGGCGTGCGCCTGCTGCATCATTGCCTCGTACTTCAGCAGCAGATCTTTGCGGACCGCGCCCGGCGCGTTGCTGTACTCGAGGAAGAAGTTGGCGAGATTGATGGTGCCGTCGTTGTCGTGGCGCAGGGTCGAGCTCTCGGCATCGAAGCGCCAACTGCGATCGCCGCGCGCCCGGGCGCGATCGAGCAATGCCTGCGCAAAACTGGCCACGGTCGGTTTCAGACCCAAGAGCTCACGCCAGTTGATCATGCCCGCTCCCCGCCAGCTCGTTATCGATTTCCGCCGATGCTACGTGAGATTGCGAGCCGCGGTCGTGCGGCCATTAACAGAATTTACGGGAAAACGCGGCCAAAACGTCATTCACCGAGCAAATGTAATGCGATCTGCCGCTGGTGCGGCCGGCGACGATGCTCGAACAAGTAGATGCCCTGCCAGGTGCCGAGTGCCAGCTCGCCGTTCATGATCGGAATCGACAGCTGCACCTGCGTCAAAGCGGTGCGCAGGTGCGCCGGCATGTCGTCCGGCCCTTCGTCGTCGTGCTGGTAGCGCTCTGGGTCTTCCGGCGCCAGCTGTTCGAAGAATGTTTCCAGATCGGTGCGCACTTCCGGCGCGGCATTCTCCTGAATGAGCAGCGACGCCGAGGTGTGCTTGCAGAACACAGTGAGCAATGCGGTAGAAACATCCTGCGCGCCCACCCAGCTGCGAACTTCACGCGTGATCTCTACCAAACCGCGGCGAGCAGTACGAACGTCGAGAATGTGAATCGCTTGGCGCACGAGCCTTCCCTTGAAACCATCGAGAAAACGATCGAGCCGTTAAAGATATCGACACGCAAGAATGGCGCGCCCACTGCTGCGATTCAAGCGACAGGAACCGGCGAGTGTTTCGTCGCGTTGGCTCCGTCAGCGGGCAGGTCACAGATAGTTTGCGTCCACGAAGCGTTGCTGCTCACTGCTTACGACAACCCTGGCGGCAGCTGACGCCAGTACGGATTTCGCCGATTTCCTCGTGTCTGTGCCCTGGTGCAAAAAGACCCACTGATCCTGGGGTGTGTCTTTTGTTCATGAGCGCAATCCGCTGACAGACAGCGATTGCAGGCGTCGAAACAGTCGTTCTGTGCGGGCCGACGAGGCACGCATGTACTGAAAATGTCCCGGTGCGGAACGCTTTGGCTCACTTGAGCGTTCCACGTGCCGGCAGAACGTACAACTTAGAAGTGCGGGTGCGAACTTGCCCAAGTTTCTATTAGTGGGTCCGTACGATCCACATTGTGGGGAATACACCTTTCTGGCGCCGCCACTGGGTGTGTGGCGCCTAGCGGGCGTGCTCGGCAGTCACGGCGTCGAAGTCAAAGTCTTCGATCCGAACTGCTGCGCCGGCCCGCCGGACCGCGCCTTGGAACGCGAGATTCTCCGCGATTCGTGGGATGTGATCGGCATGTCCACCACGGGCATGACGCTGAAATTCGACCTGGAGCTCGCGCACCTGGCGCGGCGGCTCGCGCCCAAAGCATTCATCGTCGCCGGCGGCATGGAGGCGACGTTCCGTCCCGAGCTGATGTTTCAGCTGGGGCCGTTCGATCTGATCGTGCTCGGCGAAGGCGAACGTCCGCTGCTCGACCTGGCGGCACGATTGCGAGCTCGACACCCGCTGGGCGG
>CAMLEO010000272.1 GCA_946478975.1 uncultured Steroidobacter sp.
CGAATTGATCCGCTTCGAGCCGCGGCCGTTGCAATACATCCGCGAGCAGTTCGACCATGAGCTTCTGATCGCGCGACAAGAACGAACCGCCGACGGAAATGGACTCGGTGCTCGCGCCCGTTTCGATCGTGCCGCCGACGGAGGCAACCGTTTCAGCGAAGGTATTGGCGTCGCGCGTGCCGGCGCCTTTTTCCAGCAATCCCGCGAGCAAGCTGGCTGTGCCGTAGCCATTTTCAGGATCCGTCGCGGCGCCACCGCGAACAACGGCGTTGAATGCAATCAGCGGCACGTCGTGACGTTCCATCAGCAACAGCGTCGCGCCATTGTCGAGCTTCACCTTTTCGAACGCGGGAATTTTGACGGCGCTCTGCGCGTGCGCGGACACCGCGCCAACGATCGCGAGCACGAATACAACAAAGCGGAAGCGGTTCATTCTTTGTCTCCCACTTGCTCAGCTGATGCAGCGGAGGGGGTGAGCACGCCGACAGTTCGATTGGTCGGTCGCAACAGCTCGACGGCGAGCTTCTGGATGTCTTGCACCGTCACGGCTTCGAGCGCGCGAGGTTCGGTGAACAGTTTTTCGTAACCTCCCTGCAGCACTGCGAAGGTGCCGAGCGCCTGCGCCTTGCCGTCGATCGTCGCCATGCCCCGCCAGAAATCTGCGAGTGCCTGGCTGCGAGCACGCGCCAATTCTTCTTTGGTCACGCCTTGCTTGATCAGGCGCTCGATCTGCTCGTTGAATGCATCCTCGGCGCGCTTGGCGTCGCCATCGGCCGGCAGCGATAGAAAGAACCAGACCAGCCCGGGATCGAAACCGCCAGTGAAATAACTGTCGGCTGCGATCGCGAGCTTTTGTTCTTCCACCAGCGAGCGATGCAGTCGTGAAGCGTCGCCGTCGGTGAGGATGCGCGTCAGCAGGTCCAGCGCGGGCCGGCGTGCGTCTGAGCCCGCGATGCCGTGATAGGCGAATTGAATCAGCGGCGTCTGCGCGTCGGCGAAGATTGCCACTCGTCGCTCGCCGAGCTGTTCCGGCTCGGTCGTCCGCACCGGCTTCGGCGGGGTCTGCGCCGGGATGGATTCGAAATATTTGCGAGCCAGCGCGATCACGCTGTCGGGCTCGACATCGCCGACGATCACCATCGTGCAGTTATTCGGCGCGTAGTTGGTGGCGTAGAACGCTTTCAGATCATCGATGGTCCAGGACAGGATGTCCGCCGGCCAGCCGATGGTCGGAATGCCGTACGGATGCGCCAGGAACGCGGTCGCCTGCACCTGTTCCGTCAGCTTGCCTTGATGACTGTCGTCGACGCGCAAGCGCCGTTCCGAGTGCACCACGTCACGCTCGCTTTCGACCACCTTGGGATCGAAAGACAGATTGCGCAGTCGATCGGCTTCCAGATCGAACACGGTGTCGAGTGCGGAGCGCGGGAACCAGTCCTGATAGACGGTGACGTCGTCGGTGGTGAAGGCGTTGTTACGTGCGCCGTTCGCTTCCAGCACTTGATCGAATTCGCCCGGCGCGCGCTTGCTGGTGCCGTTGAACATCATGTGCTCGAAAAAGTGCGCGAGGCCGGTGATGCCCGGCACTTCATTGCGACTGCCGACGCGCACCCAGTTGTACAGCGCGACGTTGGGAATATCGCGATCCGGCCAGACGACGATCTGCATGCCGTTGGCGAGCTTCACCGAGCGCACCTGGTCCGCGCCGGGCACTTGCCCGAACGACGCGACCGGCACGCTCGCGAGCATGATGAGCATCAACGCGAAGCGGCGGATCATGAGCACTCCTGCACCGAAGAGGCAGGCATCATAACTAGCCGCGCGAGGCGTCGCCGAAGCGAACGTTGCTCGCCAAAAAAAACGCCGCCACGCGGGGAAGAACGCGGGGCGGCGCGAGCTCGAACTTAAGGACTCCATACTCGAGTTCACTTAGAGGTTCAGCGCATAAGTCGAGTTAGGTAGTGCAATGGCTGTGCCAACTCTTGTAAGAATTTTATGGCGGCTCGAACCCGAAGCGGATCAGGGGCTTAGCACGGTTATAAAGGTTCGGCAACGACGCCGGACACAGTCGTGAGCTGACAAGGAGTGTCACCTTCGGACGACAATCGGTGACTCGCGTCACGCGCTGACTCCAATCGCCGACGGTGAGCGCGAATGTTCGCGAAGCACGCGAACGCCGGCATACGGAAGTACCGGCCAGCCGACGCTCCAGCGATGGATACTTGAGGTAACCTCCGTGCGTTTTTATTGGAGAGCTTCATGGCCGATACGCCCCGCCGCCGCCTTGCCGATCGTGTGTCCAGCAGCCCGACCTTCGTCGGCTCCGGCTCGAGGTTCACTGGCGACCTGGAATGCGCGGGCGATCTGGTGGTCGGCGGCAGCGTGCGAGGCGATGGCGACGTGCGTGGCTCGTTCACGCTCAGCGAAGGCGGCAGCTGGGTCGGCGAGATCCGCGCCGGCAACGCTGTGATCGCGGGCGAGGTCGAAGGATCGGTCAGTGTCGGCGAGAAGCTGGAATTGCGCAGCACCGCTCGCATCCGCGGCTCGCTGAAAGCGCGCTCCATCGCCGTCGCCAAAGGCGCCATCATCGAAGGCGACATGGCCGTGACCAGCGGCAAGCCGGTCGTGCACTTCGAAGAGAAACGAAACGCAGGCTGATTCAGGTCACTGGCAGCTCGTCAGGCCAGCGATCCACTGCGTGATCAACGCCACACCGTCGGCGTCGGCGGTGTGTGATCCGAGCGGCGGCATGCCGGCGGAGTCGCGGCGATTCATGCGATTCACGATCAGCGAATTCGCCGGACTGCCCGGCGCGATCAATCGCGCGTTCACTCCCAAACCCAGATCGCCAGATTGCGGCGAGACGTCGCATGCATTGGTTGCCATCAGTGGCACCGAGTAAAGCAAATCCATGGTGCTCGGCGTGGGCCCACCCGGGCGATGACATTGGGAGCAATTGGTGTGCAGATAAGCGCGTGCCCGATCGTTTAAAGCCGACGTACCGAACGGCTCAGGCATCGCCGGCTGCGTCGACGGATCGCTGATGGCCGGCGTGAGCATGCCAATGTGACTCAACGTCGCGAGCTCGTTCGCCGTGCGCCCCGTCTGCGCATATGTTTGTGAGCGGTTGAGCTGCGCCGTTTCCAAGCCGAGCGCGCGACCGGCCGCTTCGGTGTGACAATCCAGACACTGCGACTCGCTCGGGAAAATCCAGCTCTGCCCATTGCCGAGGTCGCGCACCGCGCCGCCTTCGAGCAAGGTCGCGTCGGTCTGCTCGGCGTTCCATTCATAGCTGAAGCCGCCCCACATGCCATCGGGATGGCGCATGAACAGGCGCGTTTCGATGAGCCGCGAGCCGAGGCTGAAATTCTTCACCAGCACCGTGCCATTGGGAAAATCCCAATCGCCATCGGCCTGCACGGCGATGTTTTGTCCGTCGGGCAGCGCCATCCAGCGTTCCTTGCTGGCGCCGTCGGACCAGAAGGGTGCATTGATCGAGTATGAAATCAGCCCGCTCGCAGGTTGTTTGCTGCTGAAACATCCTGTCTCGCTCAACAGTCGCGGCGCGGTGTTGGCGCCGGTGCTGCTGGTGAACGTGATCTTATGCAGCGTGCCGCCGTAATTGACGACATACAGCTCGCCGTCGTTGCCCTGGCCGAACGAAGAAATATTCAGCTCGCTGTCGAGCAGCTGCGTCGGCTCGCGCGGCTGGGTCGCGCTCTCCGGAATCCAGGCCCAGATGCGCCCAGAGCCGAAGTCAGCAAACAAATATCGGCCCTTGAGCGCCGTAGTCTGCGAGCCACGATAAACGTAACCGCCGGTGATCGAGCTGCCGAGCGTGTGGTTGTACTCGGTCACTGGATCGATCATCGCACCCGAACTGCAGCCGGGTGTGCTGGGGTTGTAATCGTGCGCACCTTCGCGACAGCGCCAACCGTAATTGCCGCCGAGCGTGACTCGATTCACTTCTTCCCATTCGTTCTGCCCGACGTCGGCGAGCCACAAGTCGCCATTGCTGCGATCGAAACTCCAACGCCACGGATTGCGCAGGCCGTACGCGTAAATCTCCGGGCATTCGCCGCTCGCGCGGCCCGCCGCCGGACATACAGCGTTCGCCGCGAACGGATTGGACGGTGGAATCGCGTAAGGCGCCGCACCGTTGATATCGATGCGCAGGAGCTTGCCGAGCAGCGTTGTGAGTAGCTGACCGTTGCCACGATCGCCGTGATTGTCGCCACCACCGCCGCCATCGCCGAGCCCAATGTATAGAAACCCGTCCGGCCCGAATGCGATGTGGCCGCCGTTGTGATTTGTTTCGGGTTGGTTGACGGTCAACAGAATCGATTCGCTGCCGGCGTCGAGCGTCGCCCCGCCGTCGGTGGAACGGAACGATGAAATTCGCGACACCAGCGGCGAGGTGCCGGTGGTGTACGACAGGAAGACCCGATTGTCCGTGGGGAAGTTGGGATGAAACGCCATCCCGAGCAGGCCCATCTCGCCGCCCGAGCGCACCCGGGACGTGAGATCGACGAACGTGCTCGCGCTGGCCGCACTTTCGCCGCTGAACAGTTTGACCGTGCCGCCTTGCTCGACCACGTACCAGCGTGAGTCGTTCGGCGCTTGTAACAATGCGATCGGGGCCGTGAACGAAAGCGAGCTGAATCGACTCAAAGAAATATCGCTGCCTACACTGGGTCTGGGCCAGGCAACGCACGTAGCATTCGACGGCCGCGCGTCCAGGCCGCTGTCGGGCGTGGATGGCGGAGGTTGCGTGGGCGGTGGCTCGGTGCTCGGCGCTTCAGCGCGCTCCACCGGAGCGCCGCTGTCACAACCGGCGACCAGCAACACCATCCAGGCGATCTGTGATCCGATGAATGCCAGTTTATTCATTTGTTCATGTTTCTTGTCGCCCATTGACGACGTTTGGGACGACGCTTGCGGGTCGAACGCGAACAACCGATATCGAACGCTTGACGGGTCAATGAGGATCCCCGACATTGCGCTCGTGCTTCGCTGGAGCTGCGCGCCAGGATGAGTGCCCGACCTTTGCCGCGACTTCCCGACTTGATCGCGCAACGTGGGAATGTCACGGAATATCCAGAGAACACGCTGCCGGCGCTGCGTTCAGCCTTGGAGCTGGGCGCACGGCATGTCGAGTTCGACGTGCAGCTGTCGGCGGACCGCCAGCCGGTGTTGCTGAACGATTCCAGCCTGCAGCGGCTCGCGGGCGTGGATCGCAATGTCTTCGATATGACCTGGCATGAGCTCGGGCAGGTCACGGTGTCGGAACCGGAACGTCTCCGGAATCAGCAGAATCAGCCGGCAGATATTGGGATTCCGTCGCTGTCACAAGCGGCCATGCTGCTTGCGACCAAGCCGGCGGTGACGGCGTTCGTCGAAATCAAACGGGCGAGTCTGCGGACGTTCGGGCCGGAGATCGTGGTTCGCAAGATTTGCGAAGTGTTGAAGCCGATCGTGAAGCAGTGCGTGCTCGTGTCCGCGGACTTCACCGCGATTCATCACGTGCGGCGGCTGTCATCGTTCAGAATCGGCTGGATGCTGACCGAATATTCCAGCCTGTCGGCGCTGAAGAGCGAGGCCCTGGTGCCCGATTATTTGTTATGCGATCAGCAGCTGCTGACGCAGACCCACTCGCAGCTCTGGCGCGGGCCGTGGCGATGGGCCATCTCCAATGTCACATCGGTCGATGTTGCAACTGAGGTCGCGTCGCGTGGTGCGCGGTTGGTTGGCACCACTGCGTTCGCCCGATTGCTGAGAGAGCTCAGCCGCGACCGCCCTCGACCATGATCCTGGCGATCCGCCGATCCGCCCAGCTCTCCCGATTGAAGCTATCCATGAATCCGCAATGACCTCCGTGCGGGATGGTCGTCACATGCAGGTTCTGCGACGACGCCAGATTCTGCAAATCATGCGAGGGAATGATCGGATCGTCGAGCGAAATCAAAATGTGACTCGGCACAGCCAGGTTCGCGAGCGTATTGCCGGTGATGGCATAGCCATTCAAGTACGCGTCCATGTCGGAGAACTCGCCGAACGTCTGCACCAGCACTCGGGTCATGTCTCGAATGGTCGTCTGCGCGAGCGCCTCGCGGAAGTCGTGGCGCTTGGGAAAATGTTTTTGTTTCAAGCGCAGCGAGCGCTTCCACTTGTTGATGAAATATTGGTGATAAATCCACCAGCCTTTCTCCAGCACCTCCATGGTGCTGTGAGGCCGGAGCACCGGGCACACCGCGGCAGCGCGCTCTAATTTGATGCCCGCCTGCGGCGCCTTGGCCGCGACACGCAGGGCGAAGTTTCCGCCGAGGGAGAAGCCGGCGATGCTGAGGCGCTTGTCGGGGAGCGAACGTTGGATCGCACGCACGGCGCCGACCACTTCGTCGAGCCGGCAGGAATGGAAGATCTCTTCGTTGAGATGATGCGTCGGCCCGTGGTCGCGAAAGTTCAGCCGGAAGATGTCATAGCCGAGGCTGAACAGGTGACTGCCGAGCGACAGCACGTAAATCGAATCGGCGCTGCCTTCCCAGCCGTGCAACAGGATCACGGCCTCTCGCGCCGGTGCTTTGCCGGCAGCGGCCTGGCTGGAATAGTGGCCGAGCAGCCGCACGCCGTCGCCGCAATCGACGATCTGAGTGTCGGCGACTGCAAGCAGGTCCCTCGCGCGGCCGGAGAGCAGCGGGCGGCGCAGGCTGAGGCTCGGGACGATGGACTGAAAGTGTGCGTTGGCGAGCCACCCGGTGGGGGCGAAATCGATCGCGCTCAGTGTGTCGGACGAATGTAGGGCAGCGGCGGATTCAGTCATGGATCGATGCGTATCGTGGACGAGCCTGGCAGGGTGCTGACGAAATCGGCGCCCATCAGAGAGCTTGGCGTTGCGAAGCCCGCGTTGCAAGCGCGGCTCAAGACCGTGCTCAGAATTTCCAGCGAGGATTGAACCGTGAACGAGTAGCCGTTGGCCGTGCGCAGTCTTGCAGTTTTGACTTCGCCCGCCGCGTTTTTCGCCTCGCCCCACACGTAAGTCGGGTTGTTGTCGCGCTGAGTCTTGTCCGGCGGCGTCACGCGGTGCTCCGCTGTGAATTTTACGAACTCGCGGATCCAGCGCTGGCGCAACAGCGGACGCATCCAGTTCGCGCGCCGCATGCTGCTGACGGATTTTGGCGACGACGCGGTGTAGACCTCGATGTTCGGAATGCCGGTGCTGTACCACGCCGTGCTCACATCGCCCCACGGAATGCTCACCGCCAGCTTCTCGCCTGCACCGAAATCGACGCGACGCGTGCGCGATGCGAGCGGCTCTGTCGTCAATCTGCCATCGATGCGCACGCACGAGCCCTTGCCCGCCGATTCGATCGCCGTCTTCGCGGTGCCTTTGCTCAATCCCGCACGGCTGTCGAAGCCGAGTGCGAGATGCGTGGCGTCCGGCATTTCCTCTTTGAGTCGAGCGGCGACGCAATCGGTCGGCACGACATCGAAGCCGACGCCTGGGCAGAGCACGATGCCGGAGCGCTGTGCCTTCGCATTGACACTCGCGGCGAGCTCGAACACGTCGATCTCACCAGTGATGTCGAGATAGTGAACGTGGGTCGCGAGGCAGCCTTGCATCATCGAGGCGGCGGTGCGCGAAAACGGCCCGGCACAGTGCAGGACCGCGGCGACTTGCGTCAGCGTCGACACGAGTGCGGTGTGATCGTCGAGATCGAACACCGCGCTCGGGCAGTTGAGCTCGGCGGCGAGTCGTTCGATCTTTTGTTTGGAGCGGCCGGCAAGGATGGGGCGCATGCCGCGCGCCACGGCTTCGCGAGCGATCAGCTCGCCCGTGTAACCGTTGGCGCCATAGAGAAGCCAGGGAGTCGACATGAGATCCTTATCGAACTAGGTCCCGGCGGGTTGTGTCGCGAATTCCACCCGATTGTTTTGGGCGGCGATGCGGTTCCATTCGCCGGCTGTCACGCGGGGCAGCTGTTCAGCGTTGGGATAGGGCACCGCGGGGCGGCGACCCTCATGGGACACTTCGACGGTCAGCGCGCCGCCGGATTCCTGGCGCAGCGACGCGACCAGGTTGGCGAACGCCAGCGACTGCCGCTGCGCCGTCGGCAGGCTGTCTTCGAACGGATTGCCGACGAAATCGCAGCGCTTGATCGGCAGGTCGTCCGCGGCCATCGAGTAGCCTTCGATGCCATTGCCGGTCAGGCAGAACTCGCCGACGAAGGTGGTGATTTTCACCTTGCCGCGAAAGTTGCTGGCGCGCAGCTGGGCAAGAATTTCTCGCAGGCGATCCAGTCGTGAGCCGGCCAGCGGCGCCTCGCCATAAGGAACGATTTCGGTCGTGACGTTGGGCGAGCTGGGAGCGGCGGGTCCGGAAGTCGTCGTGCGATAGGACAGCACCGTCTTTTGCAGCGTGGCCAGCTGCCCTTGCTGGGCCTCCAGCGATGTTTGCAAATTCGCGTTATCGGCCTGCAATGCCCGGGTCGCGTTCAGCTGTTGGGTGTAGAGCCAGGCGAGCACGACCGTTGGAGTCAGCGCGACGATCGCCACGGCGACCGCGAGCGGCCAGCGCCTCGGCTGCACCGAAACGGGCGGTAGCTCTTCCTGCGGCGGAGGCTCGGTTGTGGCCGCTGGCGGCGTCACTGCCGGGACGGGCGGTTTTGTTTCGGTACTGATGCGACGGGCGAAAGCTTCCAGGCTCGCCAACATGAACCGCCGCATTTCGGACGTATGTTCCTTCAGCAATGGCGCGACGGCGGCGCGAATGGCGGTTTCGAATTCGCCCGGCGTCGGGCGCATCGGCTCGATCGCAACCGCGACCGCCCCTTCCTGGTGAGTGACCGGCGCCTGGACCACGCGTGCGTCGCGACGCTCCGGCAACAATCGCAGCTGATACAGCACGCGGGACACGTCCGCATGCTTGACGGTTTTCGGTAACACGCCGACAGCGCCGAGCGCTCGCGCCTGGCTGACGTACAGCTCGCCTTCCTGCGACGTGTACATCACCACCGGAATGGTGGCGGTGTCGGGATTGCCCTTGATCGCCTGAATCGCCTGGAAGCCATCCATGCCCGGCATGAGATGGTCCATGAAGATCACGTCCGGACGCCCCTGGCGCAGGAATTCGAGGGCGGCTTCCGCCGATTCGGAGGAGTCCACCTGCAAGCCATAGCCTTCCAGCATGCGGCTCAATATGACGCGCGCGGAACGCGAGTCGTCGACGATCAGGGCGCGCTTGCTCATGGGAAGCGTTGCGGGTGGTAGTTAGTTCAAGGCGTGTAGGGTAAGCGTAGCGGCGCCGCGGCTCCAATAGTCTTGCGCTTCTCAACGAATCCGCGAGGAGTATGCTGGTCGCGGATCCTGGGCGAGGAGGCGTCTCCAATGGCTTATTCGACCTCGGACATTCGCAACATCGCGCTGGTAGGCCAGGCCGGCGCCGGCAAAACCCTGCTGGCCGAAGCCCTGCTGCTGGAAGCAGGCGTGACCCGCAGCCGCGGCAGTCTCGAACGCGGCACCACCGTTTGTGATTTCGATCCCCAGGAAAAGCAGCTGCGCCACTCCCTCGACGCGGCGCTGGTGCATTTTCCGGCGGCCGGCCGCCACGTTCAGCTGTTCGATACACCCGGCTACCCGGATTTCCTGTGCCGGGCCATGACGGTGCTGGAAGCGGTGGAAACCGCCGCGGTCGTGGTCAGCGCCGTGAACGGCGTCGAGCCGGTGACCCAGCGCATGATGGATTTCGCCCGGGACCGCGAGCTGTGCCGCCTGGTCGTCATCAACAAGATCGACAGCCGGGAGGCGGAGCCGGAGCGCGTGCTG
>CAMLEO010000273.1 GCA_946478975.1 uncultured Steroidobacter sp.
ACCGGCACGATCACCAGCTGCGCGATCCGCTCCATCGGCTGGATCGTGAAGGCCGACTGGCCGCGGTTCCAGCAGCTGACCATCAGCGGGCCCTGGTAGTCCGAATCGATCAGCCCGACCAGGTTGCCCAGCACGATGCCGTGCTTGTGACCCAACCCAGACCGCGGCAACACGATGGCCGCATAGCCTGGATCTTCCAGATAAATCGCGATGCCCGACGGAATGAGCTGCGTGTCGCCGGGCTTCAATTCCAGCGGCGCATCGATACAAGCGCGCAGATCGACACCGGCCGAACCGGAGGTCGCATATTGCGGCAAGGGAAAGTCGCGGCCGATGCGAGCATCGAGCACGCGAAGCTGCAAGCGGCGGCGCGCGCCGCCAGCCACGATGCGATCAGACATGGGAACCATCAGGCATGAGCGGCGGAAATCGCTGGAGTTGGAGTCGTGTTTGTTACTTCGCCACGCGCGCGATAACGCTGCGCAATCAGCTCGACCAGCTGTCGCGCCAGCGCGGCTTTACTGGTGAGCGACAGCTCTTGCTTGCCACCCTGCCAGTACACCGTGAGCGCGTTGTCGTCTTTATCGAACGCGAGACCGTCGCCGACTTTGTTGGCGGCGATCATGTCCAGGTTCTTGTTGGTGAGCTTGGTGAGCGCGTTGCGCTCGACGTGCTCGGTTTCAGCGGCGAACCCGACCAGGAACGGCGGCCGCGCTTCGCTGCGTGAGACAGTCGCCAGAACATCCGGAGCGCGGGCCAGCGCGAGATTCAGTGTGTCGCTGGTCTTCTTGATCTTTTCGCAGGCGATTTCTCGACAGCGATAGTCCGAAACGGCGGCGGCGGCGATGAAGATGTCGGCGCCGGCAATGTTACTTTGAACCGCCGCCAACATTTGCTCCGCGCTCTCGACATCGACGCGTTCGATGCCACGCGGCGTCGGGATCTGCACCGGCCCGCTCACGAGCACCACGTGCGCACCGGCTTCGCGAGCCGCTTCGGCGACGGCGTAACCCATCTTGCCCGAGCTGCGATTGCTGATGAATCGCACCGGATCGATCTTCTCTCGCGTCGGACCGGCCGTGACGACGACCTTCAACCCTTGCAACACCCCGCTGCCGCCACGCGTGGTGAAAACTTCCGCCGCGATTTGCGTCGGTTCGAGCATTCGACCCACACCGACTTCGCCGCACGCCTGCTCGCCGCTCGCCGGCCCAAGAACGCGCACGCCGCGCTCTTTGAGTACGCGCACGTTTGCTTGCGTCGCCGGGTTGGCCCACATCTGGCGATTCATCGCCGGCGCGACGGTGATCGGCGCAGCGGTCGCTAAACAAAGCGTTGTTAGCAAATCTTCGGCGAAGCCATGGGCGAGCTTTGCCAGGAAATCCGCAGTCGCCGGCGCGATGACGATTTCATCCGCCCAGCGCGCGAGCTCGATGTGCCCCATCGCCGCTTCGCTGCTCTCATCCCACAAGTCATCACGCACCGCCCGGCCGGACACGGCCTGGAACGTCAGAGCAGTCACGAACTGCTGCGCTCCGCGCGACATCACCACCTGGACTTCGGCACCCTGCTCGATCAATCGCCGCACCAGGTCCGGGCTTTTGTAGGCCGCGATCCCACCGGTGACTCCAAGCAGAATTTTGCGAGGCTGCGAGCTCATGGGCGGATTATGGGGGCGCCCCGCAGGCCCAGCAAACGACACGCATGCATACAGCCATTCCGGCCAGGAATGGCCCGCCTAGCGCAACTGCGTGCGCAAATTCGGCTGGTTAACGTCGAATTTCGGCCGATCAGCAGCCAAACGCGACGCCCGCCGGCGGCGATAGTCCGCTGGAACGTCAGAGCGGCGAGCGGAGGCAAGGATGTCGATTCGTCACTGGCCGGAGGGCGACCGGCCGCGGGAAAAGCTGTTGAAAGTGGGGGCATCGGCGCTCAGCGAGACTGAGTTGCTGGCGATCTTGCTGGGAGCGGGCGTGCGAGGCCGGAGCGCGCTCGATGTGGCGCGGGCATTGTTGGCGGAGTTTGGATCACTCCGGGCTTTGCTGACGGCTGAACGGCAGCGGGTTTGTAAGACGCGCGGGCTTGGACCTGCGAGATATGTGGTGCTACAGGCTGCGCTGGAGCTGACGCGCCGGCATTACCGCGAGCTGATGGCCGCCGGCTCCGTCCTGGAGAACCCGCAGGCAACGCGCGAGTTCGTGCAGCTCAGGCTCCGGGATCTGCCGCACGAGGTGTTTTGCTGCCTGCTGCTCGACAGCCGTCACCGGGTGCTGGGGTTCGAGGAGCTGTTCCGCGGCACCATCGATGGCGCGATCGTTCATCCGCGGGAAGTGGTCAAGCTGGCGCTGTCCCGGAACGCCGCGGCCATGATCCTGGTCCACAACCACCCTTCGGGGATCGCCGACCCGAGTCCGGCCGACCGACACATCACGGTCCGGCTCAAGGAGGCGCTGGCGCTGGTGGACGTCCGGGTGATCGACCACCTGGTGGTGGGCGACGGGGTTTGTGAGTCGTTCGCGGAGCGCGGACTGTTATAAATGGGCTTCCCTAAGCGGGCGGCGGCTGGTATAAAGCGCGACTCGTTTTCGGGCCCCCGGTCCGTCCGCACCTCGTGCGCGGCCGGCCGCCCTAACCAGGAACTCCGCCATGTCCAGAGTCTGTCAGATCACCGGCAAAGGGCCGTTGACCGGCAACACCGTGTCACACGCCAACAACAAGCGTCGTCGCCGCTTCCTGCCCAACCTGCACGTGCAGCGTTTCTGGGTCGAGAGCGAGCGCCGCTTCGTCAGCCTGCGCGTGTCCACCCGCGGCCTGCGCACCATCGAAAAGAAAGGCATCGAGACCGTCGTTGCCGAGCTGCGCGCCCAAGGCGTGAAAGTCTGAGCGTCGCGGTCTAATCGAGGAGCCAAGCCATGCGCGAAAAGATCAAGCTCGTGTCCACCGCCGGCACCGGCCACTTCTACACCACCACCAAGAACAAGCGCCTGCATCCGGACAAGATGGAAGTGCGCAAGTTCGATCCCAAGGCCCGCAAACACGTGGCCTACAAGGAAGCGAAGATCAAGTGAGGCGCTCGTCTCCCTGACGGGAGACCGCTTTGCTAAAGCATTCAAGGCCCGCCTCGGCGGGCCTTTTGCTTTTTGAGGGCAAGCCGGCGCGAGGGCTTCGCGAGGTTAGTTGAGCTCGATCGCGGTGATGGCGCAGATTCCCGGATCTCCCCACGGCGAGGTCACTGCATTGTCGTACCAGACAATCACGGAGTTGCCGGCGGCTTTGGCTGCCAACACAGTTGCTATTGCGTTCTTATCCGCTGCGTCCACGAAACCCCAAGCACAGCCACCCTCCAGCGGAGCTGAAAGCTGCAGGATCGTGACGCCTTGAGCCGTTCCGTAGGGATGGCGCAGGGTGTGATTGCGAACCGCCGTTACCGTACCGCTTCGCGAGTAGCTCGCAGCCTCTGCGGGTACAGACAAGACCGCCGCGGACAGCGCAGCGGCCAAC
Source organism: uncultured Steroidobacter sp. (assembly GCA_946478975.1). Next base: position 3,502 of record CAMLEO010000273.1, read on the forward strand.
ATCAATTGCTTCATGGAATCGGTCCTTGCAGGGATTAATCCGTTAACCGCAGCGAAACTGCAGTGAGCACGGATTCGTGTCAAGGACGCGCGGCGCGAGATCAGGCGGGCCGCATGGCGTAGCTGCGCAGGGTGTTGGCGAAATCCTGCAGGACCTTGATGCCGCTGGCTTCCGCCTGGGCGATCCATTCTTTGAGGTGCTGGACGAGCTTGTCGTTGCTCATGTTCGCGCCGCTCCACATCACCGCCAGGCGCTCACGGAATTCGTGGACGGTCTTGAGCGTCTGGTTGGACGCCAACACCTCCTCTAGACGCGACTGAGCCTGCGTATCGAGCAGCGCCGGCTCGCGAACCAGCAGCTTGCGAACGCGCTTGCTGAGCTTGTCGCCGGCGACGCGCAGCTCCTCACGGAACACAGGGATCGTGACGTTGCGGGTGTAATCACGCAGCACATGCATGCGATTGACGATCACCGCGCGCACGTTTTCCAGATCGATGTGAACACGCGGCTCGACCTTGACGGGCGACGGCGCAACACGAATCACACGCGCCAGGCCGAGCGCCTGGAACACGCGGATATACAGCCAGCCGATATCGAATTCCCAGCGCTGCACCGAGAACTTCGCTGAGCTCGGGAACGCGTGGTGGTTGTTATGCAACTCCTCGCCGGCGAGCAGCAGGCCCCACGGCATCACGTTGCGAGCCGCGTCCGGACATTCGAAGTTGCGATAGCCGTAGTAATGACCGACGCCGTTGACCACGCCCGCGGCGAGCAAAGGATTGGCGAGCAGCTGCGCCGCCATGATGATGATGCCAGGGATGCCGAACAGCAGCAGGTCGGTGACGATCAGCAGCACTATCCCTAAGTTGCGATGCTTGGAATAAACGTTGCGTTCCATCCAGTCATCCGGCGTGCCGCGGCCGAACTTCTCGGTGACTTCCGGATTGCGCGCGGCGGCCTGATACAACTCCGCACCTTCGAGCAGTACTTTTTTGAGGCCAACGACGACCGGACTGTGAGGATCTTCCTCAGTCTCGCAACGGGCGTGATGCTTGCGATGCACGGCCACCCATTCTTTGGTAATGATGCCGGAGGTCATCCACAGCCAGAACCGGAAGATGTGGCGCAGCGCCGGGTGCAGATCGAGGCTGCGGTGAGTGGCGTCGCGGTGCAGATAGAGCGTGACGCCCATGAAGGTGACCTGAATCATCAGGAACGTCACCGCCACATAGCCCCAGAAGCTCAGATCCAGAATGCCGTAGAGAAAATTGAGATTCACAGCCAGCCCTGCAGCATGCAATCGAGTGACGAAGAGTGGGAACTATAGCGGAGCCCCCACTGTGAAGGCGATCCTAAGCACTTTCAATGACTGTAACTACGACCCACTTCAACCCATCTCGTTCCGATGCCTGAACTTCCTGAAGTCGAAACCACGCGGCGCGGTATCGAGCCGTCCGTCGTAGGACACGTCATACAGAAACTCATCGTCCGCGAGCCGCGGCTGCGCTGGCGGGTGCCACGCAATCTTGCCGATCTCGCCGATGGCCAACGCGTACAGCACCTGCGCCGGCGCGCGAAATATCTGGTGTTCGATCTCGATCGCGGCAGCCTGATCCTGCACCTCGGGATGTCGGGCAGCCTGCGCGTCCTGCCGTGCGAGACGCCGGTCCTGACTCACGATCACGTCGATTTCGTGATGGATACTGGTATGTGCATTCGATTCAACGACCCGCGTCGATTCGGCAGCCTGCTGTGGACGGCCGACGATCCGTTGACTCATCCGCTGCTGAAGTCGCTGGCGCCTGAACCGTTATCCGATGAATTCAATGGCGAATATCTGGCGCGGGCGGCGAAAGGCCGGCGCGTCGCGATCAAGCAGTTGATCATGAACGGCCAGGTGGTGGTGGGCGTCGGCAACATCTACGCCAGCGAAGCGTTGTTTCGCGCCGGCATTCGGCCGAAGCGTTCAGCCGGCAGACTGAAACGCGCCGAGTTCGACGCGCTGGTGAAGTCGATCAAAGACGTGTTGCAAGATGCGATTCGCGCCGGCGGCACGACGCTGCGCGACTACATCAATCCGGAAGGCATGCCCGGGTACTTTCGGCAGAAGCTGTTTGTGTACGAGCGAACCAAAGATCCTTGCCGCGTCTGCAAGACGCCGATCAAACATTTCGTGCAGGGACAACGCTCGACGTACTTCTGCCCGACCTGCCAGAAATAGCGCAACGCTGCGGGTAAAGCGACGTCAGCTCATAACGCGGCCGGGGGTGTTTTTTGCCCGCTGCGCGGGCATGCCATGCGGAATGCATAACACCGCGTGCGGGAATTCGTTTGACTGGCACACCCGCGCAGCGGGTAAAAAATCCTGGCTGCGTTATGAGCCAACGGCTCAGTACACGACACCGACACCCACGCCACGCGGATCGGACACTGCTTTGACTTCGCCGGTCCGATAATCCCACGTCACGATCTGCATGTTGCCGGGCTGGCGCGACTCGCGCAGGTTGTGACCGTATTTCTTCAATGTTTCCTGCTCGGCGGGCGTGAGTGCGCCGGGTTCGAACGACACCACGTCGGGCAGGTATTGATGGTGATATCGGCCCTTCTTCACGATGTCGTCCGCCGGCATGCCGCGCAGCCAGTCGAGCGTCGCCAGCAGCACCATGCCCATGATGTAACTGCCGCCGGGCGTACCCAGCACCATCACGCCGTCGGGCTTCTCCACGAACGTCGGCGTCATGCTCGACAGCGGCCGCTTGTGAGGCGCGATGGCATTCGCTTCGGCGCCGACCAGGCGAAAGCCGTTGGGCACGCCGGCCTTGGCGACGAAATCATCCATTTCGTTGTTCAACAACAAGCCCACGCCCGGCACCATCAGCCCGGTGCCGAAGAAAAAGTTGATCGACATGGTGCCGGCGACGCGATTGCCATCGGCATCGACAATGGAGAAGTGCGTGGTCTGCGTGCCGACCGGCGGCGACGTAATTCCCGGCAGCGAATCGCTCGGTGTCGCGCGATCCATGCGAATCGACGCCCGCTGGCCGGCGGCGTAATACGGGCTCAACAGCTGCTCCACCGGCATCTGCACGAAGTCGGGGTCGCCGAAATATTGAGCACGATCACGATGCACGCGACGTGCGGCTTCAATGACGAGATGAACTCGTGTCGCGTTGTCGAGCGCGTCCAGGTCGTAGCCCGAAAGAATATTCAACGCATCGATGAGCGCGATGCCGCCCGAGGACGGGGGCGGCGCCGAGATGATGCGAGCGCCGCGATATTCGCCGTACACCGGCTTGCGTTCTTTGACTTCATACGTCGCGAGATCTTCCAGTGACCAGATGCCGCCGATCTTCTTCACGCCATCGACCAGCTGCTTCGCGAGCGGGCCTTTGTAGAAACCATTGGCCCCTTGCTCGGCGAGCGTGGTCAGCGTTTTCGCCAGCTCCGGTTGTTTGATGATGGTGCCGACCGCCGGCACTTCGCCTTTCACCAGAAACACTTTGGCCGCAGCACCGGCGTTGAACGTGTCCCGCTTGGCGACGATGCCGCCGCGCAGACGTTCGTTGAGAGGAAAACCCTCGCGTGCCAGCCGGATCGCCGGCTGCAGGACTGTTTTGAACGGCAGCTTGCCGTACTTTTTGGAAATGTATTCAAAGCCGGCGGGCTCGCCAGGAATGCCTGCCGCCAACGCGGTCGATGTCGAGCGGCCTTTGACGACCTCGCCGTTCGCATCGAGAAACATATCGTGAGTGGCCGCAAGCGGCGCGACTTCGCGCGCATCGACCATTGTTTCGAAACCGTCCGCCTGGCGATGGAGCAGCCAGAAACCACCGCCGCCCAAGCCGGAGCTGCTGGGCTCGACGACAGCGAGCGCCGCGCTCACTGCGACGGCCGCGTCGAATGCGTTGCCGCCCTGACGAAGAATCTCCATGCCGGCTTCGGTCGCGAGCTGATGCGCGGTAGCGATGCCTGCTTTGCCGGGGCGCCGTGCCTCGTCGGCGTGAACTGCCAACGGCAGTACGAACAACGCCACCAATAACAAACGAACACGTCGCAACCGTAGTGCAGTCATGACTATTCCAATTTGAAAGCCGCTCGCAGCGCTGCGAGCGGCAAGAAAGGATCAACGTAACGCACTCAGGGGGCGCGACGTTTCGCCCAGGCCCGTTGCAAGGCAGCTTCGACCTTGGGATGTACGAACTGCGCGACGTTGCCGCCCAAGCTCGCAATCTCGCGCACCAGCGTCGAAGAAATGAAGTTGAACTGTTCGGTCGGCGTCAGGAACACGTAGTCGACATCGTTGGCCAGATGCCGGCTCATGGTCGCGAGCTGGAACTCGAATTCGAAGTCGGAGACGGCGCGCAACCCGCGCACGACCACTCGCAATCCGTGCTGGCGGGCAAACTCCACAGTCAGTCCCGCGTAGCCTGTGACTTCCACGTTCGGGATGTCCTGGAGCACTTCGCGAGCGAGCTCGACGCGCTCTTCGAGTGTGAACAACGGTGCCTTGCCGGGATTGGCGGCGATGGCCACCACGACGCGGTCGAAAATGCCGGCGGCCCGACGCACCAGGTCATAGTGGCCGTTGGTGATCGGATCGAAAGTGCCGGGATACATGGCGCCGGTCATGGGAAGTCCTCATCCAGGGGCGGCTGTCGCACGCAGCAGATGATAGCCGACCTGCCCTGCCTGCTTGGAACGATACACCGTCCAGCCCGTGGGCAACGGCGGCAGCGGCACGTCGGCCGGGCATTCGACGTAAATGTATGCGTCCTCGGCCAGCCAGCCCTGCGGCAAGCGGTCGAAAACGGTCTGTAATAAAGTCGACGCAAACGGCGGATCCAGAAACACCACGTCGAACCGGCTCGGGGTTCGACCCAGAAAACGAGTGGCGTCTTCGACTTGCACCGTCGCACCGGTCGCGGACAGTCGCTGCAGGGTCTGGGTGATGTGGCGGCCGACTTGCGGCTCGCGATCGACGAAAGTGACCTCCGCCGCGCCTCGCGACAGCGCTTCGATGCCGAGCGCGCCGCTGCCCGTGAACAAATCCAGGCACCGGGCACCGACGATGCGCGTTTGCAGCCAGTTGAACAGCGTTTCCCGGACGCGATCCGGCGAGGGCCGGATGGCGGCAATCGCCGGGAAATCGATGCGAGTGCCGCGCCAGCGACCGCCGACGATGCGTAATCGATTGGGCTGCCGGTCGGCGGCGTTGTTTTTACTGGAAGTGCGGGGCATGAGACCCGCAATGATAGAATCCTGCGTCTCTTTTGCCACGAGCCCGCCCCAACCCGCGCAATGTTCGGTTTCAAGGACAAGCCTCCCGCCGCGCCGGCCGCCAGCGATCCCGCGCCGATCTCCTCTGCGCCGATCGAGAATCAGGGGCGCGACAAGCCGAGCCTGTTCCAGCGGCTGCGCGCCAAGCTGAATCGCGGCGATTCCTGGCTGACCTACGACCTCGCCAACCTGATTCCGGGCGGCAAGATCGACGAGACGGTGCTCGAAGAGCTGGAGATGCGCCTGATCACCGCCGATGTCGGCGTGGAGACGACCGAAAGAATTCTCTCGTCCCTGCGCAAGAAAGTGGCGCGCAACGAGCTCGCCAATCTGGACTCTTTGCTCAACGCCCTGCGCGAGTCGTTGATGGATATCGTGCGGCCGGTCGCCGAGCAGCTCGCGATCGACAGCAAACACGTGCCGTTCGCGATCCTGGTAGTCGGCGTCAACGGCGCCGGCAAGACCACGACGATCGGCAAGCTGGCGCGCATCATCAAAGCCGCCGATATGAAAGTGATGTTGGCCGCGGGCGATACGTTTCGTGCCGCCGCTGTCGAGCAGCTGCAAGTTTGGGGTCAGCGCAATGATGTGCCGGTGATCGCGCAGGCTACCGGCGCCGATCCCGCCGCCGTCGCCTTCGACGCCATGCAGTCCGCGCAAGCGCGCCGCTATGACGTGCTGATTGCCGACACGGCCGGCCGACTGCACACGCAATCGAACTTGATGGACGAGCTGAAGAAAGTGAAGCGCGTGATGGCTCGTCTCGACGCCAGCGCTCCGCACGAAGTTCTGCTGGTGCTCGATGCGAGCCAAGGCCAGAACGCGCTTCAGCAGGCCAAGCTGTTTCATGAAGCGCTGGGCGTGACCGGCGTGGTGCTGACCAAGCTGGACGGCACCGCCAAAGGCGGCATCGTGTTCGCCATCG
>CAMLEO010000274.1 GCA_946478975.1 uncultured Steroidobacter sp.
GTGTCGGTTGCCACGCGCGACTATCCAGCCGCGATCGTCATGGCGGTCATGGTGACGTTGAGCACCGCCTTGCGCTTCTGGCAGGAACGCAAATCGCTCATTCAAGCGGAGTCGTTGCGACAACTGGTTCGCAACACAGTGACGGTCTGTCGCTCTGGCAATGCTGCCGAGAGCGGCCGTTCGCCCAGTGCGCTCGATCACGAAGCTTCTGATGTCTTTCTGGAGGAAGTGGTTCCGGGCGACATCGTGCTGCTCTCGGCCGGCGACATGGTGCCCGCCGATCTGCGCGTGATCGAATCGCGCGATTTGTTTGTTACTCAGTCGGCGCTCACTGGCGAGGCCATGCCGGTCGAGAAATTCCCGGAGGTTCGCTCGCTGTCGGAGGACTCTCGCAACGAGCAGGGCACGCACACGTTGCTCGATCAGGCGCAGCTGCTCTTCATGGGCAGCAGTGTCGTCAGCGGCACCGGCAAGGCAGTGGTACTTGCGACCGGTCAACGAACGTATTTCGGTGCGATGGCTTCGCGGCTGATGGGGCAGCGGCCCCGGACCGCGTTTGATTTCGGAGTCAACCGCGTCAGCTGGCTCATGATCCGCTTCATGCTGGTGATGGTGCCGGTGGTGTTCTTCATCAACGGCCTGCTCAAAGGCGCATGGCTCGACGCGTTTTATTTCGCAATCGCCGTCGCGGTCGGATTGACGCCGGAAATGCTGCCGATGATCGTCAATGCAACACTGGCTCGCGGAGCGATGTCTCTAGCCCGCCAGAAAACAATCGTGAAACAGCTGGGCGCGATCCAGAATCTCGGCGCCATGGACATCCTGTGCACCGATAAAACCGGCACGCTCACGCAGGACCACGTCGCTCTCATCAAGTACGTTGACGCGCATGGGCAGAACAGTCAGCGCGTGCTGGAGCACGCCTATCTGAACAGTGTGTTCCAGACCGGGCTGAAGAATCTGCTCGACCGCGCAGTCATCGAGGGGGCGCAGGACACAGGGCTGCGCGAGCTGGCGCAATCTTTCAGCAAAGTGGACGAGATTCCGTTCGACTTCAACCGGCGTCGCATGTCGGTGGTGTTGCGCCAGTCGGGCGATGTTCGTTTGCTCTACTGCAAGGGTGCAGTGGAGGAGATGCTGCAGATCTGCGCGCAGGTCGAGGAAGGCGATCGCGTCGTTGCCTTGACCGATGAGATGCGCGAACGTTTGAAACGACTGCGCAACGAGCTCAACGACGATGGCATGCGCGTGGTCGCCGTCGGCTACCGCGCCATCGAGCCCAGTCGACAATCGTTCGGTGTGGACGACGAGAGCGGGCTGATTTTCTCCGGTTTCATCGCCTTTCTCGATCCGCCGAAGGAGACCGCAGCGGACGCATTACGTTTACTTGGCGAGCACGGCGTTGCCATCAAGATCGTGACCGGCGACAACGCCGCTGTCGCTCACAAGATCTGCGGCGAGGTGGGCTTGCACGTGGGGCGGATCGTGCTCGGCGCAGAGATCGAAGATCTCTCGGAGGATTCGTTAGCTGAGCTCGCCGAGCGTACGACGCTGTTCGCCAAGGTGTCGCCAAATCAGAAAGCCAGCATCGTGAAGGCGCTGAAATCGCGCGGGCATACGGTCGGCTTCATGGGCGACGGTGTGAACGACGCGACGGCGCTGCGCGAGGCCGACGTCGGCATTTCTGTCGACTCCGGCGTGGATGTGGCGAAGGAGGCCGCCGATATCATTTTGCTGGAGAAAAGTTTGCTGGTACTGGAGCGAGGCGTGGTCGAAGGTCGACGCACGTTCGGCAACATCGTGAAGTACATCAAGATGACGGCGAGCTCCAATTTCGGCACTGTGCTCAGCGTGCTGGTGGCGAGCGCCTTCCTGCCGTTCCTGCCCATGCTGCCCATTCAGCTGCTGCTGCAGAACCTGCTCTACGATGTATCGCAGATCTCGATTCCCTGGGATCGCATGGACGAACAGTTCGTGCAGCAGCCTCGCGCCTGGGACGCCAGGGGCATCGCCACGTTCATGCTGTGCGTGGGGCCGGTGAGCTCGATCTTCGACCTCGCCATGTTCGGCATTCTCTGGTCCGTGTTCGGCGCCAATACGCTCGACGAACAGGCGTTGTTTCAGTCCGGCTGGTTCGTGCAGGGCCTGCTCACGCAGACACTGATCGTCCACGTGATCCGCACCGAGCGCATTCCCTTTATACAAAGCATGGCCGCGGCGCCCGTGACGCTGCTGACGATCGTCATCTCGCTGGTCGGACTGTGGCTGCCGTTCTCCACGCTTGCTTCGACGTTGGGTCTGCAGCCATTGCCCGGTGTTTATTTCTACTGGCTGGCGGGGATTCTGCTCGCCTACTGTGTGCTCATGCAGGTGGCGAAGAAACATTACATCAGGCGCTTTGGCGGCTGGCTCTGAGTCAGCGCTGGCAGCTCCGGATCTTGCGAAGACGGCGCCAGCGCACCGACTGTAATTCTTGGGCCGCGCCGGTCCGCCTCGTGCATGCCCACAAACGTGCCGCCGTTCTTCTGGCAGATGACGCGCATCATCGCCGCGAACCGAATGCTCGTGTACTGAGGCGCCGCAGGCGTTACCGGAAAGCCGATCGCATGAATGCGCACGCGGCGCTCGCCCGCCTGGTCGGTGCGATTGACCATGTCCACGGCTTTGACGACCGAATCGATCGATGGGCCGGTGAACTCATCGCCAAAAACATACAGGCTGATCTTCTTGTCTGCCGCCCAATAGGTGCGGATGGCGCTGACGATGCCCTGCGAAGGATTGGACGCGGAGAACGGGTTCCAGGTGCGCAACCGATCGAGCATCATTTTTCGTTGCGACGGGCTGTCCATGATCCACTTGCCCTGGTAGCCCGGAAACATATGCGTGCCGACATCGTTGGTGACCTCGAAGCCTTTCAGGTGCGGATAGATGTTCAGGATCTCCTTCATGCTATCCAGCATCATCGGCCAGGCGTAATTGAACATGCTGCCCGAGGTGTCGATGATGAAGACGACGTATTCGCTGTCGACGGGTACGCCGCCGACGATGTCGCCCTTCTGACGTTTGAATTCCTCGCCGGCGTAGAGCCGTTTCATTTCTTCGGTGAGCTTTTCCTGCGCGGCGACCAGGTGACCCTGGATGTTATTTGCGGCTTCCGCATCTTTCTTCGAAGCTGCGAACTTGCCGCGCAGCGAGCTCAGATCGCCACGCAGCCGCGCGATTCGTTCCTTGACGTCGGATAGTTGTTCCTCCCGGCCTTTGAGGTCGCGGTTGAGTATTTCGCGTTGACCCGCGATCTCGACCAGTTCGTCCTGCATCTTTAGGATGCGGGAATGCGCGTCCTCGCGCGACTGTTCGATTGCCGGCGTGCGAATGTTGCTCAACACGAGCAGCAGCACGACCGAGCCGAGGCCGCAGGTGATGCAGTCGAGAAAGGAGATGCTGAACACCTCTGTTTCCCGCCGTTTATGTTTTCTGGCCATCGCTGTCAGGGCCAGTCTTTGGCCGGCATCAGAAAGTCTCCGCCGCTGCGGCGTGCCGCCACCCAAAACGCGCTGGCCGCGTTTGGATCGCCTTCGAGCGGCAGCAGGATCACACTCAACGGCACGTTGCGCGGATATTTGCCCATCGCCTTTTCAAACAACTTCAGGCGGCCGTCGCCGTCGATCATCTTGCGCAGCAGGGGCGGCGTTGCGCCCTGCGTCGGCAGCTTGTCAACGATCAGAATCACGCGATCGGGTGCGGGCGTGAGCGAGGACATCGCGGCGAAGGCGTTCTCCAGACTCATCCCGTCCTTGGGCACCAGCTCGTTCAACGCTTTCATCGTGCTGTTCAACGCATTCGCGTCATTGCTGTCGAGCCACTTGCCGTCGGTGTCCTTCATGATGGCCCACGGATGCGTGTTGAACGCGTAGACCTGGAATTTGCTGGTTTCGGGAATGTGCGCAGCTAGCCATTCGGCAATGGAAATCGTGCGGCGCCATTTGTCTGCTGTGCGCTTGTATGCATCCGACATATTGCGCATTCGCAGGATGTTGACCAGCGTCTCATCGAGCATGCTGGCCGAGGAATCCACCAGAAACAAAATGCGCTCGCCCCGCACCTTGAGGCCGGTGAGATAGTGACGATTGCCTTCGCCCTCGAAGCCTCGCAAACTCATGCCGCGTGCTCCCGGGCTGAGCGTTCCGCCTTCCAGCCGGCGTTGACCTTCCTCCATGGATTTCAGGTCCGCTTTCAGACGCTCGATCGCCTCGCGCTTGGACAGTGTTTCCTTATCTGCGTCCGCGAGTTCGAGCTTGGTCTGCTCGATTTCGGCGATCACCCGCGGCGCGAGCCCTTCGGTGCGCACGCGTTCATCGTCGGTCTCTTGCAGCGAGTTGCGTAGGACGACCAGCTCCTGGTATCCCTCCAGCACCTGCTCTTCCAGTTTGGAAACATCGGCATTCATCGTCTGCTCTTCGGCCATCCGGCGCAGGCCGCCCTGGGCGTTGATGAGCGTGTAGACGAGCACGACCGATCCGAATGCACAGGTAATGCAGTCGAGAAACGACATGCTGAAGACTTCGGTTTTGCGGCGAGCCATGATCGATCCGCGGCGGCGCTTCTCGATGCATGTTAGGAACAAGGCCTCGGCGCCGTTTCTGAAGATCTTCTGAAGATTCCTTCAGAGACGGATCGGGTCTGCTGCTAGTGGCCCGCGGGTCCGAATATTTTGTGAGCGCCGGGCTCGGCGAAGGGCTCGCCTATTTCGCGTGCGCCGCTAGCGAGCATTGGTGACAAACCGTAGAGGGTTGCCTGACTTCGGTCGTTGCCCGGGCCAGGAACCATCTTGCGCGAGGTTCGTTCAATGAGGCCATCCGCGGCTGACGTGTAGCGATGCCCGAACCAGAATCCTCGAGCTCTCAATCCGCGCATTCCGACGAGCGCGGAGAGCAGCGGGATGGCGCAGTCCGCGCGCTTGGTCTCGGGCTGATCGCGGGCGCTGCGGACGACGATCCGTCAGCGATCGGCACATACGCGAGCGCGGGTGCCAAGCTGGGGCCGGCGTTTCTTTGGACCGCGCCTGTGACATTCCCGATGATGTTCGCCGTCGTCTATCTATCGGCGAAGCTCGGGCAGGTGAGCGGCAAGGGATTGTTCGAGGTCATCCGCGATCATTATCCTCGGTGGTTGCTCTACACCACCCTGATCGGCGTGCTCATCGGCAATACCATCGAAGCTGCTGCGGATCTCGGCGGCATGGCCGCGGCAGTCACGATGTTTGTTCCCTTGCCGGTGCCCGGCGTGGTCATCGGCGTGGCTGCGATCATATTGGCGCTGCAGATCTGGGGTTCTTACACGCTGATCCGGAACATCTTCCGCTGGCTGGCGCTGGTTTTGCTTTCATACATCGGCGCCGCCTGTCTCGCCAAGCCGGATCTGGGCGAAGTCTTGCGCGGCACGCTCATTCCACGAATCCATTTCGATCAGGAATCTTTGTCGCTGCTGGTCGCGGTGATCGGCACGACGCTGTCCGCCTACCTGTACACGTGGCAGTCCAACCAGGAGGTCGAGGAGGAAATCGCCAAGGGCCGCACCCGGCTGCGCGACCGGCAGGGGACCACCGATCGCGAGCTGCGGCACACGCGACGAGACATTCTCCTCGGCATGTTCTTTTCCAACCTCGTCATGTACTTCATCATTCTGGCGACGGCGTCGACACTTTATAAAGCCGGGCGGCACGACATCAGTTCTGCAACCGAAGCGGCCGAAGCGCTGCGGCCGCTGGCGGGAGAAGCTGCCGGTGCGCTGTTCGCGCTGGGGCTCGTTGCCGTTGGATTTCTGGCGATTCCAGTCATGACGACCGGCGCCGCATACGACCTGGCGCAGGTGCTCGGATGGAAGCACGGCCTGCACGCGCAGCCTCGCCAGGCGAAGTTGTTCTACGCCGCGATCACCGGATTCACGCTGCTCGCCGTGTGCATGAACTTCCTCGGCTTCAATCCGATGAAAGCGCTGGTGTGGGCGGGAATCATTCAGGGATTTTCCACGCCCACGCTGCTATTGCTGATCATGCTCATGACCAACCGGCGCGACATCATGGGGGATCGCGTGAACAAGGCAGGCATCAACCTGCTTGGCTGGTTGACGACGGCCGCGGTGTTTGCAGCCACGATCGCATTAATCGTCACCTGGATACTCTAGGGCTGCCCTCGGTCATGTGCCCGAAAGAGGAGCAGGCGGTGGCAGAGGTCGACACCGAACACCCCTCGCGGCAAGATGCCGCGATTGCTTCCATTCGTTGCTCAAGGATGACGACGATGATGATTCGCGCCGCCACCGCTGCCGATCGAGAGTTCTTGGCCTGGAGCATCCTGGCTGCGACGCGCAGCCATCTCGACCGAGGGTGGTTCGATATATCGCTGAATCGACCGGAAGCCGATTGTTTGAAGTTTCTCCAGCTGCTCACGGCGACCGCCTCTCGGTCTCCATGGCATCACTCTCGATTCACCATCGCAGGTGAGATCGATGGAGAGCCGGCCGCGTGCGTATGTGCCGTGCCTGCCCCTGAAGGGTATAAAGACGCTGGAATTGCGCTGTTACAAAGCCTGAAGAGCTTTGGTTTGAATCAGGCCGAAATAGCGGCATTCTGGAAGCGCGGCGCCTACTTGTTCACCTGTGCGCCGACCCCTGGCAAGAGCACGCTCGTCGTCGAAGTGGCGGCCACCAAACCGACCCGTCGCAATCAAGGACATCTCGCCGCTCTGCTGGCGCATACCATCGAGAACGCGCGCAGCCAGGGTTTCGAGAAGGTCGAAACGAGCTGCTTCATCGGTAACGCCGCTGCCGAGCGAGCCTATGAGCGCACGGGGTTCACTTGCGTCGGCGAAACATGTCACCCGGACTTCGCCGCGGTGACCGGTGTGCCGGGCATTCGCCGATTTGTAACAGACCTCTGCACGAACTCGAGCAAATTCGCGTCCGGATCTTTATAAAACACCAGGCGCGAGTCGCCGCCCCGTGGAAGCGTGACGCTGATCACTTCGCTTACCGGGTGCAGTCCCTTCGACGTTGCATTTTGAATGTGCGCGTCCAGATCGGGAACCAGAATGGAAACGATGCCGGCCGGCAGTGAACGAGGTTGAGCCGCCGGCACACTTGCCGTCTCCGAGCGCAATTCCAGCAACTCGATCATTGCTCCCATCGGCGAAGACCGCAGCAACGCGAGCTTCACCTCATCGTACAGACCGTTTGAAATGCAGCGAGCGACCGCCCCGCGCAGCACAGTTTCATCAGTGACCGTGAAGCCCATGCCGTCGCGATAAAATTCCAACGCGCGAGCCATGGAGCTCACGAATATATCTACATGCAGAACCATGTAGCTGCCGGCGGCTTGCATCGATCACTCCAAGCGGGTCAGCGGCGGACACTCAAACGCTTGAGCTCTTCGTAGTTGAGCTTGTCCGTCGAGGTCCTGGGCATTCGTTCGAGCGCAATGAACTCGTCCGGGAGCATGTAGCGGGAAACCGTCGTCAGCGCCAGCGCCTTGAGCTCGCTCGAGCTGCGTGTGCCGACCCGCGGCGTTACGAACGCCACAATCCTCACGCCCGATTCTTCATCGGGGACAGCAACCACTGCGGCCTCCTGGACTTCTTCCAAGCGGAGAATGGCCGCTTCGACGTCGCCCAGCTCGATGCGGTATCCACGCCGCTTGACCATGCGGTCGCGTCGGCCGATGTAGATGAAGCCGAATTCCGGATCCTGGGTCACGATGTCGCCGGTGCGATACCACCTTCGGCCGTCCAGGTGCACGAACGCTGTCGCATCCTTTTCCGGCAGGCCCCAGTAACCTTGCATCACGTTCTGGCCGGAGACGATCAGCTCTCCCTGTCCTTGCGCGATGGGACGACCCGCTTCATCGATCACCAGTCCCAAATTCGGCGGACACATCCTGCCGATGGGAATCGTCGCTTGCTTGGCAATCAGCTCGTCCGAGGGCAGCTCGTACAACGTGCAAACGTTCGTTTCGGTCGGACAATACAGATTGAAGCAGCGCGCATGGCCCCAGTGTTTACGCAGCTGCAGATACTTGGAAATCGCGAGCGCCTCGCCGGCAAACAGCACGATGCGCAAGCTCGAGTAGTCGCGAAGGTGCAGCTTGCCGTAGGTCGCCAACATGACCAGCACGGAAGGTGTCGAATACCAGATCGTGATGCGCTGCCTGGCGATGACTTCCGCCAGCCTTGCCACTTCTTTTCCGAGTGCCTCGTCGATCAGCACCAGGGTGCAGCCATGCATGATCGACACGTAGATGTCGAAGATGGATAAGTCGAAATGAAACGGCGCGTGCGAGGAGAATCGATCGTCCGGGTGAATGTCGAAAGTTTCGTTGCACCAATGCAGAAAGCCAAACGCGTTCGCCTGCGTCAGCGTCACCCCTTTTGGATTGCCGGTGGAACCGGACGTATACAAGATGTATGCGACATCTTCCGGCGCGGTGCGCACAGTGTTGACGGCAGGCGCTGGCGAGGCTTCCTGCAGCGATCGTAGCAATTCTTCCAGCGACTCGGCGGAGCTGCCGTTCTCCAGCACCAGTGATGCAGGTACGAGCGCGCGCAAGTTGTCTTCGAGTGGCCGATCCGCGACCAATGCCTTCGCCTGGCAGCTTTGCAGGATGGTTTGAGCCCGGCTGACTGGACCGTCGGGATCGATGGGAACGTATGCCGCTCCGGCTTTCAGGATGCCGAAGATCGTGGCGACTGCGGCTGCAGATTTATGCAAGCACAGTGCGACTCGATCTCCAGGGGTGACGCCGAGCGCGCAGAGTCTGTCGCGCACAGCGTCCGAGAGCCTCCCCAATCTTTCGTAGGAGATCTCTTCGCGATCCGGTGTGATGACTGCCGTGTGCTGCGGACGGCGCAACACCGCGGCTTTGAGCAGATCTGAAAGCGTGCGCGAGCCGCTCATGCCATCGTCTCGATCTTGCCGCGCACGAGGCCTTCGATGCTTTGTACCGACGACAGCTGCTCTGTGCTCAGCTCCTCGGGCAGGAAGTCGATCCCGAAGCGTTCTTCGAGAAACGACACCAGTTTGAGAACGCCCAACGAATCGATCACGCCGCGCTGCTGCAGATCTGCATCGTCGAGCAAGCTGTCGGCAGCTTCGGAAGCTAGAAAGTTCTCAAGAATGAACCCGCGGACGATCTCCCTGATGTTTTCCATGTGTCTCCCTCACATCCTTGCGTCCAGTGCTCTGTCGTTCACTCGGGTCGACAAACTCGAGCGGCCGCGCACTGTAACGCAAGATCCAACCGTGCGACATGGAGTGAGTTGCTCACGACCTGATGAACGCCACAGTCTTCCGCTGGGAACGCTCCAACCGATTAACATCCGCCCGCATCGCCTTCATGCGCAGCACTCCATGTCTGTCACTGGAAAGTTGGATGTTCCACAGCACGAAGCCATGTCGATGCAACCTGGCCCCAAACGTCAAAACTCCGTGACAGACACGAACCAGACCCGTCTGCGCCGACGCGAAGTAAATGACCACTTCGACATGTAGACTCGGGTGAACCGCTATGAACTGCAAGGAAGCAAAGATGAGCTCAGTCGCGTCTTCGAACAGCCGGATCAAGCGGAGAGCTGTCAGTTCTCACATTCCTTTGGCCCTGCAACAGCGCTACGGCTGGAAGTTCTACTCGCACAACGGGCCCCTGAACGAACG
>CAMLEO010000275.1 GCA_946478975.1 uncultured Steroidobacter sp.
TAGCCGGTGCCGAAGTCGTCGATCGACAGGTGCAGACCCATCGCATACAACTCATCGAGCAGCTTGATGGTGCGCTTGGGATCGACCATCAACGTGGTCTCGGTGATTTCCAGCTCGAAGCAGGTCGGCGACACTTCGTGGCGGCGGAACACCGATTTGCAGCGGGTGATGAAGCTCGCCTGCCGCAGTTGTTTCAACGACAGATTGATGGAAACGCGGCCGGGGTTCTTGTTCTTCTCCTGCCAGCGCCGGTAGTCGGCGCAGACGCGATTCAACACCCACTCGCCTATACCCAAGATCAGGTTTGTTTCTTCCGCCAGCGGAATGAACTGCGACGGCGGAATGTCGCCGTGGCCCGGCAGCCGCCAGCGCAGCAGCGCTTCGGCGCCGACGATGCGGCCATTACGCAAATCGACCTTCGGCTGATACAACATCATCAGCTCGTCACGCTCCAGCGCGCGACGCAGCTTGCTCTTGAGCATCAAACGTTCGACGGCAGCGGCGTTCATGTCGGGCGAATAGAACGCGAAGCTGTTGCCGCCGTTTTGTTTCGAGTGATACATCGCCGCGTCGGCGTTGCGGATCAGGTCGATCACGTTCTCCGCATCTTTCGGGCAGAACGCGATGCCGAGACTCGCGGTCAGGAACACTTCCTGCTGATCGACGTAATACGCTTTACAGACTTCCGCGAGCACCATGCGAGCCAGGTTGGCCGCTTGCGCGCGCTCGTCGTCGGTGTCCGCAAAGCCTTCGATAAACAAACCGAACTCGTCGCCGGCGAGGCGCCCGACCACCGCTTCGCGCGGCAGGATGCGGATCAAACGTTCGCTCAATACTTCCAGCGTGCGATCGCCGGCGGCGTGGCCGAACGTATCGTTGATTTCTTTGAACCGATCCATGTCCAGATACAACATCACGATGCCGCGATCGTTACGTCGGGCCCGCGCGATCGCCTGCTGCAGCATGTGCTGGAACTGCATGCGGTTCGGCACTTTGGTGAGTGCGTCGTAACGAGCGAGGTAACGAATGCGACGCTCGGCCCGCTTGCGATCGGTGATGTTACGAACGACGAAGATCGTGCCCTGGAACTGCGGATCGTCGCCGGCAATCGGCGCGCCGGACAGCGACACCGGAATCGTTTGCCCGCTGCGCGTCGCGATCACCGTCTCGCGCGTCTCCACACCGGCGGCTTCCAGTGAGAAACCCTCGCGCTCGTTCTCGGCGATCAAGTTGATGAACGGCTGGCCGGCGATTTCTTCTTCGTTGTAACCGAACAGGCGCACCGCCGCGTCGTTGATCTTGCGCACCAGCCCGTCGGGCGAGGTCACCAGCACCGCATCGTTCATGCTGTTCAGAACGATGGTGAGATAGTTCTTGGTGATGGTGGTCTGGCGCAGGTTCTGGCGCATGCGGTCCAGCGCCATCTCCAGCTCGGCGATTTCGTCGTTGCTCGTGACTTTATGCGGGCGGGTGTAATCGCCTTCGCCGATGCGCTCGGCGGAACGAATCAGCTCCACGATCGGTTGCTGCAGGCGTTGCGCCAGCATCCACGCCACCAGCGCGAGCAAACCGGTGATCAAGATGCCGACGCCGGCAATGATCCAGATGCGTCGTTCGAAATCGCGCTGCTGAACGCGCGCCAGCTGCGAACGCAATGTTTGCACGGTGGCTGCCAGGCCGGGCCGGGCGACGGTGATTTCCAATGTGCCGAGCGATTCGACATCGCCGAGGCCGCGACGGATCGTGCGCTGGTCTTTGGGCCCGATTTGTTTGGTCCACAGATCCTGCCGGCGGGTTTCGAACAGCACCGAGCCGTCGGGGTTCAACACGCGCGCGACCATCGCATAGGGATTGTTCAACAGCGCGGTGGCGACGCGTTCCACCATGCGCTTGTCGCCGTCGCGGAGCGCGGCTTCCAGTGCCCCCGAGTTGTTGGCAGCCAGGTCGCTGGCGAACAGATCCAGGCGTTGCGATTCGGCGATCAGCAGCGAGGCTTCGCCCTGCTTGACGAACAGCTCGCTCGACTTGCGATAGTCCAGGTACTCCAGCAGGAACAATGTCAGCGCGATGGCGACGCCCGCCGCGATGGCGACGGAGAGCAATCTGATTTTGAGGCCCCGAGATCTCAACCCATACTCCGCGTGACTACCGTCGAATCCGAATCTGGGCGCCCAGGTTCTACGTTTGCCGAAGTGCCTTGGTTTCGACTCGAATCTTCGGGTTGAAGTTCGGCCGCGACGTATTCGTGCTTTCCTGTATGAAGCATGGCCGTTGCATGCGCGCGGTCTGGCACTGGCGCTTCATTCCGCATGATACTCGCGTTATCCGGTCGTGGCGTGCCACATACATTACTTGTCGGTTTTTTTGACATACCCATCCGGATAGAATGTTGTTCCATCCTCTTCGCAAGGTTTTACGTTGAATGAACGAGCTCGAGCTCACCGGCCAGGCGCGCACTCATGTCGTGGAGATCAGCGAGCCCCCCTGCGCGCTTCACTATGAAACGGTGGCTTCTTTCCTGGCGATGAGGGATGCGGCGAGGCAGGAGGGCATCGACCTGGTGCCGCGCTCCAGCTTCCGCGATTTTCAAACTCAGCTCGCGATCTGGAATCGCAAGTGGACCGGGCAGCGACCGTTGTACGACCGGCAGGGTGCGCTGGTCGATCGCGCCCGACTGTCGGACAGCGAGACTGTGGATGCGATTTTGTGCTGGTCGGCGATTCCGGGCGGCAGCCGGCATCACTGGGGCAGCGACATCGACGTGATCGACGCGGCCGCGGTGCCGCCTGGTTACACGGTCGAGCTGGTGCCGAGCGAATACGGCAGCGATGGCATATTCGCGCGCCTGTCGCAGTGGCTCGATGCAAATATGCGACGCTTCGGTTTCTTCCAGCCGTATCGCACCGACCGCGGCGGCGTGAGCCCGGAACCCTGGCATTTGAGCTATGCGCCGGTGTCGCAGGCGGCGCTCGAATCGCTGAGCTTGTCGACGCTGCGGCGAGTGTTGGAAACGAGCAGCATCGAAGGCAAGACGCACGTGCTGACGCGCCTGCCGGAAATCTACACGCGCTTCCTGCTCTCTGTGGACTCCCCGAGCTGAGTCATTTCGACGCCGAACGCTGCTGTGCGAGCTCGCTGACCTTTTCGAGGAAGCGCAGCGGCATCCAACGTTTCAAGCGCCACATCGTGCGGGCCGACCGGGGCAGCACGATGTACACGCTGCCGTCGCTCGCTTCTCGCAGCAGATCGCGAGCGACGTCCTCGACCGAATATTCCGATCTTTGCATGGCCTTGTGGGCGGACGCGCGAGCGTATTCCGGCCCGCGCAATGTTTCCAACAGCCCGGATTGAAAAAACGTCGGCATCACCACCGAGACCTGAATGCCGGCCGAGCGCAGCTCGTTCACCAGGGTTTCGCTGATCGAGACCACGGCCGCTTTGGTGGCGTTGTACGAGACCATGCCCGGCGCCGATGCGAACGCCGCGGCGCTGGCGACGTTGATCAGCATGCCGGTGCCGTTGCGTTGTAAGTGAGGGATGGCAGCGCGCGAGCCGTGGACGACGCCCATCACGTTGATGTCGATGATCCAGCGCCAGTCTTCGAGCGGCACTTCCATCAGCGCGCCGCCGCCGGCGACACCAGCGTTGTTGATCATTACATCGAAGCCGTCGTGAGTGGCGGCGAAGGAATTGATCGCGACGGTGAGCTCGTCCGCATGCGTTACATCGCCGGGATACGCGACCAGCCGCACGCCGGCGTCGGCGAATTCAGCTTCAACGGTCGTGAGCCGCTCCAGGTTTCGGTCGAACAAGCCAAGCGTCCAGCCGTCTGCCGCCAGGGCTTTCGCCAGCGCGAGGCCCAGGCCACTGCCCGCGCCAGTGATGAAGGCGCGCTTACGCGGAAACCGGGAACTCAGCTTCGCAAACCGTTCGGTCATCGTGCATCCTGAAGCCACGCGGACGGCGGAGTATGCCGACCTCAGACGAAGAAAGCGCGCACCGACCACGCACCCCAGGCTGCCAGCGCCATGAGCACCAGGCCCGGCACCAGCTTCAGCGCATAACGCCGGTCCCCTAGGGAAAATGCGACCACGGTTTTGCTCACGGTGTTGGTGGTAAAACCGATCAGCACCGCCAGCGCCGCGAACTCCGGTTGCGTGCGGCCGCTTGCCGCCAGCGATGCTGACGAAATTGCAGCCGCATGGGCATCGGTGAAACCGGCGACGCCGGCCGCGAGCATCAGGCCGCGATCGCCGAGCCATTGAGTGAGCGCGGCAGAAATGACCAGCGTCAGCCCGACCACCAGAACGAACACCACCGCCGTTTTTGGATCGAACGGTCGGCCCTTCGGCGCCTCGCCATCGGAACCCTCACGAAAGCTGCGCAAAGCGAAGATGCCGGCGTAGATCACCGCAGCCAGTCCTGAGGCGAGCAGCGACGGCGCCAGGATGTGCAGCGTCGGTGTGCTCACCAGTCCAACCATGATCGTGAGTTGAATGACTGTCGCGACGGACGAGGCTGCAGCTCCGGCGACCGCGCTCTTCTGCAATTCGGGATTGCTCTTCGTGCGTGCACCCATCGCTCCGATGGTCGCGGTGCTCGAAACAAAGCCCGATAACAATCCCGCAATCGACAGTCCGATCTTCGGCCCGAGCGCGCGCAGAGCGATGTAGCCCAGCGCGTTGATCGCCATGATCAGCACCGCGAGCATCCACAGCTTGCGCAGTTGAATCACGCCCCAGGGATCGACCGGGGCCGATGGCACGAGAGGAAGAATCACGAGCGCCGCGGCGGCTAGCATCAAGGCGTCGTGCATCTCGTCGTCGGTGAGCACGTTCTTGACCCAGTTGTGCGCGTACGCACGGAAGGCGAGGAGGATGGCGACGATGACCGCCAATGCCGCCGAGAGTCGTGGGTGATGAAGCGCCAGGCCACCCAGCAGGACGGTGACGATCATCGCAATCTCGGTCGTCAGCCCCGGATCGTCGCTGTCGTTCTTGAAGTAACTGACCGCAGCCAGCACGCCGATGCTTGCGCCAGTCGCGATGAATGCCGGCAAGCCGCCGAGCAGTAGCGAGAGCGCACCGGCCAGCGAGGTGAGAGCGAACGTGCGCAGGCCGCTGGCGTTGCGATGAGGGCCGGTGCCCTTGCTGCGCTCACGCTCGATGCCGATCAGCAACCCAACCGCGAGCGCGACGCCGAGGTTGAGCCAGGACGGGTCGATGGGAGAAGGCTGGATGCTCATCCCGCCATGTTAGCGGGCGGCCTGCGCGGTGGGCTCAGGTCTTCCAGACTTGTTTCAAATGGCCGATGACCAGCGAGCGGATGTTTTGCACCGGGTTGCGTTCCCAGGTGAAGCACGGCGGATCGCGGCGGAGCATGGGCCAGCGGCCGGTGCGCAGTACTTCGTGCAGGTACTCGGTGTTGGCCTGGATCGCTTCCATGTACGGGTTGCGGCCGTTGAACAGCGATTCCAGATAGCTGTAGGCGCTGCCGAATTCGCCGTCGAGGCGCGAGCGGCGCACTTCTTCGATGAACCCTGGCGTCTGGCGCAGCACGTCCAGCCCGGAGCTGTACTTCACCGACGTCTTGCCCTGGCCGTCGCTGGGCATCGCGATGCCGCCGAGCACGAACTCCGGGTACAGGCGGTCGCGGCACTTCTCCAGGTAACAACGATCGGACATCTGCGCGATCAGGTCGCCGGTGCCGATCAGGTGGCCGAGCCGGCGGTCGCGCGGATCGTCGAGGCGGATCTGGTCGAACTGCACTTCGTAGCCGGTGAAGTGCACGATCTTGGTCGCAACCGGCACCCACTCGGCCATGCCGATGGTGGGCAGGTAGCGGCCGATGAACTGGGCGCTGCGGCTGACGTGGCTTTGGGTGAACTCGGCGCCGTTGCGATGCGTCTGGTCGTCCGTCTGACGAATGTAACCTGCGTCATGAAACAAAGCGGTTACGACACCGAGGATGGCGCGCTCGGGCCCGAGGCGTTCATCCGCGACGTGCGTGCGATCGTAGCTGACGACCAGGCGGGCGACCGCGAGCGTGCCGTCGAGGGAATGTTGCAGGTCGTGATAAACGGTGTCGCAGCCGTAGTAGCCGGGAAACTGGCCGTTGAACAGGCGCTCGAAATCGCGAAACGCGGTGTCCACGCGATCCAGCGGATAGTGCGGCCAGGTCTGCCGATACAAATCCACCACGGCGCGCCGAACAGCGTCAGGCGAGCTGACCTGCACGGTGTTGGTGACATCGAAATCGCTGCGCCGATACTGCATGGACGTGCGGAACAAAGCGTCGCCGAGGACAAGCAAACAATCCGCTGGAGTCTAGTCGCCTTTCGCCAATTGTCCATGTCGGAATTATTGTCATCGATTGGCGTCACCAGTGGCGCGAACCGGCTTTTTTCCCGGGAAATTCGCCGCTTTTTTTTCGGCGCCTCGCGCGCCGCTCGCAATGCCCGCGACGGCGCTGAATTCCATCTATGTGACAGGCTTCACATAATGGCGCGAGTCTGCCGGATGCTGGTTCAGGCGGCGGCTTCCTGGGTGCGTTTGATGGTCGCGATGCCTGCTTCGATCATCGCTGCGACGGTGGGGGCGGCGTCATGCGGCAGCAGGTCGGAAGTCCAGGTAAATCGGCAGCCGCCCTCGGGCAGCCCAATCACCTGCGCGGCGCCGTTGTAATGAATCATGGGCCCGCCGACGATCGCCCACGCGACGCGGCGCCTTTCATCGTCGACGCTGACGATCAGCTCTCGGGCGGTGCGGCCGTTGCCGAATGTAACGATGCGGGCGTCGTCGCCGTCCATTTTGGTGTCGATGACAAAGCCGGGGCACAGCCGCGTATGCAGCGCGCCGACGTCGCGCAATGCGCTCCAGACTTTGTCGGGATCTGCTTGAATGTGAACTTCGCGATGAATCGTAGCCATGTCGCTCTCCAAAGGTGAGCTCACATTAGGGCTGCGGCCCCGAGGCGTTCTTGGAAAATCTTGCGGTCGCCGCGGGCTGCCCGCCTGAAGTGACCGGGCGACACGCCGGCTGCACGATGAAACGTCCGCACGAAGTTGGACAGGTCGGCGAATCCTGCATCGAGCGCGATGGTGGTGACCGACCGCTGCGTCTCGATCAGCAGACGCGCCGCTCGTCGCAATCGCGCGCGAACCAGATACTGATGTGGCGTCACGCCTAGCACCGCTGAGAACAGTCGCAGGAAATGAAATGGACTGAGCTGTACTTGCTCGGCGGCGCTCTGCAAACAAACATCTTCGTTCGCACGACTGTCGAGCCACAAAGCGGACTCAACCGCGCGACGCCGGTCCGCCTGGCCCGGCGTCGCAAATCGCGGCTGTCGTCCGGTGAGCAGCTCCTGGTAACGCATGGCGAACACCAGCCCGATTTCATCGAGGCCGAGATCGCTGTGACCTCGTGCCGCCGATTGCGCCAGCTCGCCGATCACCATCAAGCGGGGCTGCGGCGCCAGCGCACCGATGCGCCAGAATTTCTTCGGGTCGGCACGCGAGCTGCGCAAGTCGTCGACGAACGCAGCGCTGAATTGAAACGACAGGCATTCATCGCCGCACAAATGATGATCGTGCGTGCAAATGAATTCATCGCCGGGATAACCGACCATCACCGAGCCCGCGATCAATTCGTGACTTCGCCCTCGCGCCTGGCAGCCGAAGCTGCCCGCACGCACGTACGACAAAGAGAAGGCCTGGTGATGTTCCGGATACGGACGATCGTTCGGCCCCGCGTCACAACGGTAGTCGATGACCGAGATGTCGCCACGAACGAGTGGAGTTGCGATGGGCATAGGCGAGGCGGATGGTGCGACTGGCCCGCCGGTCTTGCAAGCCGCGGTTGACCTTTACGGTTGATCTTTATCGGGCGGATCGTGCGGCTCATCCGCCACGCGTTCGAGCGTGGGGTAGCGGGAATGCCAGAAGCGCTCGTAATAAATCGGCGCCATCGACGCGAAGCCGGCCTCGTACGCCAATGTGATTTTCTCACCGCTGGTGAGCAGCACTTCGGCGACATCGATTTGCAACTGGCCTTCGTGCTTGAAGTCGCCCCAGGTGCACTTCTTGATGTGCAGCGGCGAGAACTCGAAGCGCGTGCCGCGATAGATGCCGAACACGCGCGACGTGCTCATGACATACCAGCGCTGCGCATCGATGAAACAGCTGACGACGCACAGCTCGCCCGGCTGCAAACGAATGACACGCGCCAGTGCATCGTGCAATGCCTCCAGCTGCGTGAAGCGCCAGTTCGGCAGCTTCATCGCGTGACTGCGAATGTATTGCAGTAACGCTGCACGCAGATATTGGTGAGGCCATTCGCTCATGCTCGTCGCGCAACCTCGCCATAATCGCGCGGCGTGTTTGCAACTCGCGCGCATCGATCGATGATGTTGATGGTCGACATGCTCGTTTCCTTGCGGAACGTCCGTGTGATCGGGCCGGAATCGAAGGAGGTGCCGCGATCATATAACTGGCCCGGGTCACTGTATATAGAAACAGTGACCACACGGCGACGGGTGCCGATTTATGCAAGCCTGAAGGCTCGTGTCGTCGGCTGGAACGTATGCGAACGCCGCCTGGGCCGCATCCGTTCCAGTATAAGAGCAGTGTGTGCCGTCAGGAGCGCGGACGAAAGTCCGGGTCGGACAATTTCATCTCGGTGACCGGGCCGTATTTGCGCAAGCCGTCGCGAATCGCATCGGCTTTGCCAATCACGACCAGCACCACGTTGCTGCTGGCTGGAATCACTTCATCGACGACACGCCTGGCGTCATTCGCCGATACCGCCGCCAATGCATTTCCGTAATTGTCGATGTAGCTGCGATCCAGCCCGTAAAACTCCAGCGTCGCGAGCTGGTACGCCCATTGCGAGGCGGTTTCGAACGCGAGCGGATACTGGCCGAGCACATAACTCTTGCCGGACGCGAGCTGCGCTTCATCGAGCGCACCCTGATGCAGCTTGTCCAGCGTCGCGAACGTGAGATCGAGCGCCTCGATGGTTTTCTCGGTGCGCGTGAACGAGCTCATTTCCCAGCTGCCGCCGTCCGTGAGCCGATCGAACGCGGAACGCGCGCCATACGTCAGGCCACTGCGAATGCGCAGCTCGCTGTTCAGCATGGACGTGAAGCGGCCGCCGAACAGCGTGTTGACGATATCGAGCGATGCACGCCGCGGATCGCTCTTTGCGACGCTCACGTCCGCAGCCCAGAAGTAGGACTGAACTGCGTCCGGCGCATCGATCAACAGCACGCGCCGGCCGGTGATATCTGCAGGTTTCGAGATCGGCGGCAGCGGCACGCCAGCCTTGCGCCAGCCGGAGAACGCGCGCGACAGCAGCGATTTCATTTGTGACGTTTTGAAGTCGCCCGCGACGGAGATGATCACGCGATCGGCACCGACCTGCTCCTGATAGTAACGTTGCACGTCCGCATGCTTGAGCGCTGCGAGGCTTGCTTCGCTGCCATTTACCGGGTGGCCATAGGGATGCGAGCCGAACAGCATCGACGCGCCGTAGATCGACGTGAGCTCCGAGCGATCGGAATCCTTGGCGGCGCGAATGAACTCGATGTGACGGCCGCGCAGCAGCGGGCGGCGGTGCGGGCGAACCGGACGAACC
>CAMLEO010000276.1 GCA_946478975.1 uncultured Steroidobacter sp.
AAGCTCAACCTGTACAACCTCGGCGGTCGAGCCGCACCGAATCCGAATGCTTACAACCCGAGCTCCGATCTGTTCGGCAGTGGGGCAGGGCTCGCGATTACATATACGAACCAATCGAACGGACTGCTGCGGCTGGATTTCACCGGCAACGATCGCGTCTTCTTGCGGGCCGGCCGCATGTATGCGCTGCAGCTCTCTGGCGTCGGGGGAACCACGCCGATGAATTGGTTGCGAACTACCAGCGACATGTATTCGGGCGGCGCGGCCTATCGCGATCGCGCTTGGATCAACGGCACCAATGCACGAGATTTCGCGCTGGCGATATATGGCAGCGAGACCAATGAGCCGCCGGTTCCCAACGAGGCCACGGTGAGCTCGGCGGTTTCTCACCAGCGCATCGATGGCTTCGGCGCCGGCGTCGTGTTTCTGGATGCCGGCCTCAATCCGCTCTCCGATGCCCAGATGGATCAATTGTATGGTACGGGCGCCGGCCAGTTCGGGCTCACGCTGATCCGAGTGCGCGTCTCACCAACGGGCAATTACTCTGATGCGCTGGAGAGCGGGCGAAAAGCTCACATTCGCGGCGCAAAGATACTCGCGACGCCGTGGACGCCGCCGGCGGAGATGAAGACCAACAACAACACCGTCGGCGGTTCGTTGATGCCGTCGGCGTACGGCAGCTTCGTCGCGTATCTCAATAGTTTTCTCGCGACCATGGCCGATTACGGTGCGCCGGTGTCCGTGATCTCGCTGCAGAACGAGCCTGACATCTCGGTGACCTATGAGTCCGCGTTCTGGACCGCCGAAGAGTTTCGGGTTTTCAGCCGCGACTACGCCGGTTCGATCAATGCGCCGGTGATGATGCCCGAGTCGTTCCGTTTCGATCAGGCAGTGTCGAACCCGACGTTGAACGATCCTGCCGCTGCCGCGAACGTCGATTACATCGGTGGCCATCTCTATGGCGCCGGCGTGCGCGATTACCCGCTGGCGCGCTCGCTCGGCAAACCGATATGGATGACCGAATATCTGATCAATGATCAAAGCATCGGCTCGGCGCTGAGCACGGCCGAGCAGATCAACGACACGCTCACGACCGGGAACATGAGCGCGTACATCTGGTGGAAGACCATCGGCAACGCCAATGGGCTGCTCGACGCCACCGGCGCTCCACAACGCCGCGGCTACGTGATGGGGCAGTTCAGCCGCTTCGTTCGTCCCGGCGACCTGCGGGTCGAGGTGGCGGAGAACACCGGGCCGCTGAGCATCTCGGCATTCAAAGATCCGGCGAGCGGACGCTTCGCAGTCGTGGTCGTCAACAACACGACGTTCGCGGAAGCGCAGACGTTCACACTCGATGGAATCGCCGCATCGTCAGTGACGCCGTGGATCACGTCCGCCACTCAATCGTTACAACAGCAGTCGGCGGTCAACGTGAGCAATGGCGCGTTCACGTATGAGATTCCGGCGCAGTCGGTAGTCACCTTCGCGGGGACGCAGGCGCCGAAGATAACGAGCGAATCGGAGCTGAGCACCACGTTCGGCGCGCCGTTCGAATTTGCGATTACCGCCACCTACTCGCCGACAAACTATGCGGCGCAAGGGTTGCCTCCGGGATTGAGCATCGATCCAGTGACCGGCGTGGTGTCCGGAACGCCGAGCGCGGCAGGCGAGTATCACGGCACGGTGACTGTGACTAATGACGGCGGCTCCGATTCGAAGCCGATCGTGATCGATGTTTTGAAGGCGAATGCGTCGGTCACGCTCGGCGGAATGAGCGCGCTTTATCACGGGACGCCGCAGACGGTCTCGGTGACGACGGTGCCGGCCGGACTGCCGGTGAATGTTACTTACAACGGCGCTTCGAGCGCGATCTATCCGGGCTCTTACACGGTGGTTGCAACCATCGACGATCCGAATTACATCGGCAGCGCCAGTGGCACGTTCGAAGTCAGAATCACCGCGCTGGTGCGCCATCTCACGTCGCTCAATGGCGCAATCGACGGCTCGGTCCAGGTGCTGACGCCGGAGAATTCGACGTTCAACAGCAAAGCGTCGATGACCGGCGATCTGTTGTCCGTCGGCTCGCCGGAGGTGCGGATCAATGGCGGCCCCATTTTCGGCGGCATCGTCGAAGGTCCGGGCGCCGATGCGCCCACGACGCACACTGTGACGCTCAATGGCCAGGCGTCGCTCGGACGCCTGGTCCGTCGCATCGATCCGCTCGAACTGCCGGAGGTTACATCCCCGCCGCAACCCACCGGCACGCGCAGCGTTGCTCTCAATCGCCCCGGCGAGAGCGTCGGCGATTTCGGTTCGGTGAGGAATCTCACGCTCAACAGCAACGTCGGGCTCATTGCCGTGCCGCCCGGAACGTATGGGAATTTCTCGGTCAATGGCGGTAGCGGCTTTGTTTTCGGCTCGGCGGATGCGGTGGAGCCCGCCGTTTATAACTTGCAAGGTTTGACGTTGAACGGGGCAGCGCAGGTCGAAATCGCCGGGCCGGTGACCCTGGTTATCGACGGCGGCTTGTCCATCAACAGCAATGTGACTTTCTCGAATCACGCGCCGGCGTCGCTGACGCTGAAGCTCGCGGGCGGCGGTCTTTCGGTCAATGGCAGCGTTGAGTTGCCCGCGACCGTGCTCGCACCTCGCGGCACCGTCGTGTTGAACGGTACCGCGAAGTTGAGAGGAACCGTGAGCGCCGATCGCCTGATCGTGAACGGCACCGCGACGCTGCTCAGCCCTTGAGCAGGCGCGTCCGACCATGCCTACTTCAATGCCTCATCGAAGTACGCCATGGCTTGCGGCGAGCCGGATTGGCCCAGCCAGAACAGCGCTTTCTTTTTCGCATCACGCGAATAGTCGCCGCGTAACACGGCGATCAGTGCGTCGTCGGCGACACCGTCCTTCAGTTGCGAGAGCGCGAACACCGCTTCCTCACGAACCTTCTCCGAGGACTCCTGATTGAGCGAGGCGAGGATGTCATCTTTGGCGCGGGCATCGTCTGTCTGCGCCAGCCAGAAGTACGCTTGGCCGCGCAGGTGCTCGGTAGAGTCGTTGTGCGCGATTTTCAGAATCGCCGGATAAGCCTCGGGTGCATTCGACTGGGAGAGTGCGAAGATCGCTTTCTCCCGCAGCTTCGGGTTGGCGTCGGTGGTGAGATAGTGCTCGATCACGTTCGCACCTTCGGCACCGCGGGTTTGACCGAGCCAGAACAGCGCCTGCTCGCGTTCCTTGAACGTGTGTGACGGTTCGGCACGGCCCGCGAGCGTGCGCGTCGCCGATGCGTCGGCGTGGTAGGCCACCGCAATCAGATTCTGTTCCTGCACATCGCCGTTCTGGCGATCGAGCAGCGATGACAGCATCGCGACACTGTTCGCCGCGTCGACCGAATCGATCCAGTGCACCGTGCTCGCGGCCGTCACCGGGCACGATGCGCCGACTGCGCGCACGACTTCCACACGACCGTGCTTGACTTGCAGATACACGGCGAGCATTCCGTCGCGTGAGGCGGGACGATCGCCGTCGTCGTTGCCAATGTTCCAGTTGCGTTTATCCAGATCGCAACCCTTGCGGGTCGCCGTGTCGCCGTGGAACGTGTAACAACACGGTCCATCGGTGCCTGCGACCATCGGTACGCTGTATCCGACCCATCCTTCCTTCGCAGCCACGAGCTTCTCCAGAGGGTTCTCGGCCGCATTGACGTTGGCGACGAATCCCAGTGCCGCGAGCGCGGCGATCAATGTCACACGCTGCATTACTTTTTCTCCGGTTGGTCGAGTTCCTGTTCGATCACGTCGAGCGCCTTATCGCCGCCCATCGAGGTGAGAATGCGCAGCACGGCGGCCTTCTCTTCCGGATTGCGCGCATTTCGATAGAGCTTTTTCACTGAGTCCGCATCGCCCGCAATCAACAGACCTTGCAGGGCCGCGTCACGCAACGCGGGGGTGTCCGCCTTGGCGTAGAGATCCACCAGCACCGTTTGCCCGCCGTGATCGCCAGCGACACCCAACGCGCGCATGGCGTCAATTCGTTCGTTTTGAGGCAGCGTTGTATTGCCGGCGATGGACTTCAGCGCGTTCGTGTTGCCCGCGACACCGAGCGCCTGAATGATCGAACGGCGGTTGCCTGCGTCCTGGGTTGTTTCGAACAGCTGGCTCAATTCATCCGAGGCGCCCATCGCACCGAGGATTTCGATGCTCTTGCGACGAACTGCGGGATCGGCTTCGTTACGAGCCGTCTTCAGCACCAGGTCCTTGCGGCCGGCGATCAGCCAGGCATCGATCACGCCCTTTTTTTCCTCCGTGGTGGTGCTGGACGCGTAGATTTCGCTGAGACGTTCCATCGCCGCTTTCTGGCCGCTGATGCCGAGCATCCGAATCGCCTCGCGACGCAGTTCCGGTTCGGGCGAGCTCTTGGCAGTATCGAGCACCACGTTGATGGCGTCGTCGGTTTCGAGCTGGCTGAGCACGAACAACGCACGCTTCTTCACTTTGATGGAACGTTGGCCGGCGAGCACTTTCTTGAGCAGCGGCAGCGCGCGTTCCGGCGGCGCATTGATCAACCCTTGAAGCGCGATGTCCGCGAGCTCGTCATCGGCGGCGGCGGAGTCGAGCTTCGGCGCTGGTTGCATCTGCGCGAGCAACTCGTCACCTTCGCGGCTCCAGCGGCTATCGGGAAATTCGCGGCGCAGGCGCTCGATCACACCTTTGGCTTCGGTGGAGCGTTTCGCCTGCACCAGCGTGTACGCTTCCCAATACAACGCCGAGTCGACGCTCTTCGGCTCGTTCTTGCGCAACAGCTTTTCCAGCTGGTTGAAACGTTGCAGCGCCGTGTTCCAGTCGGCCTGTTTCAGCGCGGTCTGGCCTTGCCAGTACAGCGCGTTCGATGCCTTGTCGGTCGGCGGCGCATCGTCTGCCGTGGCGGCGAACGTGGGCTCGGCCGCCAGCGCGAATGCGATTGCGAGGCCGAGCAGGGTGGAGCGGGGGAATTTCATATCGTTGAATCTCCGTCGTGAGCGCCGTTTCGATTCAGCCGCGCCTGCGTGGCGCGAATCTGGAACAGAAGGTCGGTCGCATCCAGAAACTGATGCAGGTCTTCGGAGGATTGGACGGCGGCGCTGCCCGGTTGGTTAGCAAGCGAAATCAACACCGGTTCGAGCTGGCGCAGGAAAGTTGCAAGTCGCGTGTTGCCGTCGCGTGCAGCGGCGAGCGCATAGAGTCGATTCGATTCGACCAAAGATTGCGCGAGCTCGCGATTGCCTTCGAGCAGCGAGGCATCGTCGCTGTTACTTGCTGTGAGCAGCACGCGCTCCGTGGCGCGAAGATTCGCAGCGACGTAGGCCTCCAATACCCGAGCGGCGGCGGCGTCGGCATCGGCCGATGCGACTGGCGTCGACACCGTTGCACTCTGGCGTCCAACCAGATATCCCACGCTGATCGCAACGCCGAGCACGCTCGCGGCTGCGAATGCAGGCCACAGCTGTGTCGGCGTGAACCAGGCGCGAAGGCGATCCACGATGTTTTCACGTGCGGGCGTGGTGATGATCCGCTCTTGCGCGAGTTGCGGTTCGAGCCGTTGCCACATGCGTGCGCTGAAATTGGGCTCGGGCTCGATCTCATCCTGATCGAAGTGAGCAACGGCGCGTTCGATGGCGGAATAACGCTCGCGCAATGTTTCAGATGCGGCTAGTGCGGCCGCAATCTGCGCGATGCGTTCGGCGTCGAGGCCGTCGCGATAGTGATAGAGGACGAGATCGTCGTCGGTGATGGGGTTCATGCGGGTTCTCCCGGCCTTTCCAGCGCGGCGCGCAGCTTGTGCACGGCGCGAAAGATCGCCTGCTTCGCCGCGCTCACGTTGAGTGAGAGCGCAGCCGAGATTTCTTCCAGAGATCGGCCTTCCTGATGTCTCAGCACGAAGGCGGCGCGTTCGATCGGCGTCATGCGCGCAAGCTCCGCCTCGACATCGCGGCGGATTTCGGCGCTTACCGCATGCCGGTCCGGCGTCGGCGCTTCGTCGGCCGCGTCGAGCGGTATCGACTCACCGTTCTCGTCGTGCTGAGGCCAGGGCACTTCCAGGTAGCGGCGTTTGCGAACTTGCACCAGGGCCGCGTTGACCGCGATTCGATACAGCCAGGTGGAGAAGGCGGAGCGTCCGTCGAAGTCGGCGAGATGCCGGAACGCATTGATCAGCGCTTCCTGGACTGCGTCCTCGGCCAGCACGCGATCGCCAGTGATGCGCGCACAGACGCGGAACAACGAGTTTGCGTTGGCATCGACCAGGCGGCGAAACGCCAGGGCATCGCCAGCCCTCGCTTTCGCGATCCAGTGCGCTTCGACTTCGGTCATGGAGGCTAGGATGCACTCAGCCGGCCCGCGGTTAGCAAGCCGGCGAGAAAATTGTCGAGCGCGCCGTTGGGCGGTCGTGCCGCTAGCGAGGCATGGTCATGGGGACTTCGGCGGGCTGGCGGAACTTGGGATCGACCGGCCAGGGCTTGGTGCGCAGATCGTACGGCGCGGCGAGGTTGGCATCTTCCAGGCGCTTCGCATGCTTGTGATACACGACGATCTTGCGCTCCTTGGGCGCCACCGCCGCCGGATCCTTGCTGCCGAAGTCGGGATTGGGCACGGTGATGTGCTCGGAATAATCCCAATCGTAACGATCCGAGGCCTGCGCGGTGTACGACTGAAACACGATCTTCAGGTTGCCGTTGGCAGCGGTGCCGGCGGCACTGAGCACGACGCTGCTCTTGAGCTGAAAGCCGCGCAGTCCATAAAGAATATCCCGATCGGCGTCGTCGCCGGTGAGCTGATAACGCAGCGGCATTTCCACCAGGCTTTGATAGTCCATCGACAGCGAGGCCTTGGTGTCCCATTTGGGGAACGGCGCAACGCCGACGATGCGCGGCACGACGCCGGCCCATTTGGTGACGCCGCCGGTGAAGCGCGCCTTCTCCTGCGTGAGCAGCACGCGACGCTGAAATTCCAGCGTTTCGAGCACTTCGTCGCGATCTTTCAAATGCTCGGGCGCGTCGAATTCGAACAAGCTGCTCGGGTCGCGATTTTTGAGCCATTGACGCATCAGCAGCGCGGCGAGCGAGACTTTGAGCGAGCCTCGATTCGCGTCCACGCTGTCGGCCAGGCGGCCATAGAACTTCGCCAGTTCAGGCGGCTTGAGCGCGGCAAGATAATCGGTCATGGCTGTTTTTCCCTGGCACTGACGGCACGCACGCCACCCGGCAGTTCGAACTGCGCGATGGCTTTGCCTTCGTTTCCATTCTCGATGGGGACGACGGACACGCGGCCGGGTTCGCTGACTAATACGAACTCGCCGTTGCAGATGGCAACTTCCAATTCACGTTCGGTGCCGCCGCCGAGCGCGCTGCCCAAGCCCGGATCGGCGCAGGTGGCGATGGTCTGGCGATATTCATCGGCGCCCACCCGAACGATCACGACCAGCCCCGCTTGATGGGACGTCTGCGTCATTTGATCGCCGCCGGTGTCCAGGCTGAACAGCGCCTCCGCCCGGCCTTCGGGCAGCGGTGCCTGTAATTTTCTCTTGGTCGCCTGCGCATCGAGCTTGCGAGGTTGCCCTTCGGATGCGGGCGCCGGCGTATTCGGCGGCGGCGAGCAGGCCAGCAGCAGGGCGCTCCATGCGATCGGGCCGGCGAGCTGGGCGATTCGATGCGCTTTCATATAACTAATCATTTCCATGTCGGTATGCTTGAGTCAATGCCTCAAATGCCAATACCGTGAGGAGCCCAGATGTCGTCGCGATTCCTTGCCGCGCTCGCCTGCCTGATTGTCTCAGGGACTTCGCTCGCCGCATCGCCGGCCATCGACACAGAACGCATGGACCAGGTTGCGCGCTATTACGTGGACGGCGGGCAATTCATGGGAACAGTGCTGGTGGCGCGCGGCGACGACGTCCTGTTCAGCAAGGCATACGGTTCAGCAAATCTCGAGTGGAATATTCCGAACACCCTCGACACCAAGTTCAAGCTCGGATCGCTGACCAAACAGTTCACGGCGGCGGCCATTCTGCTGCTCGAAGAGCGCGGCAAGCTGAAGCTCGATGACCCGATCAGGAAATACTATGCCGAGGCGCCGGCGAGCTGGGACACCGTCACGCTCCGCCACCTGCTCGGGCACACCTCCGGCATTCCCAATTACACCGACACCCCCGACTTCGATCGCATGAGCGCCCGGCGCTCGACACCCGTGGAGCTCGTCAAACCCGTTCAGGACAAGCCGCTGGAATTCCTGCCGGGAACGCAAATGCATTACTCCAACACCGGCTATGTGCTGCTCGGCATGGCGATCGAAAAGGCCTTCGGCGTGGGCTACGCCGAGTTTTTAAAACAAAACATTTTCGAGCCGCTGGGCATGAAGGACACCGGTTACGACGAGAGTGCGCGGATTCTTCCGCATCGTGCCGCAGGCTATTCACCCACGCCCGGCGGACTTGCAAACGCGATGTATGTCGACATGACGACGCCGTTCTCAGCCGGCGCCTTGTATTCGACCGTTGCAGACCTGTTGCGTTGGGAACGCGGCCTGTTCGGTCACAAAGTGATATCAGACGCGTCGCTGCAGAAGATGACGACCCCGGGCAAGGGTCACTATGGAATGGGGGTGAGCCTGGCCGAAGACGCCGGTCGACAGATCGTCGAACACGGCGGCGGCATTCCGGGCTTCAACACCAAGCTTGCGTATTACCCGAGCAGCGAAGTGACCGTGGTGGCGCTGTCGAACCTCAACGGCCCGGGCGCGGACAGCATCGCGCGAAAGTTAGGTCCGCTCGCGCATGGCGAGGCCGTGGTGTTGCTCCCGGAGCGCAAGGCGATTTCGCTGCCGGTCAAGGTGCTGGAAAAATACGTGGGCAGTTACGAGTGGGAGCCGGGCGTGCTGATGAATGTGACGCTCGAAGGTGGCCAGCTGTATTGTCAGCGGACCGGCGATGGCAAATTTCCCATCGCGGCGGAAACCGAAACGCGTTTCTTCCCCATCCCGTTCGAAGCGGTGTTCGAATTTCGCAAGGATGCGAAGGGGAAAGTCACGGGCCTGGCCATGCGCCATGGCTACGAAGATACATTCGCGAAGCGCGTGATCAACCCGCCCACGCCGTGATCTTCAATCCGCCGACGCGAACTCGACCCAGAACGTCGTGCCGCTGCCGAGCACGGTGTCGAAGCCGATGCGGCCGCCCATGCGCTCGACGATCTGACGGCTGATGTGCAAGCCGAGGCCGGTGCCGCCGGCGCGACGCGTCGATGAAGAGTCGGCTTGTGAGAATCTGCCGAAGATACGTTCGCGGAACTCATCAGGAATGCCGGGGCCGCGATCGATGACGGAAATGCGCACCTGATCCTGCGACCGCGAGACGGTGACTTGCACCGTCTCGTGCGTGGGCGAGAACTTCGCAGCGTTGGACAGCAGGTTTGCCAGCACCTGCAGCAGTCGTTCTTCGTCGACGGCGATCCTGATGTCGCTGGCAGGCTCATCGAGCTGGAAGCGGACGTTCAACCGCTGCCCGTAGCCTTCCGCCGCGTGCACGGCGTTGCGAACGATATCCGCGACCACTCGCGGCGCGAGCTCGAAACGCATGT
>CAMLEO010000277.1 GCA_946478975.1 uncultured Steroidobacter sp.
GGTTCCTGCACCGATCGTTGCCTGCGACTTCGTCAGGTCATAGTCGATCAGTCCATGCAAATCGCGCAGCGAAAGGAGCATGTCAGGTGTTTGCACGAGCGGCGATGATGAGTGTCCGGAGCCCATCGCGCGAATCACGCGCGAATGCGTCATTGCGTGCTGAACAAAGGCGCCGATCGCTGCTTCAGTTGCAGGCCACAGGCGTGCATACGGACGGAACCGCAGATTCCCCGACCAGTTGATGAACTCGTCCGTAGAATGAGTGCGCAAGTTATTTCACCGCGGTCGCGACTTGCGGGAATTCACGGACTCAACTGCAACCACGCGGAGTAGGTTCCTGCCGACGACTCTGTCGTGTGCTGCCGTGATGTCACGCCGCTGAAATTTTTTGGAACCTTCGGCGGGCGCTGAGCGTCACATGGTCGGAAGCAGCTACGTTATCGGTGTAATGAACCAGAGCCTTCGGGCTCTATATCAGGAACTGAAAACCGATGCTCTTCCATCGCTTGGAGAGCCTGAGCAGGATCATCCTGAGATTTTCGGGGTCATCCTCGAGTTTTAAGGCGATCTGAGCACGAAGCCCCGCCACTTTTGCGGGGCTTCACTTTTTTATGGGGAGGGATCGGGCATCCTGCCACGACCCTCCCCCGCTGCCTGGGAAAGAACGTGATTTTTTCCTGGCAGCCGCCGCCAGTGGCGGCGGGGTACATCCATGTACCCGACCCGTGGAATAACGCCGCGTCAGTCCATATACCCCGCGCGGTGGAATAACGCGGCGTCAGCTCAAGCGCCGCAGCCGCCGCGAGGTCCGTCACGGGCCAGGTGCTGACTTCCACGGCACTACCCACCGTTCGTCTCGATTTCGATCAACAGTTCAAGTATGTGGGCCAGCAGAGCTTCGTCCTTTATGGCGTTGCTCACGCGGAACAGCACTTTTTCGTCGATGCAGACGCAGAACGCCGCATCAAGCGCCTGTACTGGATTCAGTTCGAGGGCTACCTGCCCAGCAACTCCCACAGCTACCAGTACCAGATCAACAAGCAAGTGAATCTCGGCGGTCTCACCTTCATCGCCGACACCTTCGCGCGCAGCTCAGCAGGCGCGGGAAAGGATCGCAAGGATCGCCCCGACTCGGACCTCGGCAAGGCCGAAGCTTTCCTGGAGAGCAAGGGTTACCGAATAGAACGTAACAGCCTGGTGCTGCAGCGATTGGTTCACTTGATCGGGGCAGCGCGGCGCGACGAGTTGATGATTATTTATGCCGAGGATCTCGGCGAACCAGTGACGGCTGCCAATTTGAATGCGCTTGCGGACGGACTCATCGAGCGCGCGGCGAGGAACATGACCATCTTACGGTGAAGCACGCCAGACGCTACGAATAACGCGGCGTAAGCTCAAGTGCTATCAGTTGAATAACGCAGCGGCGGCGAATCTCGGCGCGGACGCGCCGTGAGGGTGCCGTATGCGATGTATACGGGGCGGCGTGTTATTTGGCGGCGCGCGCCACCTCAATGATCTTGCTCTCGTTCGTATCCCCGAAGCCGAGCTTGCAGAGCTGCGCGTAAGCATCGCTAGCGGCCGTTCCGAAGGGCGTGCGAAGTCCTAGATTGTTGGCGAGCTGCAGCGCGTAGCGCACATCCTTGAGGCGCAGGGCGGGCGTGAATAAAACATTCTCATCGTGATTGCCCTCAACAATGCGCCGCGCATTGCGCACAACTTGCGGGCTCGCCGCCTGGCCGGTGGCAATCGCTTCGGCAACGGTGTGAAGGTCGAGGCCGGCGCGTTCGGCCAGGGCCAGGCCTTCGGCCACCGAGGCAATCTGAATTGCCCCAAGCAAATTGATCATCAACTTGTACGCCGTGCCCGCCCCAACTCCACCGAAGTGAAACGTTTGTTTCGAGAACGCGGACAGAATGAGTTGAGCTGCTTGCAAATCCCCAGTCTCAGCACCGACGAGCATCGTCAACTCACCGGCAGCAGCCATATCAGGCAAGCCGGTCACCGGCGCATCGATATAACGCAATCCCCGACGCTTCGCCTCCTCCGCAAGCTCCAGCACCCAATCATGCGAAAGCGTCGAGCATTCAATCGTCAATGTGCCCGGCGCTAACGCCGCACCGAACACCCCCTCACCACCGAGCCACAGCTCACGAGAAGCCGCATCGTCTGCAACCATCGAAGCAACCGCATCCACACCCACACAAGCATCCTTCGGCGTCTCATGCACAGAAGCACCCTGCTTCTCCAACGCCTCCGCGCGCGAGTGCGTCCGGTTGTAAACACGCAAGCGATGCCCGGCCGCGAGCAACCGCGAGGCCATCGCTGACCCCATGCGACCCAATCCCAAGAAAGCAATGGTTGCCATCGGTTCCCCCGCTAGGCTGTCGATCGCCCCGATGATCGCATCTCGAAGTCTTCTCGGGTAAGCGCGCGATTGATTCCAAACGCAGCCCGTGTGCCTTCGGCGGCCGCGACGATCACTAACTGCACATCGCGAATGATGTTTCCAGCAGCGAACACGCCAGGCACACTGGTCGCCTCGTACTCGCCGCATTTGATACCGCCGGCGCGCGTAAACTCACAACCCAGCAACTGCGCGAGATCGGATTGCTCATGACTGGGCGTATCGAAAAACAACGCCGAGCGCGGCAGCTCAACGCCGTCGCGAAACACGATGGATTCGAGTTGCCCACCCTGACCTCGCAGGCGAGCGATGCGCTCAGTGCGCAAGCGAACGCCGTTGCGTTCGAGCTTCACTATATCCTCGCGACTCAAACCTGAGGGACCGTTCGTGCACAAGACGAGATCATTCGTCCACGCAGTCAACGCTCGCGCCATCTCAAAACCGCGCTGGCGCTTGCCATAGATCGCAACCGGCCGATCGCGAATCTCCCACCCGTCGCAATAAGGACATTGAAACACGCTGCTGCCATAGAACCGCTCGATCCCTTGCAGCGGCGGCAAGATATCAAACACCCCAGTCGCGAGCAGCAGCTTGCGCGACCAAACTTT
This sequence comes from uncultured Steroidobacter sp., assembly GCA_946478975.1. Next base: position 3,013 of record CAMLEO010000277.1, read on the forward strand.
GCTTCGTCCGTGCAAAGTGATATCGAAGCCGCCGCTCGCCGCACGAGCAGCGCTCGTGACCCTGGCCTTGCGAAAAATCACGCTCGGATAGTGGCTCAATTCCTGGTGAGCGCGGTTGCGAAACTCCTCAGGGCCCATGCCATCGCGAGTGATGAAGCTGTGCATCTGTTTCGCCGCCCAGTTGCGCGGCGTGCCGCGATCACACAGCAAAACTTTGCGACGTGCCCTGCCCAACACCAGCGCAGCACTGAGACCGGCCGGTCCGGCGCCGACGATCACCACATCCCAGCGACTGCGCGGCATCGACTGACGAGCACGCGCACCGTCCGTTCCACCACGCATCACCGGTCTCATTGCCAAAAATAGGTGCAGCAACCTCACATACGACGCCGCTGCGATCGAAGTTCCGCTCGTTGGGTGGACGATTCTGTGCTGCGCAGGCAAAGTATCCAGACGCGCACCGCCGTGTAAGTAGAACACGCCGCCTGCGCATGCTGGGAACCTCGCTTCGCCTGCCGCGTCATTGCTGATGAATCCCCCATGCTCATGACGAGCGGCATTGCAAGGTGCTCCAGTGACTGCTTCGATCGATCCTCGTGAGGTCGTACCCGCAGAAGCGGATCGGGGTCGACTCGCCCAACGACCTTCGGAAATAGCCTGGCGTGGCTGGTGGGATGTGTTGTGGCGTGTAAAGGATCAGTTGGATGAGGACAACGTCTCCATCGTCGCTGCGGGACTCGCGCTCTATAGTCTGCTCGCAGTGTTTCCCAGCCTCGCTGCGGCCGTCGCAATCTATGGCCTGATCGCTTCGCCGGATGCAATTCAGGCACAGATGCAAGCGTTCGGCGGCATGCTGCCCGCCGGCACAATCGATATCTTACAAAGCCAGTTGCACAAACTCGTCTCTCAACGAAGCGAAACGCTCAGCATCGGCGTCATCGTCGGCATCGTGCTCGCGCTGTGGAGCGCACGCAAAGGCATGGTTGCCCTCATCACTGCGATCAACGTTGCTTACAACGAGCACGACCGGCGCTCGTTCCTGGCGAAAACATTGTTGTCGATGGGTTTCACCGTCGGCGGAGTGCTCGGCTTCATTCTGGTGATCGTGCTCGGCGTCGCGGTGCCGGTGGTGCTGAAGTTCCTGCCGCTGGGAATTGCGGCCGAGTGGGTGCTGCTCGGTGTGCGCTGGGCGCTGTTGTGGTTGATTGCGATCTTCGCGTTGGCCGTGTTGTATCGCTTCGCGCCTCATCGCTCGCGGCCGCGCTGGGAATGGGTCAATGCCGGCTCGGTGATCGCGGCGACGTTATGGCTGCTCGGCAGCGTCGGGTTTGCGATCTACGTGCGCAACTTCGATTCGTTCGGCGAGGCGTATGGTGCAATCGCCGGCGTGGTCGTGATGCTGATGTGGTTCTACGTGTCGGCTTACGTCGTGATCCTGGGCGCGGAGATCAATTCGGAGCTGGAACGCCAGACCGTGAACGACACGACGACCGGACCGACCAAGCCCATCGGCGAACGCGGCGCCTACTCCGCCGACACCGTCGGCCCGCGCGGCTGGCATTGGAAACGTGCGGCCCGCCACTAAACGTCAGTCGGTCGACTCGTACAAATACGCCGCAATGTCCTGCGCCTCCTGCTGTGACATCGCGATTGCAGGCATGGCCGTCTGCGGCGCCATCGCCGGCGCATCTTGAATCCAACGCACCAGCGTCTCGACATCATTGGGGAATTTGCCAGCGACGTAGGGACGCTGCGCATAGTGATCCAGCGCGGGGCCGACGCGGCCAACCGCAGTCCGGATGCCAGGAATCATGTGACATGCGCCGCAGGCATGACGCTCCAGCGCCTCGCGTCCAGGGTCCGCCTTCGCAATTGATATTCGCGGCCATGAGATGGAACGGCGCGCAGTCAGCAGATAACGAGCCATGAACTCGGCGTGAGGTTCGCTCACTTCGAGATCGGGCATCAAGGTCTGCGGACTCACGCCGTGCGGCTCGACGATCCAGCGCACCAGGTTCTCATACGTGTTGGGAAGCGTGCCTGCGATGTATGTCCGCTCGCTCCAGTGTTCCAGCGACGGCCCGACGTGAGTGACCGGGCCGACCATGCCGTCGATGATGTGACAATTGTCGCAGGCATACTGACGCAACATCATTTGCGCGCGCTCGGGTGAATACTCGCCGGCAGCGGTCGGCTTCGGACATTCCGCGCCCCCGGTGGACGCCGCGAATTGTTTGTATTCGGCGGCGCTCATGTGAGGCATCGCTTTCAGAAAGGCGACGGTGGACCACAGGCCCTGCTCCGAGATCCTGAACTCCCAGGCCGGCATGCCGGACATGCGCACGCCCTGCTGAGTCACATAAAACAACTGCGCAGGCGTCCAGTCGCGTGCCGACTCCGCCAGGCTCCTCGCTGAAGGCAATTGGCCTCGCGCAAATGGATCGCGAGCGATGCCCGGCGCGCCGTGACATTGCAAACAATGATCGCGGAAGCACGCGTGCCCGACCTTGATATCGGCGACCTGCGAAAGGTTCGGCACGACGATTTCAGCCGCGTTGTGTGCGACCGAATATTTCAGGCCCAGCTCCAGGATGCGATAAGTGATGCGAAAGTGCTGCCGGGTCGCCGCGATGTTATAGGCGCCGGAAAGCAGGATCACCGCGCCGAGGCCGGCGCCAACGATCACCAGCGCGACGGCGCCGATGACGATGAACAAAGCTTTGTGACGTTGCGCGATCGGCACGGGCCGCTCCTCCAGGAGCCGCACGCTCGCCGACCGCAAAAAGTTCCGTCACCTGCCGGATTGGCTCGGCGGCGTGCGGTTCTTGGCGACGATGGCGCCGAGGATCAGGAGGAACGCGACCAGCCGCACCATGTAAATGGCCGGGCTGCCTTCGCTGGGCGTGTCGACCCAGAGAAATGCCATGCGATTGATGCCTTCGATCAAAAACGCGCCGGAAAACGCCAGGAACAGCCGGTCGCGCGTCTGGCGATAGAAGCGCCAGAAGAAGCCCGCCGCGGTCAGCGACGCGGTGACGATCACTCCCAATAAAAATCCTTCGATCATGGTTTATTCGCTCTCGAACACCAGACCGTAAACCAGCAGCAGCATGGCCGCGGCCGCCGTGCCCAGGCGCCACATATAAAGATCGAGCTCGGGGTAGATTCGCAGGTCGATGAACAGCAGCGCGTTGGAGATCGTCAGGCCGCAGAAACATAGTCCGCTCCACAACAGCAAGCGGCTGCGCGAGCGTGCATATCCTCGCAGCAGGAGCACGGCGCATAACGCTGTGACTAACGCTCCGACCAGGTAGACCAGGCTTGCCAACATAACTAATCGCGGTCCTTGAGCCGGAAAGCCCGCGCGAAGTCGCGCACCGACGCGGAGGGCTTGGAATGAATGAAGCGCGCCACCTGCACGAGTTGGGTACGGTAGGCGTGCGCGACCTTCTGCAATAACTCGGTTTGCGCCGACGAGGCGGCAAGGAATTGGTATTTCGGCGGCGCCTGTTCCAGGCGCGCGATCAGCTTCCGCCGTGTCAGGTCTTCTAGTACAGCGGCCGCTTGAGGGCTATCCACATAAATACGAGCAGCGAGGTCCTCCACCGACCAGGCTGCGTCCGGGCTCTGGAAGATCAGCAGCAGCGCTTCCAGGTGCGGCACGGTGTCGATGGCGACGAGTAAAAACTGCTCGACCTCGTTCGGAATCGCCCTTGACGCCATCGTGCCCGCTCGTCCACCGCTGAATTCGCAATCGTTATTGGCCGCTGAATTGATGCAAACGCCCCGGCGTCGGCAAAGTTCCATGCTTGCGTAATCTTTTCTCCAGGACCTCAAACAGTGTTTGTAAGCTGCTGTAAGGCTTGCACGTTTCGCTGCTTCTAGATAGCTTCGCGCACGTGACGCCGCGGAGCATACAGAAGACTACGACCGTCTCCGCCAGAGTCACTAGTGAGTCACCTGCCCATGGTGGCGGTATCGAATTTCGGAGCTCGAATGCAAACGACAGCCAGGGTTCGCCCACGCACTGGTAAATCTTCCACCCGCACCGCCGCCAAATCGAGCACACGAACGACCTCCGCGCCGCCGCCGGCTCAGCAGTTCGATCTCAAGGGACTGCTGCGTACGTTGCAGGCCGTGCGCGACGGCGACTTCTCGGTGCGCATGTCCTCCGACTACGAAGGCATCGAAGGCAAGGTCGCCGAGACCTTGAATGAAATCATCGGTGCCAACCAGCGCCTCGCGAAGGAAATGTCCCGCGCCGGCCAGCTGGTCGGCAAAGAAGGCAAGACCCGCCATCGCATGGCCATCGATCGCCGCTCCGGATCCTGGGGCGACATGGAAGGCTCGTTCAATACCTTGATCGACGACCTGCTGTGGCCGACGACCGAGGTCACCCGCACCATCACCGCCGTTGCCAAGGGCGATCTGTCTCAAACCGTGCGACTGGAAGTGGACGGTCGTCCCCTCAAAGGTGAGTTCCTGCGTTCGGCGACCATCGTCAACACGATGATCGAGCAGATGGGTTTGTTTACTTCCGAAGTCACACGCGTCGCGCGCGAAGTCGGTACCGAAGGCAAGCTCGGTGGCCAGGCCTCGGTGCCTGGCGCCGCCGGCACCTGGAAGGATCTCACCGACAATGTGAATTCCATGGCCGGCAACCTCACCGGGCAGGTCCGTAACATCGCCGAAGTCGCGACCGCCATTGCGAGCGGCGACTTGTCTCGCAAGATCACAGCAAACGTTCGCGGTGAAATTCAGCAGCTCAAGGAAGCCATCAATACGATGGTGGACCAGCTGCGTTCGTTCGCGTCCGAAGTGACGCGCGTCGCACGAGAAGTCGGTTCCGAAGGCAAGCTCGGCGGCCAGGCGGTGGTGCCCGGCGTCGCCGGCACCTGGAAAGATCTCACGGACAGCGTGAATTCCATGGCCGGCAACCTCACCGGCCAGGTTCGTAACATCGCCGAGGTGGCCACGGCCATCGCGCGAGGCGACTTGTCCCGCAAGATCACCGTCGACGTGAAAGGCGAAATTCTGCAGCTGAAGGAAACCATCAACACGATGGTCGACCAGCTCAACGGCTTCGCCGCTGAAGTGACGCGCGTGGCGCGCGAAGTCGGTACTGAAGGCAAGCTCGGCGGCCAGGCCGAAGTGAAAGACGTGTCGGGTGTGTGGAAGGATCTCACCGATAACGTCAACTCCATGGCGTCCAACCTCACCGGCCAGGTGAGAAACATTTCCGAAGTGACCATCGCGGTCGCGAATGGCGACTTATCCCGCAAGATCACGGTGGACGTGCGCGGCGAAATCTTGCAGCTCAAAGAGGCCATCAACACGATGGTCGACCAGCTGCGTTCGTTTGCATCCGAAGTGACGCGCGTAGCGCGAGAAGTCGGCTCCGAAGGCGAGCTCGGCGGCCAGGCCATCGTGCCCGGCGTCGCCGGCACCTGGAAGGACTTGACCGACTCCGTGAACGCGATGGCCAAGAACCTCACGGGCCAGGTTCGTAACATCGCCGAAGTGACCACGGCCGTGGCGCGCGGCGACTTGTCCCGCAAGATCACCGTCGACGTGAAGGGCGAAATCCTGGAGCTGAAAGAAACCATCAATACGATGGTCGACCAGCTCAACGGCTTCTCCGCCGAAGTGACGCGCGTGGCGCGCGAAGTCGGCACCGAAGGCAAGCTCGGCGGCCAGGCCATCGTGCCCGGCATCAGCGGCGTGTGGAAGGATCTCACCGATAACGTGAACTCCATGGCGTCCAACCTCACCGGCCAGGTGAGAAACATTTCCGAAGTGACCATCGCGCTCGCGAATGGCGACTTGTCCCGCAAGATCACGGTCGACGTCCGTGGCGAAATTCTGCAGCTCAAAGAAGCCTTCAACACCATGGTGGACCAGCTGCGTTCGTTCGCCTCCGAAGTGACGCGCGTGGCGCGTGAAGTCGGTTCCGAAGGCAAGCTCGGCGGCCAGGCCATCGTGCCCGGCGTCGCCGGCACCTGGAAAGACTTGACCGACTCGGTGAACGCCATGGCCACCAACCTCACCGGCCAGGTGCGAAACATCGCCGAAGTGACCACCGCCGTGGCGCGCGGCGACTTGTCCCGCAAGATCACCGTCGACGTGAAAGGCGAAATTCTGCAGCTGAAGGAAACCATCAACACGATGGTCGACCAGCTCAACGGCTTCGCCGCTGAAGTGACGCGCGTGGCGCGCGAAGTCGGTACTGAAGGCAAGCTCGGCGGCCAGGCCGAAGTGAAAGACGTGTCGGGTGTGTGGAAGGATCTCACCGATAACGTCAACTCCATGGCGTCCAACCTCACCGGCCAGGTGAGAAACATTTCCGAAGTGACCATCGCGGTCGCGAATGGCGACTTATCCCGCAAGATCACGGTGGACGTGCGCGGCGAAATCTTGCAGCTCAAAGAGGCCATCAACACGATGGTCGACCAGCTGCGTTCGTTTGCATCCGAAGTGACGCGCGTAGCGCGAGAAGTCGGCTCCGAAGGCGAGCTCGGCGGCCAGGCCATCGTGCCCGGCGTCGCCGGCACCTGGAAGGACTTGAC
>CAMLEO010000278.1 GCA_946478975.1 uncultured Steroidobacter sp.
TCGTGCGCGGTGAAGACAGAGTTTGTTTCGCTGTGACAGAACCCAATGTTGGCCACAACACTACGGAGCTGAAGACTCGCGCCGAAAGATGCGACGGCGGTTATCGGGTGAACGGCGAGAAGATCTGGATCTCCACCGCGCAGGTTGCAAACAAAATGCTGCTGCTCGCGCGCACCACGCCGCTGGAGCAGGTGAAGCGCAAGACCGAAGGCCTGTCGTTGTTTTATACCGACCTGGACCGCAGCAAGGTCGAGGTGCGCCTGATTCACAAGATGGGCCGCCACGCCGTCGATTCGAACCTGCTGTTCATCCAGGACCTGTGGATCCCGGAGCACAATCGCATCGGCGCCGAAGGCGAGGGTTTCAAGCTCATCCTGCATGGCTTGAATCCCGAACGCATCCTGGTGGCGGCCGAAGCCATCGGCATCGGGCGCGTGGCGTTACAACGAGCAGCGAAGTACGCACGCGAACGGATTGTGTTCAACCGGCCGATCGGGATGAATCAAGGCATCCAACATCCGCTCGCGAAATGCTGGGCGCAGCTGGAAGCTGCGAACCTGATGGTGATGAAGGCCGCGGCGTTGTTCGATGAGGGAGAGGAGTGCGGGGTCGAAGCGAACACCGGTAAATATCTGGCGGGTGAGTTTGCGTTCGAAGCGTGCCACACGGCGATGCTGACGCTGGGCGGCATGGGCTATGCGCAGGAATATCACATCGAGCGATATCTGCGCGAAAGCCTGATTCCACGCATCGCACCGGTGAGCCCGCACATGATCTTGAATTATCTGGCCGAGAAAGTGTTCGAGCTGCCAAAGTCGTACTGACGTTAGAGGTTTAGGGCGATGGGTCACCAAGGCAACGCGCGCTCCTGGTTGTTTGCACCGGGGGACAGCGAACGCAAGATGCTCAAGGCGAGCGAAAGCACGGCGGATGCGGTCATCGTCGATCTGGAAGATGCGGTCGCCGAAGCGGAGAAGCCCAAGGCTCGTGCGCTGGTCTCGACATTCCTCGCGTCGAGTTCACAACATCGCGCTCGGCTGTGGGTGCGCATCAATCCGATTCAAGGACCACACGCGCTCGCTGACCTTGCGGCAGTGATGCCACACGCACCGGCCGGCATCATGTTGCCCAAGCCTCGCGGGCGTGCCGACGCTGAATTGCTCGATCACTACTTGACGGCGTTCGAAGCTGCGGCTGGATTGCAGATCGGCGTCACCAAAGTGATGTTGCTCGTAACAGAGACGCCAGAGAGCATGCTGGACATCGGAAGTTATGCCGGCGTACCGAGAGTCGCCGCCATGTCGTGGGGCGCCGAAGATCTGGCGACCGCCTTGGGAGCGAGCGACAACCGCGGCGATTACAGCGGTTACGATTTCACATACGAGCTCGCCCGCAGCTTATGCCTCGTCGGCGCCGCAGCCGCGGGTGTGCCGGCGATTGAAACGATCCATGGTGACTTCCGCGATGAAGCGGGCTTGCGTAAGCGGGCACAGCAGGTTCGACGCGCCGGCTATCGCGGCATGCTCGCGATTCATCCATCGCAAGTCGATGTGATCAATGAAGCGTTCACGCCCAGCGCCGAAGAGATCGCGGCCGCGCAGGAGATCGTCGATGTGTTCGCCGCCCATCCCGGTGCGGGAACGATTGGTCACAAAGGCGCGATGCTCGATCGACCTCACCTCGCCCGCGCCCAGGCGCTGCTCGCAATGGTGCGGCGTCGATGACTCTCTCGATCGAGCCGGCGAAGCTGGATTTAACGCAGTTCCTGCGGGCCGGCGATCGTATCGTCTGGGGGCAGGCGTGCGGCGAGCCGACGACGTTGGTCGAGGCGCTCATCTCACAAGCCGAAAGCATCGGGCGCGTGTCGGCCTTCGCGGCCACCAGCTTCTCCGGAATTCTTACGCCTGAAGCGGCACAGCGGTTCGATCTGTGCAGCATGGGTGCGATCGGCGCCTTGCGCACGGTTGCCGCGAAGGGACGACTCGGCATCATTCCGTGTCACGTGAGCCAGGTCGCACCGATGATCGAGCAGGGCTTGATCGGCTGCGATGTGGCATTTGTACAAGTGAGCCCGCCCGATGCGGACGGCAACCATAGCTTCGGCTTGATCAGCGATTTCGTCGCGAGCGCTGTGGCGAAGGCGCGAGTCGTCATTGCGGAGGTGAACGAGCGAGTGCCGTTTACGTTTTGTGACGTGATGTTGCCGGCGTCGAGAATCGACTGCGCCGTTCACGTCGCACGCACGCCGGTCGAAGTGCCGCCGGCGCAGATCGGCGAGACGGATCTGGCGATTGCAAAGATCGTCGCCGGTTACATCGACGACGGTGCGGTGATTCAAGTCGGCATCGGCGCGGTGCCGGACGCGATCCTGCGTCTGCTGCACGATCGGCGCGATCTCGGCGTTCACTCCGGCATGATCGGCGACGGCCTGGTCGACTTGATGCAAGCCGGTGTCATTACGAACGCGGCCAAACCGATCGACACCGGCGTTGCCATTACGGGAGCGCTGATCGGCACGCGGCGTTTATATGAATTCTTGGCTCGCAACCACAGGATCGGCATGCGCCGCTCTGCGTATACGCACAACGAAGCGGTGCTGTCGCGTCTGCCGAAGCTCGTGACCATCAACTCTGCGGTCGAAGTCGATCTCACCGGGCAGGTGAATGCGGAGCAGAGCGGCGAGCAATATCTCGGCGGCACCGGCGGCCAGGTCGACTACGTTCGCGCCGGCGCTCGCTCGCCCGGCGGACATTCCATCATCGCCTTGCCTGCTACTGCCAAGGGCGGCAAGGTCAGTCGCATCTGCGCATCGCTCAGCGGCCCTGTCACAACGGCGCGCAGCGATGTCGACATCATCGTCACCGAATTCGGTGCAGCCGAATTGAAAGGCCAGACACTGGCCGAGCGCACGCGCCGGCTCATCAACATCGCGCATCCTGATTTCCGCGAGGAGCTGGATCGCGCCGCCCACGTCATCCGACAAAGAGGTTTCTAATGAGTGACGCCGTACTGTTCGATGCGCGCACCGACGGCATCGCAGTGATCACGTTGAATCGCCCCGAGACGCGCAACGCGTTGAGCAAAGAGATTCGCGACGGCTTGTTCGCCGCCTGGGATCGTTTCGAACGCGATCCGAATCTGCGCGTCGCCATTCTCACCGGCGCCGGCGAGAAAGCCTTTTGCGCCGGCGGGGATTTGAAAGAAATGGTGGAGCGTCAGCTGGCCGTGCCGCCGCGCGATATGTTTCCAGTGCCCGGCGACAACATCGAGGTCAGCAAGCCGACCATCGCCGCGGTGAACGGCGTTGCCTTTGCCGGCGGCTGGATGATCGCTCAGGCCTGCGATTTGTGTGTGGCGAGCACTCGCGCGCAATTTGCGATAACAGAAGTGAAGGTCGGGCGCAGCTCACCCTGGGCGGCGCCGCTCATTCATATGATTCCTCAGCGCATCATGATGGAGATCATTCTGACCGGCAAACCCATCACCGCGCAGCGAGCGTACGAGATCGGGTTGGTCAATCGCCTGGCCGAGCCAGAGGCGTTGCTGGAAACAGCGCTGACGCTTGCTGCTGAGATTCTCGACGGCGCGCCGCTGTCGGTTCGGGCCGGTCGTGAGACTGTCATGCTCGCAACCGAAATGGGCCGCTCCGCCGCTCTCCGCGCCGCACGGCACGCTTCCGAATATTGCTACACGAGCAGCGATGCGCAGGAAGGGCCGCGAGCGTTTGCTGAGAAGCGTCGGCCCCAGTGGCGCGGCCGCTGATTCGGGAGGCCTCGTATGAACACTATGGATTTCACGGCTCGCGAGGCCATTCGCGACTGCATCGCTCAGCTCGCTCGCGGCGAAGATCGTCGCGACGCCGAGCGGATCAGCTCATGTTTCTGGCCGGACGCGAAGGTTGACCTGGGTGTGTTCGTCGGCTCCTTCGCCGAATACCTGGCGTGGGTCGTGCCGGGCGCGCCGTCGATTCCGGTGACGTTACATACGTTGGGCCAAAGCATCATCGAGCTGCGCGATGAGGTGGCTGCGGTCGAGACGCATGTCACTGCGTATCACCGTATCGATATGGGCGGACAGGAGCGAGACATCGTGCTCGGCGGCCGCTATCTCGATGGTATGGAAAAGCGCGACGGCGGCTGGCGCATCGTGCATCGAACGATGCTCTACGACTGGCTGAGCGACTATGGCAAGTCCGCAGACTGGTCGCAGGGCCTGCTCGGCATGCCGTTTGTGAGCCCGCACGCGATCGGCAAGGCTCGCGGAGATTACAGCAAGGTGTTCTTCAAGTCCGTGCTCGCGCGTTAAACCATTTGGAAATGTTCCATCGCACCGCCTGTCGAGAACGGGCGGATCAGAGCCCCCAGCTCCATCCTCGCCGGCGTTTTCGTGAACGCGGTGTGTGCGTCCATCGTTTCCCACTCGACCAGCAGCAGGAATTTCTGCGGATTCTCGACGCCTTGCCCGAACTGCACCGAGCGCACGCCCGGAACGCTTTCCAGCAGCGGCACACCTTTGCTGGTCATCGAGGCGAAGAACGGCTGCTCCATGCCTTCTTTGGTCATGATCTCCGAGCGTTCTAACAACATCAGGGCTCCTGGCGAGTCTTGGGAATGTTCAACTTGCGCTCGTTGGTCAGCGGCCTTCGGTACGAGAGGTCCTGCTTGTCTCGCGACGGCGCGCCGTTGAGATAGAGATCGGGCAGATCGGCGAAGGGCAAAGGGAGGCTGGGAACTGAAGTGGCCCATTCGATGGCGGTCGTTCGCAGCGCGATCTTCCACTCGCCCTCGCGGCGCTCGAAGCGATCGATGTATCGTCCGCCGGCGAGCCAGTTCGTGTCGTCCCGATTGCGGCCGACGAACAGGTAGTACGTTTCGGTGTGCGCGATGTCGCCGGAGATGTCACAAGTGTGGTTCAGCACATTGTGATGTGTGGCGGACTGGCCGTGCTCGTGCATGGTCGCCGCCCAGTCATAAAGGTCGACGGGTCCGCCGACGAACACGCCCGCTGCGATCGTTGCGTCCGGGTGGAAGGCCGAGAGGAACAAGTCGCGATCAAAGCGATCGATGCCTCGCGTGAAGCGCAGCAGCGCATCCAGGATGGCCTGGCGTTCGAGCAGGCGATCGAGCTGGGAGACTTTTTCGAGAGGAAGATCAGGCACGAGGCGCTCCTTCATACCGCCGACCAGATCGGCGAGCCGCGCTGGGCTCGAAGAGAGGGCGGAACATCGCCGTCAACGTCAGTAACGCCATACTCGCGAGCCAACTCGGCCGCGATGTAAGTGCCGCCGGTGCGCTTCAATACATCTGCGTCTTTGGCGAGTGCCGCAATCACACGCCCGGGGAACTCGACCGAGGAACCGACGACCGGATTGGTCACCGTCTGCGTCTTCATCGCAGGATTGCGACTCAAGTTGCGCTCGGCCCGCTCCGTGAACGTCAATCCCAGCCACAGCGAAAGCGAAGTCACATTGTGCGGCTTGAGTTCAATTGCCATATCCCTCGCCATCCGATCGACCGCCGACTTGCAGGTCCCAAACAGCACTCCATACGTGTACGTCACGCCCACATAACCGGACGTTGCAACGATGAGCCCCGACTTCTGAGCCGTCATCATCTTCGCCGCATGCCACGCCGCGACGAAGTTCGACCTCACGCCAACATCCATCATTTCCCAGTTCGACAGCGGCTTGTCCCAGAACGGCCGCGGCTCGGTCAGATCCTCCGGCAGTGAGAACGCGTTGTTCACCAGAATGTCGAGTCGGCCCCGTTCGCGTTGTATGCGTGCGAACAGGTCGGCGACCTGCTCATCGCTGGCATGATCGACCTGAACCGCAATTCCTCGTCCGCCGCGGCGATCGACTTCGGCGGCCGTCTCGCCAACCGTGCCCGGCAACGGATATGAGCCCGGCGTCACCGTCCGCCCTGTGACATACACAGTCGCGCCTTCCTCCGCCAACGCGAGCGCAATGCCTTTGCCGATCCCTCGGCTCGCGCCGGTCACGAGCGCAACGTTGTTTGCTAACGCGCCCACACTCAGATCCGCCGCGGCTCGCCAACGCCCATGTAGCGGGCGAGATTGCGATGCAGATTGCTGATCGACTGCTCGCGATACGGATTCGTCAACGTGCCTCGAAAGCCTCCGGACTTCATGCCCTGCTGAATGGCCGCCATGTTGGAGAAATCCTGGGGCAGCACGCTTCGCCAGCCTGAATCATCCGGCGGCGTGAACTGCCACTCCGTGCGGGGCTCGGCACCTCTGGGGAACAGCTCATACACCGCGGCTTCGAAGATGCACTTGTCCGGGTTGTATCCGTACGGACGCGCGCTGTAGCACAACGCATTGTTCACCGCGTGCCCGATCTGAAAGTTGGGAAAGATCTGCCACGCCGTGCCGCTCTTGCCGACGTGTACCGGATCGACCGTCGGCCACACGACGCCGCGCGCTGCATCTGTGCGACGGGCAGAGTCGAGCCAATGTTTCAGCACCTGGTCCGCCGGTGTTCCTTCCGGCAGCTCATGCACGAGCCGTTGCGCGGCATCGACCAATGTTTGTGTGGTGTTCGTGTTCGCATGCTCCCAGGTGTAGAGCTGCATCCGCGCCGTCGAAACACGCGGATCCGCACCTGCGCCGAGGCGGAGCTTCGCTTTGTTTTCATCCAATCCCTTGGGCGCGTCGTAACCGATGTTGCTGTGAAGGCCTTGGGCCTTGGCCCAGCCGCGAAAGTCGCCGAACTGCGTGAACTCCGGGTGCGTGCCCGGCACGTGATACGTTTCGCTGAAGGCTTCCATTGCCACCTTCCAGTTGCAATCGAACACCAGCCAGCGGCGCCAGCGATAACGCAGGTTTTGCAGCTCGAACGGATCGAGCATGCTGGCGGCGGGTTCGAGATAGTCGCGCAGCGGTTCGCAGTCGGGATCGAGATTGATCCAGACCCAGCCGCCCCAGGTATCGACTTTCACGTCGCCGAGCCGCGTGCGTTCGTCTGTCAGCGCTCCGTGCCAATCTTCCTTGTTGGCTATGTGAATGCACTGGCCGTTCAGGTTATAGCGCCACGCGTGAAACCCGCACACGAAGTGATCTTGCTTGCCACACGCCCGCTTGGCACCCGCCGGCGTGTCCACCAGTCGGCGGCCGCGATGGGAGCAAACATTGTGGAAGGCGCGGAATTTGTCCGGCGCGGTGCGGACGATCAGGATGGAGTCGTCGAGAATGTCATAAGTGAGAAAGCTGCCGACCTCCGGCGCCTCTTCGACGCGGCCGACCTGTTGCCACACTTTGCGCCACAGCTTGTCGCGTTCGGCGCGTGCGTACGCTTCGGAGATGTATGCGTCGACTCCGTAAGTTACGGCGTTCGACAGTTCCTCGGCTGTGGTCATGATCCTGCCGCCCTCGATGGTTCGCCACCCGGACGTTATCGAGCAGGGTTCGCAGGCGTCTTGACCCGATACGGCACCAGCCGCGCCAGCGGCGACAGCAGGATTATCCCGCGTGCGAGCGTGCCTGCGATCGATAGCCGAGGCTGCGGGAAATGGCGGCAGATTCTTCGAGGACCAGCCGCGCCAGCTCGGCGCCTCGATCCTGAAGCCTGGAACTCGGAGCGGCGACGATGAGCGCGCCGATCACGCCGCCCGCGGCATCACGAATGACCGCTGCTGTTCCGGTGACGCCTTCGGATGCTTGATCCATCGTCTGCGCAAAGCCGCTATTGCGGGCGGCCGCGACGATCTCGCCGAGCTCGCGTTTGTTTATTTCGGTTTTGTCCGTCAGGCGCTGTGGTTTCAGGCGCTGAAAATAGGATTGCAGCTCGTCGCCTGGAAACGTTGCGAGCAGCGCGCGACCGCCGGCCGTGCAGTAGAGCGGGCGACGGTCGCCGACGGCGACGGCGAAACGAACCGCGTTGCGACTTTCGATCACGTCCACATACGTCAGCGTGTCGTCGCCGCTCTCGCGGACTGCGAACAGGACGGTCTCGCCCGATCGCTCGGCCAGGCGACGCATGCCATCGCGTACGAAGCTCGATGATTGCAAGCGCCGTCGCGCTTCGACCAGCGCGCTGCCCAGGCCGAACGCGGCCGGGCCGAGTCGATAGACGCCTTCATTCGGCACCACGAATTCAGCTTCGGTCAGGCCGCGCAACAGGGCTGCGATACTGCTTTTCGGCGCATTGAGCGTGCGTGCGAGTTGGGCCAGGCCGATCGGCGTCGGGCTGGCGCACAGCGCTTCCAGGATTTGGATGACGCGAGTGACGGATTGCGGTGAGCTGAAGCGGCGGTCGTCGTCGGAGAGCATGGGCAAATTAGACTCCAGCGCGACGCGCCCGCCAAGCCCGGTGTGTTCCAGGCAGGAAATTGCCGCGTTCCGTCAAGATTCGCTTGCCGTTGAGCTGCTGAGATGCCGCGCAGTTTCCTAGTGGGGGACGGTTCGTGGCCGAGCTCAGATTCGACAATCGCGTGGCGGTCATCACCGGCGCGGGCCGGGGCCTGGGTCGGGCCTATGCGCTGCTGCTCGCAGCGCGCGGGGCGAAGGTTGTTGTGAATGACCCGGGCGGGAGTTTGAAAGGCGAGGGCAACGATGCCGGGCCGGCGCATGCGGTCGTACGGGAGATCGTTGCTGCTGGCGGCGAGGCTGTGGTGAGCACAGCGTCGGTCGCTACGGCGAAGGGTGCGACGGCGATCATACAAGCGGCGTTGGGGTCGTATGGACGCGTCGATATTTTGATTCACAACGCGGGGATCGTCCGGGCTGCTTCGCTACGTGAGATGTCTGAAGAAGATTTCGATGCGGTGCTGAACGTGCACCTGCGCGGCGCGTTTCATGTCGTGCAACGAGCGTTCGCTGCGATGTGTGATGCGGGGTATGGGCGCATCGTGCTCACTTCTTCCATTGGTGGTTTGTATGGGAGCCAGCGGCAGGCGAACTATGCGGCGGCCAAGGCTGGGTTGATTGGATTGTCGAATGTGGCGGCGCTGGAGGGGGCGGAGCACGGGGTGAAGTGCAATATCATCGTTCCTGCGGCTGTGACCAGGATGGCGGAAGGGATTGATACGAGTGCGTATCCGCCCATGTCGGCTGAGATGGTTGCGCCGGTTGTTGGGTGGCTGGCGCATGAGTCGTGTTCGGTTTCTGCAGAGATGCTGATTTCCATCGCCGGTCGCGTCGCTCGGGCGTTCGTTGGGGAGAGCGCTGGCGTGTATCGGCCGGAGTGGACCATCGAGCAGGTCGCTGCTGAGATCGATGCGATCCGCGCGGCCGGGGCGCCGTGGATTTTGCCGCCTGTGCCGTCGGGGCATGTCGATCATATTCGGCGGAGCTTTGAGATGGCCTCTGGTTGAGAGATGGGAGGCGGTGCCTCGGTGGCTCGCGTCGCCGAGGTGGGTGGGGTATCTCTCCCCGGCGCCGCGCACCGC
>CAMLEO010000279.1 GCA_946478975.1 uncultured Steroidobacter sp.
CGGCAGCGCGAACGGCATGTCGATCAACGCATCGATCAGCTTGCGGCCCGGAAACTCATAACGCACCAGCGTCCAGGCGATGATGAACCCGAACACGCTGTTGAGCGTGGCCGCGAGCATCGACGCACCGAAGCTCAATCGATACGAAGCAAGCGCGCGAGGATCGAACACCGTGCGCACGAAATCGTGCCAGCCCATCGTGGCCGTTTTCATGATCAGCGCCGCGAGCGGCACCAGCACGATCGCCGACAGAAAGAACGTGGTATAGCCGAGCGTGAGCCCGAAGCCCGGCAGAATGGAAGGCTGGCGAAAGCTCATGGCTTCCTGCCTCCGCCATAGATGCGATCGAAGGTCGCGCCGTCCGCGAAATGCTGTTCGTGAGTTTTCTTCCAGCCGCCGAACACATCGTCGATGGTGAACAGCTTCAGGTCCGGGAACTGCTGCTTGTAACGTTCCAGCACTGCCGGATTGCGCGGCCGGAAGTAATGTTTGGCGGCGATCTCCTGGCCGGGCTCGGTGTACAGATAATTCAGGTACGCCTCCGCGATCTGCCGTGTGCCACGACGATCAACCACGGTGTCGACCACCGCGACCGGCGGCTCGGCGAGGATGCTCACACTCGGCAACACAATCTCGAACTTGTCCGGGCCGAGCTCACGCAGCGCGAGCAACGCTTCGTTCTCCCACGCCAGCAGCACGTCGCCGATCTCACGTTGCACGAACGTATTGGTCGCGCCACGAGCGCCGCTGTCGAGCACTGGCACATGCTTGTACAACTGCCCGACATATGCTTCCGCTTTCTTCTGTGCAGCGGCGACAGCTTCTGCCGAGGCCGGATCATCCAGCTTCGACCAGTCTCCGCCCAGCTCAGCGTGCAGCTGCGCGCCCCACGCGGCGAGATAATTCCAACGCGCACCGCCTGAAGTCTTGGGATTGGGCGTGACGACCGAGACGCCCTCGCGAATCAAGTCCGGCCAATCTTTGATCTGCTTGGGATTGCCCTTGCGCACCAGGAACACGATGGTCGACGTGTACGGCGCGCTGTTGTCGGGAAAGCGCGTTTGCCAGTTGGCACCGAGGCGCTTGCCCTTGCTCTGAATGGAATCGATGTCGTACGCGAGCGCGAGGGTCACGACATCCGCTTCCAGACCGTCGATCACCGCACGCGCCTGGCTGCCCGATCCGCCGTGCGATTGTTTGATGGTCACGCGCTCGTGCGTGCGTTGTTCCCACTCCTTCGCAAAGCTCTCGTTCACGTCGCGATACAACTCGCGCGTGGGGTCGTAGCTCACATTCAACAACGTCACGCGGCCGGTGGAATCGCCGCCGCCGCAGCCGCTCAACAACAGCAGCATGCCGAGCCATGCCGCACTCAATGCAATGTGGAGACGCTTCATTCGACGACTCCTTCGCCGTCTCTGCTCGGGCGATAGACGACCATCATTGGATACGGTGCCGAATTGGCGAACAACGAGCTGAAGGTGTGGCCGAGCTGCCCCGGATCGTCGAGACCCAAGATCAACATCTGGTCCGGCGCTTCGCTCAGCTGCCGCTGCAACTCATCGGCGGCGGCACCGAAACGCAGCTCGGTGCGCATATCCAACCCGTGCACGGCCTGCGCTTCGGAGCGTGCGTCGAGCAGCGTTCGAACGCCGAACGGCCGCTGCGACTCGCCGCCGGTGCCATCCGGCAAGATGCCGACGTACACAGCCTCGGCCGCGACGTGTCGTAACAAACTCGCCGCGACAGCCAACGTCGAACGTCGTGCCGAGTCGTCGGTCCAGTGAATCAGCACTCGCTGTGGAGATGAGGAAACTGTCGGCAGCACCAGCACTTCGCCGGCGCCGTTGTGTAACAACCATTGCAGCTGCTGCGCGGTGTTCTGGCCCGCTGCAATCACAGCCACGCCGGAAACCGGCGCACTGGCTGGCGTATCGCACGCGACCAGCGCCCCATCGTGACGTTTCACGATGCGCGTCTTCATCCGGTTCGCAAGCTCGACCAGCAGCGGATGTTGTGACAACCGCTCGGCCGACGCCGCATCGGATGCATAGGCGGTGTAGCTCGACAGCGGCGTCGGCAGCACGTGAATGCGACGCACGCCAATCGCCACCGACTGCCCGATCACAACCGGGAACGCACGCTGCTCATGTTGAGTGCGCGTGATGTCGAGCACCGGCGAGCCGTTCTCTCCATTCGACGTTGCGATCTGCGCGCTCGCGGCACTATCCGCCATACGTACACGAATGCGTTCCAACGCGCCGGTGAACACCATTTCATCGACCATGCCGGTGGCGATGAAGTTGTTGCGAAGGTTGTCTCTCGTGGGCGCAAGCTCGACTTCTTCGGGCCGTAATACCGCGACGACTTCTTGCTCGCGTGTGCCGTCGACTTTTTCCGCGCGTCGCGCACTCACCGGCATGGCGCCGAAGCGAATGCCCTGCTCGGTCTGTCTCGCCAGCAACAAATTCGCGGCGCCGAGGAAGGTGGCGACGAAGCGAGTCGCGGGGCGGGCATACAGCTCGTGCGGATCGCCGCATTCGAGCAACCGTCCGAGATTCATCACGCCGATGCGATCGGCCATCGCAAACGCTTCTTCCTGGTCGTGAGTCACGAGCACGGTCGTGATCTTCAGTTCACGCTGCACCTGGCGAATGGTTCGCCGCAGTTCCTCGCGAATCTTGGCGTCGAGCGCGCCGAACGGTTCGTCGAGCAGCAGCACCGGCGGTTTGTGCGCGAGCGCACGTGCCACGGCGACGCGTTGTTGCTGGCCGCCGGACAGCTGAGTCGGCAAGCGATCGTCCATGCCTTCGAGCGCCACGAGGCGCAGCAGCTCCTTGCGACGCTCACGCCGCTCCGCGGCCTTCATGCGGCGAACCTTGAGCGCGAACTCGATGTTCTCGCCCACCGTCATGTGCCGAAACAGCGCATAATTCTGGAACACCAGTCCGACGCCCCGCTGCCGGGCGGAGACATGCGTAACATCGTTGCCGTGAAGCGCGATGCGTCCATGATCCACGCCCGTCAGCCCCGCGATCGCACGGAGCAAGGTGCTCTTGCCGCTGCCGCTGGGCCCGAGCAGGACGAAGAACTCGCCCTCGCCCACCTCCAGCGACACGTCGTTGACGACCGGCGAGCCTTGATACCGTTTGGTGACTTGATCGAGCGTAATGGACATAGGGGCCGGGAGCTTACCGACGCGCAGGGATAAGGTCAGTAATCGCCGGGTTATAAAACGGTTATAACTTCAGAAGCGAATTGCGCCCCCTCATAGCGAAATGGCATTGCCCGAAGTCATGGGCTGAACTCAGCGAACCGGCGCGCCAACACGAGCAGAATTTGCAATGTCGACCCTTCCCGATTACGAAGCCCTGGGCTCCTTTTATCTCGGCCGCGAATACGACGCCGAGCGCGCTGCGGACCGACCAGACCTATTGCTATATGACTCGCGCGACCTGACCACGCACGCGGTTTGCGTGGGCATGACGGGCAGCGGCAAGACCGGCCTGTGCCTGTCGCTGCTCGAAGAAGCCGCCATCGACGGCGTGCCCGCGATTGCGATCGATCCCAAGGGCGACCTGGGCAACCTGTTGCTGAGCTTTCCGGAATTGCGGGCCGAGGACTTCGCGCCCTGGGTCGACGCCAACAGCACCGCCGCGAAGGCGGCCGAGACCTGGCGCAAAGGATTGGCGGACTGGAATCAGGACGGCGCCCGCATCGCCCGCTTCCGGGACGCAGTCGATCTCGCGATCTATACGCCGGGCAGCGAAGCGGGTCGTCCGCTCTGCGTACTGCAATCGTTCACCGCACCGAGCGCCGAACAGCGGCTCGATGCCGGCGCACTGCGCGATCGCATCGGCTCGACGGTCGCCGGCCTGTTGGGACTGATCGGCGTCGACGCCGACCCGATTCAAAGCCGCGAGCACATTCTGCTCGCGACGCTGTTCGACCAAGCGTGGAGCGCGGGCCGCGATCTGACGCTGGCCGCACTGATTCAGGGCGTCCAGAAGCCGCCGTTCGACAAAGTCGGCGTGTTCGACCTCGATACGTTCTATCCGGCGAAAGAACGCATGCAGCTGGCGATGGCGCTCAACAATCTGATCGCGTCGCCGGGCTTTGCGCCGTGGATGAAGGGCGAGCCGCTGGATGTGCAGCGATTGTTGTTCACGCCCGAAGGCAAACCTCGCATTTCGATCATCTCGATCGCGCATCTCGGCGATGCCGAGCGAATGTTTGTTGTCACGCTGCTGCTGGGTGAGATCGTTGCGTGGATGCGGCGGCAGTCGGGCACATCGAGTTTGCGCGCGCTGCTCTACATGGATGAGATCTTCGGCTACTTCCCGCCGAGCGCGATGCCGCCGTCGAAACAACCACTGCTCACATTGATGAAACAGGCGCGAGCGTTTGGGCTCGGCGTGGTGCTGGCCACTCAGAATCCCGTCGACCTGGATTACAAAGGGTTGTCGAACGCGGGCACATGGTTCATCGGGCGGCTGCAGACCGAGCGTGACAAAGCTCGCGTCGTCGAAGGTTTGCTCGGTGCGAGCGGCGAAGGGCTCGACAAGGCGAAGCTGGAGCAGTTGCTGGCGAATCTTGGCAACCGAGTGTTCCTGATGCGCAACGTGCACGAGGCGGCGCCGGTGCTGTTTCGAACGCGCTGGACGCTCTCGTATTTGCGCGGCCCGCTGACGTTGCAGGAGATCGCGAGGCTGTCGCAAGCGAAGCCGGCGCTGAGTGCGCCTGCTCGACATGAGTCCTCTGATGCCGCGGCGGACGAGCACAAGCCGGTGGTGCCGGCAGAGATCACAGAAATCTACCTGGGCGGAGCGGGCGGGCCGTACCTGCCGCGAGTTCTCGGCGTTGCTCGTTTGCACTTCGTCGATAAGACCGCGGGTGTGGATGTTTGGGAAACGCGCTCGCTGATCGCACCGCTGAACGACGACGAGGAGAACGCCGACTGGCAACAAGCCGACGTTCGCGGCGATCTGCGCACTCAGCTGGCCAAAGAGCCGCCGCCGAATGCGGCGTTCGCCTTCACGCCGGCCGCATTCCTGCGCGCCCCGAATTACCGCGCGTGGCAGAAAACATTCACCTCTTATTTGTATGAAAGCGCGAGCTTTACCGTGTTTCATTGCCCGAGCGTCGGGCAGGCGGTCGCGCCGGGTACGGACGAAGGTGAGTTCCGCTCCAAACTTGCACTGGCGCTGAGAGAGAAGCGCGACGCCGAAATTGAAAAGCTGCGGAAGAAATACGCGCCGCGGCTCGCGACGTTACAAGATCAGATCCGCCGTGCCGAGGAGCGCATCGAACGCGAACGCTCGGATTTATCACAACACAAAATGCAGACCGCGATCTCGGTAGGCACGTCGATTCTCGGCGCACTGCTCGGCCGAAAGGCGATCAGCGTCGGCAACGCTCAACGCATCGGCACCGCTGCTCGCAGCGCTGGCCGTCTGAGCAAAGAGAGCGGCGATGTGAGCCGCGCTGAAGACAGCCGCGATGTGCTCGCGCAACGATTGACCGATTTGCAAAACGAGCTGGAGGCCGAGATCAGCCGCCTGCGCGGCGAACTCGACCCGCAAACCGTTGCAATCGAACGCACCGAGGTGAAGCCGCGCAAGACGGACATCACCGTCGAAACAATCGCGTTGCTTTGGCTCAGTGCCGGCGGCGCCTGAGCGCCGCACGGCTCAAGAGCGGCTACTGAAAGAACGCGTCCTCGGGAATCAAGCGCAGGATCGCATCGGGGCCCTGATGCACGATGTCTTTGGAAATGGTGCCCGCGAGCAACGACTGCGTGGGCGTCGGCAGCGACTGTCGTAACAAGCCGAGCATCTTCGGTGCCGCGACCAGCACCAGCTTGTCGAATTCGTTTCTCGCGCGGCCGGCGTCGATGCGCTTCGCCACTTCCTTGGCAAAGATCGTGAGATCGTGTTGCCCGGTGCTGCGCTCGCCATTCACGCCATGATGATGGCCCTGCGCCTGGCCGGCGTGGCTCACACCATTCGAGCCGCCGTAGCGACGGCCGGGGCGGTCGGTTTCCAGCTCTGTATCTTTTTTGCCGCCGCTTTCATTGAGCAGCGAGCCGCGTGCCGTCAACGGCGCCTTCGGCGTTACTGCATCGAAAAAATTCGCCTGACGTTCATCGGCTACGACGATACGTACATTCATGACGACTCCTCATAAACAAATCCCCCTCTTCCGGATGTAGAAGAGGGGGATGTTGACGCTGACTAGCTCATGGGTCGGGCGTTGCTCGAATCGGTTAATTCACATCCGACGCCACTTGCGAGCGGTCGTCGGTGAATACCATTTCCACCCGCCGATTCTGCTGCCGGCCGGCCGCATTGTCATTACTTGCGACCGGGAAAGTTTCACCTTTGCCCACGGCCGTAATCTGGTTGGAAGTCACACCTCGCTCCAGCAGCGCGGTCTGCACTGCCGCGGCGCGACGCTGCGACAGCTGTTGGTTGTATTCGTCGCTGCCGACGCTGTCGGTGTGGCCCTCGATCATCACTTTGCGATCCGGTGCTTCCTTCAGCACCGACGCCAGTCGATCGATGGTCGCGTAGGCGCCCGGCTTCAACGTCGCCATGCCGGTATCGAACAGCACGTCGCCAAGGGTCAGCACCATGCCGCGATCGGTTTTCTTGGCGCGCAAGTCGGACAGCTCCTGCTCCAGCGTGCTGGCCCGCTGCTCGGCGAGCTGCGCCTGCTGATTGGCATTCTCTGCCTGCTGCTGTCGTTTACGCGCTTCCGCTTCGCGCGCCTGGATCAGCACGGCCTGCCGCTCCGCAGTGCCCTTCTCGATCTCTTCCTGCGCCTGCGCGGCCAGGATCTTCTCATTGGCGATCTGCGCATTACGCGAGGCCACCATGGATTCAAATTCGATATCGCCGACCTTGCCGCCCTTGTCAGCCAGCTTGTTGGCTCGATCCAACGATTTGCGAGCTTCGGAGACGTTGGTCGCTGCTACACCGGCACGCGGTGAGGCTTCCACCTGCGGCACGATGGCCCGTGCCGTTTCCAACTCTTCAATGCGTTTCGGGGTGGAGCTGCAGGCGGCCAACAGGCCGGCCACCGCGGCGGTCACCACTAAGTTATATGTGCGCTTCATGTGATCTCTCCCGTGGTGAACGAATTACTGATCGCTCGCCACAACACCGCGCGCGGCTTCTTCGCGCAATGTTTTGATACTGGCCAGCAACTCATCGGCAGCTCGACGGGCCGCCGCGCTTTGCGATTTGGATACGGCTAATTCGGCATCGAGCTGCGCCAGCTGGGCATAACGCTCGGCCGGCTCGCGCTGCTTCTTGTTCAGCGCCGCTCGCGCCTGCTCGAGATTGTCCTTGGCACGCTGCAGTTCCAACGCGCCCGCTTCCGACCGGCCCACGGTCTGCTCGGCCTGCTGCACGGTCGTCTCACTGCGCGCCACGCGATCTTTCGTTACTTCCGGAACGCTGCTGCAGCCGACGACCACGCCCAACGCGAGCGCGCCGAGAGCTGACAACCCGGCCCGGAACATCGGGGTCTTCATAGTGCCTCCACGCATAAAATATCGTTGTCAGAATCAGTGGTCCGAAAACGCGGCGTGCGTCGGCGTTGTTCCCCGGCCACGTTGCGCTTTTCGGTGCGCCTTCAAGCACTAAGCACTTGTAGTTGAACTCTGCATGCAGACGCCGGACACTGCCTTCATCACAGCGGAGGTTGCATGCGCTCGACGGTTTTAAAGCGGTTACAACCGTGGCTTTGGGCCTTGTTTTTAGCGGGTCTGGCGGGCTGCGGCCGGCCGGTGGACGAACCTGTTGCGGGCGTTTATCGCGCGACGCTGAAGTTGCCCGGCGGTGAAGCACCGTTTCGCCTGGAAGTGACGAAGGAGAACGACCATCTCGTTTTGTACCTAGTGAATGACACCGAACGCACACGCGTCGATAACGTGCAGGTCGCGCAGCGCGAGTTGCGCGCGGTGTTTCCTGGTTATGAGAACACGCTGCGGGCGCGCATGTATCGCGATCGGTTGGAAGGCGATGTGACGTTGATCAAGGCCGGCGGGAAGGAACAAGTGATTCCTTTCCTCGCCAGGCGCGGCGAGATGTATCGTTTCTATAAAGATTCGGCGAGCGACAACGCGGATTTCGCCGGCACCTGGGAAGTTACATTGACCAGCGATGGCAAAGTGACTCCCGCGGTCGCGATCTTCAAACAACAGCACGATCACATCACTGGCACGGTGATGACGCCGACGGGCGATCATCGTTTCCTCGAAGGCCAGGTGCGCGGGGAGGAGGCGCAGCTTTCAACTTTCGCCGGCGGGCTCGCGTATCTATATGAGTTGAAGGTCAATGCTGCGGGTGAGCTCGAAGGGGATGTGTGGCAGGGATTGGCGTCGCACTCCGTGGTTCGCGCCAAACGGAATGACAATGCGAGTATGGATGGGGCGGGGCTCAATACTCAGCTCAAGCAGGATGTGCCGAGGTTCGATTTCACCTTCCGGGATGTGGATGGCAAGGAAGTATCGCTGCACGATGAGCGCTTCCGAGGCAAGGTCGTCATCGTTTCGCTCGGCGGCAGCTGGTGCCCCAATTGTCACGATGAGGCGATGTTTCTTGTGCCCTTCTACAAGGAGTATCAGCCCAAGGGCGTGGAGATCATCGCTCTGATGTTCGAAAGACACGGCGAGTTCGATCGCGCGGCCCAGGCGGTGCGTGGGTATCGGAAGGATCTCGGCATCGAATTCCCCACGCTGATTGCTGGGTTGTCGGAGACGGACGATGCGAGTAAGGCCCTGCCGACGCTCACGGGCGTTTATGGGTTTCCGACGACGCTGGTGATTGATCGCAAGGGCGTTGTGCGCGAGACGCACGTTGGGTTTTCTGGGCCGGCGACCGGGCGGCACTACGATGAGTACGTGACTGAGTTCAGAGGGTTGATTGATCAGTTGTTGGCTGAGGGTTCTTGAGGTTGTTTGAAGAAGGCGTCGGTGGCTGGCGAAGGCTGGTGGGTCCTATGTTCCTCCGGCGCCGCGCACCGCCCTTGTCCACGCTGTCGCGTGGACTGTATGCGTTCCGTCCCTGGAGCTGCTGCTGGGGCCGACTTCCCTGTCGGACCCAAGCCGCCGAATGAACATAGGACCCACCATCCTCCGCCTCAACGACCGCTTGTGATGCCACTCCGAAAGAGATCTCACATTTAACGTACATTGAGGCGTCGCCGAGGTGGGTGGGGTATCTCTCACCGGCGGCTTGGGTCCGACAGGGATGACGGCACCAGCAGCAGCTACAGGGATGTACGCAGTAC
>CAMLEO010000280.1 GCA_946478975.1 uncultured Steroidobacter sp.
TTCTGTCCGAAAAAGCCGAGCGCACCGGCCGGCGCATGAAACTGCGAGTGCAGCTGCGCAGCTTCGACGGCGTGTGTCGCATGGTCGCGTCGAACGTCGGCATCGGCATCGTGCCGGAATCGAGCGCCACGCGCAGCAAACAGACCATGAAGCTGCACGTGATCGAGCTCACCGACGACTGGGCGTTCCGCAATTTGATGATCTGCGTACGCAGCCTGAAAGATCTGCCGATCTATGCTCAGGACCTGGTGAAGCTGCTGATCGCCCCTAACAGTAAGGACGCCGCGACCGCGCGCTGATTTCAGGTCGCATCGGCGACCGCTGCCGCCCGATCCGGCCGTTCCGAACGGCTGGTGATCCACACGCCCAGCATCACGATCGCGCCGCCGAGAATCGCCCGCAGCGACATCGGCTCGCCCAGGAACAGGATGCCGGTGAGCACACCGACGATGGGAATCAAATTGGTGTAGACGCCGACCGCGCTGGCGTCCAGGTGCCGCAGCGACGCGTTGTAAATCGCATAGGCCAGTCCCGACGCGATGCTGCCCAGATACAAAATGCCGATCCATCCCGTCGCCGGCAGCGGCTGCAATCCCGCCTGCAGGATCTCGTAAGCAGAGAACGGCACTAACAACAGCGTACCCGTGGCCATCACGCACACCGTGATCACCAGCGATTCGAAGCCGGCAACTCGCTTCGCGAGCGCCGTGTACAAGCCCCAACACACCACCGACGCAAACATCAGCGAATTACCGAGCAGCGGCGATTGCCCGGGCGCGGAGCTGTTGCCCGAGAACACGATCAACACGCCGGCGACCGACAGCGCAATTCCCAACCAGCGCAACGCTGTGGCCCGTTCACGCAGCCATACAACGGCCACGAGCGCCGTCATCGCGGGAATGGATGCTTGCACCAGCGCGCCCTGCGACGCCGACACATAAACCATCGCAAGATTGAACGTGAGGTAATACAACGTCACGCCCAGCAGGCCCATGCACCAGATCGTGCCCCAGGGCAGATGCATGCCGCGCTGGTGACGTCGGATGGCCAGGGGCAGCAGCACCAGCGTGCCGATGCCGACACGCACCAGCGCCAGTGTGAACGGCGGCCACAGCTCGACCAGGCCCTTGGTGACGGCGAACGCGCTGCCCCAGACCACCATGGGCAGCAGCAGCAACAGCATCGATCGAGTCTGGGCGTTCAGTGACATCCTGCCATTGTCGCACGTCGCGACACTTCCTTATCCGGCCGCCACAGCCGAGAATTCACCGGTCCCCCTCACGTCGGTCCGAACGATCGTCCCGGAGCATGCATGGCCAGCAAGAAGCGCAAGACAGTGCGTCGTCCCACGCGTAAAGCCGCCGTCAGCAAACAACGCAGCCACGCCCGAAACGCAGTGCTGGCGAAGCGCAAACGACCGGCCAAGGCGCCGCTCGGGCTGCGCACGCTGTATCCGGCAATCAAACCTTACAAAAGCGGCATGCTGCGCGTCTCCGACGAGCACGAAATCTATTACGAGGAATGCGGCAATCCCAAAGGCAAGCCGGCGGTCTTCGTGCACGGCGGCCCCGGCGCCGGATGTGACAGCCGCGCGCGCAGCTTCTTCGATCCCGATGCGTATCGAATCATTTTGTTCGATCAGCGCGGCTGCGGCCGGAGCAAGCCGCACGCGAGCCTGGTCGACAACACCACCTGGCACCTGGTCGAGGACATGGAAAAACTGCGCAAGCACCTTGGCATCGAGCAGTGGCTGGTGTTCGGCGGCTCGTGGGGCTCAACGCTCGGACTGGCTTATTCCCAAACGCATCCGGAGCGCGTGACCGAGATCGTCCTGCGTGGAATTTTCACGCTGTCGCAGTTCGAGCTGCGCTGGTTCTATTTCGAAGGCGGCGCCAGCGCGCTGTTTCCGGATCATTGGCAAAACTACGTCGCCGCGATTCCGCCGGAAGAACGCGGCGACATGATCAATGCGTTCTACAAGCGCCTCACCAGTTCCGATCGTGCGACTCGCGTCAAAGCCGCGCGTGCCTGGTCGACCTGGGAAGCAGCGACCAGCTATCTGCACGTCAACGAAGACAATCTGCACAAGTGGGGCGAGGAAGATTTCGCGATCGCCGTGGCGCGCATCGAATGTCACTACTTCGTCAATCGCGGCTTCCTGGAACGCGAAGATCAGCTGATCCGCAACGTCGATCGCATCCGGCACATCCCGGCGGTGATCGTGCAGGGTCGTTACGACGTGGTGTGCCCGATGCAGACGGCGTGGCAGTTACATCAGGCGTGGCCCGAGGCGGAATTTCACGTCACCCCCGATGCCGGGCACTCGGCGTTCGAGGCTGGCAATACGCACCAGCTGATTCTGGCGACCGATCGTTTCCGGGATTAGCGCTTGCGCCAGGTTGGCCGCGCGTCCTGATCGATCAGGCCGCGGTCGGCCAGCCAGGTTCGCGCATCGGCTGCGTCCTGCTCGAACCACGCACGTGCCGAGCCGAGACGAAACGTGTAGCCCCACGCATCCATGTCGCGCCACATGCGTTGGCGGCCGACGCCGGGCAACTCGTCAGCCAGGACGATCTGCAAATAACAAACGCCGTTTTCCTCGTCGTGGTCGCCGCCGGCGTCCTTGTCCAACTGCTTGCGGCGCTCATCGGTCATGCAGATGAAATGACCGGCTTCGTGCAGCACCGAGTGAAGCGGAGTATCCCGGCGCCAGTACAGGCGCGAGCCGATCAGCCCAGCCTCGCTCTCGCCCCAATACGAACCCGGGATCGTTTCACCCTCGGCCAGGGCTATACATTGCAGGCCGTAGCGGCTCAGCAATTCCGTGACTGCATCGACACCGACGTCGGTGACTTTCAGGACCTCACTGCTCACAGAGAAGCGAGGCGCCGGACCACGAGCCCGGCCAGATCGCGCGCCAATGCTTCGCGCAGGTTTGCCTGTTCGCGCTGCTTGGCCAGCACTGTCGTTTCGTCGTAGCTGTAATCGCGCGTCAGCTCGAGCTTCTGTGGGGCGATGAGCTCCTCGGTGCGGCCGTTCACCGAGTACTCGATGTGATAGAACACTTCATATTCTTCGGGCGTATTGCGCGCCGACACCGTCAGCACCCGCTGGCCGCTTTGATCTTTGAGGATCTTGACGACGGCGGTCGCATCCTCGGGCCGTGACGCCAGGCGGGCGCCCGACGCCTGCAGCCGTTCGCGCAGCGCCCGGTTGAAATCGGTGAACCGGTCGTCGGTCTCGACGTAGGTGGTCGCCATCACCGGCGACAGCTTGGTCGTACCCTGCAGCCGCCAGCCGCAGCCGGACAGCAGCGCAGCCACCAGACACATCGACAGCAGGCCCAGGCGGGAAAAGCGAGCGACAAATCGCGGCACTGGCTGAACTCGTTGAAGAACGGGCCGCAATGTTCGCGGTCGGCTGCCATAGGGTCAACGTTTCGGGGCGACGAGGCGGCAGGATTCAGCCGCGTTCAGGCGGTTGAGCTATCGAAACACCGGCTGGGCGGTGCTGGGCTGGGCCAGGGCCGGGCTCTTGAGCGCGCATTCGCTGTCCACCACGTAGCCGTGGCGGCAGACGATGCTGGCGTGGCTGGCGACACTGCGCTGAACGGCCGCCAGCTGCTCGCTGCCCGAATGCCCCGGACAGTGCCGGCAATGCTCGGCCACATTGAGCATTTCCCCGGCATCCACCGGCGAGCTGTCGTTCCCTTCCCGCTCCAAGGCCGCCGTGCCATAGGAAAAGGCCAGCGGCACGGAGGCATTGCTGGCGTACCGGTTGAGCACGGTGATCATGCGCTCCTTTATAGCGGGCACATCGGAAATGCCGGCCTCCGGCAGCACGACCGCGAACGCCGCGCCTACCGGTGTGTCCAGGCGGGCGATCCAATCCACATGGGCGCGCACGCTGGAGTCGATGGCCTGCACGACGCACTTCAATACCGTCGGCTCCGGCACGCATGCAGTCGCCGGCGCGCCTTGAATCCGAACGCCTAAATTGATGACGGCCAACTGCCGACCGTAGCGCTGCCCGCGTCGAATCTCCGACAGCAGGCGGCCCTGCAGCTCGACCGGCGAAAACGCGCCCGACTCGCTGTCGATGCCGACCGACTGTTCCAGCACCGCGGCCTGCGCTTCACGCAGCGAACGACGCAGCGCCAGCGTGTTGAACGCGGCGTACACGCGAGAGAACAACTCAGCGTCAGAGATATTCTTGGTGAGATAGTCGTCGACGCCGGCGATATAGCCTTGCTCGAAGTCTGCGCTCGAATCGCGCATCGTCAGCATGATGATGTATGTGTCTTCGGCGGAGCGGGCCCGCAGTGCCTTGGTCAGCCCCAGCCCGTCCATCACCGGCATCTGCCAGTCGGTGATCACCAGCGGATACCACTCGTGCGCCAGGATATCGAGCGCCTCCTGCCCGTTGCAGGCATGGCGCACTTCGAAGCCGCCCGTGGTGAGCCGTTGTGTGATCAGCTCGCGAGCATCCGCCTCGTCATCCACCACCAATATTCGCGACGGCAACGCGCGCGACAGCACCGACAGCCGCGTCGCCATGACACCCGCACTCATCCGCGCATCTCTTTGTTTTCGACCTTTGCAGCGTCACCAATGCGTGTTGCTTTATCATTCGCACGCGCAGCCGGCAACCGCGGTTTCTACCGTAGCTCGATGCAGGGCCGCAAAAACA
This sequence comes from uncultured Steroidobacter sp., assembly GCA_946478975.1. The sequence goes on from CAMLEO010000280.1 coordinate 4,690, forward strand.
TGGGTAAATGGCCGGAAAAATCCGCCCGGCGCGTTGACAGCCCAATGCGTCAGTCGCGGAAGCCGGGGTCGAGCCGGTCCATTTTGCGCAACAGGGCCGGCCAGACGATGCCGGTCCCGGCGCCGCGTGTCACCAGGCGCATGTATTCGGGCACGGTATCCAGCACTGCTTGCGAAATAGGAATGAGCTGGTCGTGGCCGCCCGCCTGCGCCAGCACCTGGATCTCACAGGCACGCTGCAGGCTGAACATTTCCATGAATGCATCGGAGACCGTGCGGCCGACGGTGAGCAGGCCGTGATTGCGCAGGATCATGAAATGCGTGGCGCCGAGATCGGCCTGCAGGCGTTTCTTCTCGTCGGGGTTGAGCGCGAGCCCTTCGTAGTCGTGATACGACAGGCTCATCATGATGAAGGTCGCTTGTTGTGAGATCGGCAGCAGCCCTCGTTTCTGCGCCGACACAGCGATGCCCGCCGTTGTATGCAGATGTAACACACAACCCGCATCTTCACGCACCTCGTGCACGGCGCTGTGAATGGTATAACCGGCGGGATTGATCTCGTACGGGCTGGGCAATGTTTTATTGCCGGCGAGGTCGACGCGCACCAGGTTGGATGCGGTGACCTCTTCGAACATCAGGCCGTAAGGATTGATGAGAAAGTCATGAGTGCCGGGCACGCGCGCGGAGATGTGCGTGAACACCAGGTCGTCCCAGCCGAAGTGCGCAACCAAGCGATAACACGCGGCCAGATCGACGCGTGTGGCCCACTCCTCCGCCGAGACTTGCTGACGAACGTTTCCTACGGTGCGTTCCGCGGCTGACATGGCGTTACCCCTGGCTCGTTTGAACCAGAGGCTAACGCCCAGCAGCAAGCCGGGCAACCGGCTTGGTGCAAAATTAAATCAGATGACGACGTTGACCAGCTTGCCTTTCACCACGATCACTTTCCGCACCGGCTTGCCTTCAATCCACTTCTGCACAGTGGAGTCAGCGAGCGCCGCGGCTCGGATCTGATCTTCGGTCGCGTTCGGATCGACGGTCACCTGGCTGCGCAGCTTGCCGTTCACCTGCACGACCACATCGATACTGTCTCGCACCAGTGCCGCCGGATCGGCCTTCGGCCACGGATGATCGATCAGCGCATCGCTGTGCCCCAACGCCTGCCACAGCGCATGACCGGCATGCGGAACGATCGGCGACAACATCTGCACCACGAACTCCAGCGCTTCCTGCCGAACCGCGCGGCCCTGCGCCGATGTATCTTCAAACTTCGACAGCGTGTTCAAAAACTCCATCACCGCGGCGATCGCAGTGTTGAACACGCGCCGACGACCGAGGTCATCGGTGACCTTCTGCAGAGTGGCGTGCGCGGCGCGCCGCACGTTACGTTGCTCGTCGGTTAATGCGGCTGCATTCAAAGCCTCGCTGGCCGGCTCGCCGCTCACGTGCTTGAAGACCATCTGCCACAGGCGACGCATGAAACGCGACGCGCCTTCGACGCCGTCGTCCGACCATTCCAATGTATCTTCCGGCGGCGCCTTGAACATCATGAACAGCCGCACGCTGTCCGCGCCGTACTGCTCGACCAGCGTGGTGGGATCGACGCCGTTCATCTTGGACTTCGACATGGTGCGCATGCCTTCCCACTGCACCGGCTTGCCATCGGGGCCGATACAAACGCCAGTGCGCTGGCCCTTGGCGTCCAGCTCCACGCGCACTTCGGCGGGATTGAAATATTGAATCGCGCCCTCGCCCTCGCGGCGATAGTAGATATCGTTGAGCACCATGCCCTGCGTGAGCAGGTTCTGGAACGGCTCCTTCACTTTCACGAGACCAAAATCATGCATCACGCGCGTCCAGAAACGTGCGTACAGCAAATGCAGGATCGCGTGCTCGATGCCGCCGATGTATTGATTCACCGGCGCCCAATAGTTGGCGCGCTCATCGACCATCTTGTCGTCGCTGCCCGGCGAAGCGAACCGCAGGAAATACCAGGACGAGTCAACGAATGTATCCATCGTGTCGGTCTCGCGGCGTGCCGCGGCTCCGCACTTGGGACATGCGCAGTTCAAGAACGACGGCGTCTTGTTGAGCGGATTGCCGCTGCCATCCGGCACCAGGCCTTCGGGCAGCACCACCGGCAGATCTTTCTCCGGCACCGGCACGTCGCCGCACTTGGGGCAGTGGATCAGCGGAATCGGGCAGCCCCAATAGCGCTGACGTGAAATACCCCAATCGCGCAGGCGCCATTGCACGTGCTTCTCGCCCAGGCCCTTGGCTTTGAGATCGGCAGCGATCGCATCGACGGCATGTTTGTAATCGAGGCCGTCGTACTTGCCCGAATGAATGCACACGCCGTAGTCGCCGTAATCGGCGCGCCATTCCTTATCGGAGAACGGCGGCACATCGGCGGTCGACTTGATCACTTGTTTGATCGGCAGGCCGTACTTGAGCGCGAATGCGAAGTCACGTTCGTCATGCGCGGGCACGCCCATGACGGCGCCTTCGCCATAAGTCATCAGCACATAGTTGCCGACCCACACCGGCACGCGCTCGCCCGTGATCGGATGCTGCACGAACAGGCCGGTCGGCATGCCCTTCTTTTCCATCACCGCGAGCTCCGCTTCCTGCGCGGTGCCTTGTTTGCATTCTTCGATGAACGCAGCGAGCTGGGCGTTCGATTTTGCGGCATACGTCGCGAGCGGATGTTCGGCGGCGACAGCAGCGAATGTCACACCCATGACGGTGTCGGCACGCGTCGTAAACACGCTCAGCAAACGCTTCTCGCCTTCGAGCTCGTACGGGAAGCTCAGCCGCACGCCTTCGCTGCGGCCGATCCAGTTCGCCTGCATCGTGCGCACGCGCTCCGGCCAGCCCGGCATGTCATCGAGCGCGGCGAGCAGATCCTGCGCGTAATCGGTGATGCGCAGGTAATACATCGGGATCTCACGCTTCTCGACCAGTGCGCCCGTGCGCCAGCCGCGGCCGTCGATCACCTGCTCGTTGGCGAGCACCGTCTGATCCACCGGGTCCCAATTCACGACGCCGGTTTTCTTATAGGCGATGCCTTTCTCCAGCATCTTCAGGAACAGCCACTGGTTCCAGCGGTAGTACTGCGGCTGGCAGGTGGCGAGCTCGCGATTCCAATCCAGCGCGAAGCCCAGCGACTGCAGCTGCTGCTTCATGTAGGCGATGTTTTCGTAGGTCCATTTCGCCGGCGGCACGCCGTTCTTCATGGCCGCGTTCTCGGCCGGCAGGCCGAACGCATCCCAGCCCATCGGCTGCAGCACGTTGTAGCCCTGCATGCGCAGGAAACGAGTGATCACGTCGCCGATGGTGTAATTGCGTACGTGGCCCATGTGCAGGCGCCCGCTGGGGTACGGGAACATGCACAGGCAGTAGTAGCTCGGCCGCTGCGGATCTTCTCTGACCGAGAATGCGCCATGCTCTTTCCAAAAAGCCTGGGCCTCGGCTTCCACGGCCGCGGGAGAGTAGTTTTGATCCATGAACTAAAAGGAAGGGGTGCCGAAAAGCGCCAATTCTGACTATTCAGCCGCCCGGAGTCACGGGTCAATTCAATCCGGCCAGAGTAAAGCGGAATTCGGCGCCGCGGCCGGGGGAAGCCTCGGCCCAGATCGCGCCGCCGTGGCGCTCCACGATCCGGCTCACGGTGGCGAGCCCGATGCCGGTGCCCTCGAATTCATCCTGGCGGTGCAGGCGCTGGAACACGCCGAACAGCTTGCGCGCATAGCGCATGTCGAAGCCGACGCCGTTGTCTCGCACGTAAATGTATCTGGCGCCGGCGCGAACGCCCGAGCCGCCGTCGTTGTCGGCTGCGATGCCGGTGCCCACTTCGATCACCGGTCTCGGCCGCGGCCGGGAGTATTTCACGGCGTTGCCGATCAGGTTGGCAAACACCTGCTGCATCAACTCCGGATCGCAGCTCACCGCCGGCAGCTGCGCGATTCGCCACTCGATCTCGCGGCCCGGCGTTTCAGGATGCGAACGATCGATGGCACGGCGGACCAGCGAATCCAGCTCGCACGGCTCGCGACGCATTTCGACGTGACTGACTCGCGACAGCGCCAGCAGGCCGTCGATCAGCGCGCTCATGTCGCGGGCGCCGCGCTGAATCTGTTCCATGTGAATTGCCGGCTCGCGCGAGCCCGGCGGGCCGCGATGTTCACGCAGCATCTGCACGTGCGCATGAATCAAACGCAGCGGCGCACGCAGATCGTGCGCGACTGAATAGGAAAACGCTTCGAGCTCGCGGTTGGCGATCTCGAGCTCGGCGGTGCGCTCGGCAACGCGACGCTCCAGGTCGTGATTCAAACGCCGGATCTCGCTTTCCATCTCGGCGCGACGTTCGATCTCGCCTTGCAGAGCCTGGTGCTGCCTGGCGTTCTCATAAGCGACCGCGACTTGAGCCGCAATGGCGCGCGCAACAGCCAGGTCTTCCTCGGTGAAGCCCGGCAGCCCGATGCGATTCAGCACACACAGGTAGCCATAGTTGTTCGCGACCGAGGCGATCGGCGATGCCCCGACGAAGAGCA
>CAMLEO010000281.1 GCA_946478975.1 uncultured Steroidobacter sp.
CGTCTTCGACACGCCGCCGGCGCTCTAAGCCTGGCTCGAAGAAGCCGGCTTCGAAGTGCTCGGCAAGCCGAGCGCCGTCGTGCCGATGCTGATCGGCGATGTCCTGCTCGCCCGGCTGATGACGCGCTATGCGGTCGATTTCGGCGGCAGTGATGGTGAGCGGCGGAACGATCGTGATCACCGGGCCCATGGAGCGCGACAGGACGCCTCGCTTCACCATGGCGGCGCAGGTGCGACGCGCGAGCTTTCGGTCATCGGTCGTGTCGAGCTCGACTGCACCCATCAAACCGGCGACGCGAATTTCTTTCACGCGCTCGAACAGGCTGATGCGAGCTCGCAAGGCTTCGCTCAATTGAGCCGAGCGTGCGCGCACGTTGTCGAGCACATGCATCGATTCCATGAGCTGCAGATGTTTCAGCGCCACGGCGGCGGCGAGCGCGTTACCGCCATAGGAGTGGCCGTGATAGAACGTCTTCTCGCTCAGGTCGGGACCGAGGAACGCTTCGAACACGCGGTGTGAAGCGACCGTCGCCGACATCGGCAGGTAGCCGCCCGTGATGCCTTTTCCCAGGCCCAGCAGGTCAGGGCGCAGCTTGCACTGTTCCGAGGCGAACAAGGTGCCGGTGCGTCCGAAGCCGGTCGCCACTTCATCGCAAATCAGCAACACACCAGTATCGCGGCAAGCCTGGCCCAGCGCCGCGAAATCGGCGGCCGGTGCGATCGACATTCCCGCGGCGCCTTGCACCAGCGGCTCGACGACGACCGCTGCGAGTTTGCGATGATGTTCACGCACCATTTCAGCAGCGGTGCGCAATGCATTCGGTTCGGAGAACGCCGGAGCGCGCACCACGGGGAAGCGCAGCGGATCGAAGATCTGCGTACCGAAGCCGCCGCCGCCCAACGAGAGCGAGCCGATCGTATCGCCGTGATAGCCGTCGCCGAATGCGAGATACGTCGTGCGCCCGGACTCGCCGCGATTGGTCCAATATTGAAATGCAATCTTCAGCGCTTGCTCGACGGCGGCTGCGCCGTCCGAAGCGAACACGGTGTGCGGGCGATCGACCGGAACGACGCGAGCGAGTGCCTCGGCGAACTCGATGACGATGCGATTGCCGTTGCCGAGCAGGGTGGAGTGGGCGACGCGGTCGAGCTGATCGCGCACGGCCTGGTCCAGTTCGGGAACGCGATGGCCGAGCGTGGTCACCCACAACGAGGAAATCGCGTCCAGGTAACGCTTGCCATCGACGTCGATCAGCTCCCGGCCCTCGGCCCGCTCCACGATCACGGGGCGGTTTTCGACGTAGCAGTCCATCTGCGTGAAGCCGTGCCAGACGCTGGCGGCGTCGCGTTCGAGCCAGTTCATGCTGTCAACCTCGTCTACCAAGCGGAGTCGACAGTGTACCCAGGTATGATTCGCGGATGGAAAAAACCTATATCTCGGCCGAATCGCTGTTGCGCGACTCGCTCGCGCTGGGTGTGCAGATCGTACGCAGCGGCTTCCGGCCGTCGTTCCTGGTCGGCATCTGGCGCGGCGGCGCGCCAATCGGCATCTCGGTGCAGGAGGTGCTGGAGTACAACGGCATCGAGTGCGACCACATCTCAATCCGGACCTCGTCGTACACGGGCATCGGCCAGCAGGACAAAACAGTGCGCGTGCACGCGATCGACTATCTCGTCTCGCGCCTGTCGTTCGAGGATCAGCTGCTGCTGATCGACGATGTGTTCGATTCAGGGCGCAGCCTGGAAGCGGTGGTCGCAGAGCTGCAGCGCCGCTGCCGGAGGAACATGCCGGAGCGGGTCAAGATCGCAACGGTCTATTACAAGCCGGCCCGGAACCAGAGCTCGCTCACGCCCGATTATTTCATTCGCTCCACCGATCAATGGCTGGTGTTCCCGCACGAGATCCAAGGACTCACGCGCGAGGAGATCCTGGCGAACAAGCCGGTCGGCGACGATTTCTTTATTTAGCGTGCAGCAGGTCTGCGAGCGTGAGTGCCACTACCGAGGTGGCCTTGCGCAAATCGCTCAACCGCAAACATTCATCCGCGCCGTGTCCGTTTGCTTCCTGCAACGTGCGCGGGCCCGCGCCGTAGAGCACAGTTGGAATGCCGGCGCTGGAGTAGTGGCGAGCGTCGGTGTACAGCGGCACGCTGTGCGTGTTGATCGGCACGCCAAATTCTTTTTCCGCGTGCTTGCGTAGCGCCTCGATCATAGGGGCTGCGCCCGGCAGCTCCTGCAGCGGCGCGGCGAGCAAGATTCGATTGAGCTCTACTGTGATGCCGGGGCGGCCTTCGACTGCACGCTCGATCAGCGCGCGCAGCTTTTCTTCGACTTCGAGCGGCGACTCTTCCGGAATGATGCGGCGGTCGAGCCGCAACGTGACGCGGTCCGGAACGACGTTGGTGTTGATGCCGCCCTGAATCAACCCGACGTTCAATGTCGGCGTGCTGATGCCGGGCACCTGCGAGCTGATCTGCGACAGCTCCGTGCGATGTGCGTAGAGCGCGGTCAGAATGTGAGTTGTCGCTTCGAGCGCGTCCACGCCCGTGGATGGAACAGCCGCATGGCCGGACTTGCCGTTGACGATCACTTCCAGATGCAAACATCCGTTGTGCGCGGTGGTGATGCCATATGAGAAGCCAGCGCAGATTGCCAGGTCCGGTTTGCTCAAGTGCTGTTCGAGCAAACGTCTGGGCCCGAGGTTGCCGCCGACTTCCTCATCGAACGTGAAGTGCAACTCGACCGCGCCTTGCAGCGGCACGCCGTGATTCTGCAGCTCGATGAGGGCGAGCAACGCCCAGGTGTAAGTGGCGAAATCCGATTTGCTCACCGCGACGCCGCGACCAAACATCATCAAGCCGTGGTCGGGATCGTCGACGATCTCGGCGCCGTATGGATCGTGCGACCAATCGCGGCCGGGCGGAACCACATCGCCGTGGGCGTTGAGCGCGATCGTCGGCCCGCCGCCCTGGCCGAAGCGTCGACGCACGATGAGGTTGGTCGCCGAAATCATGCCGTTCGCTTTCACGGCCGCGGCGGGCACCACATCGGTTTCGACCTCGAGGTCGAGCAGGCTCTCCAGCATCTCGTGCGCGCGCTCGGCGGCCATCGCGCAATCGCCAGGCGGATTGTCGCTGGGCACGTGAACCAGTTCGGCCAGGAATTCGGCCTGCCGAATGAATTCGCGCTCCAGGAAAGCATTCACCACGGCGCGGGCGGACTCGGACATGCAAGGATCCAGGAAGGTCAACAAAGCGGGCGACGCGCGATGATGACCGATGTCCGTTGCGCTTGCCAATTTCACGGCGGCCCGCCCGATCATTTCAGAGGCGCCGGGTGCGTCGAGATCCAATGCACGGCGATGTCGATGCGTCGGCAGATCCACACGCGCTCGTGCTTGGTCACATAGTCGAGAAAGCGTTCGAGCGCGCCGATGCGGCCCGGTCGGCCGATCAGCCGGCTGTGCAGGCCGATCGACAGCATCTTGGGTGCGTTCGAGGCGGCCGGATCGCCCTCGCGATACAAAGTATCGAATGCATCTTTCAAGTAATCGAAGAACTGTTCGCCCGTGTTGAAACCCCGCGCGACGGCGAAGCGCATGTCGCTGGTGTCGAGCGTGTAGGGCACGACGAGGTGCTGCACGGTTCGCGGCTTGCCGTGATACTCGATGCGAACCTTGGTCCAGTAAGGAAGATCGTCCGCGTACGAATCTGCATCGTAAACAAAGCCGCCGTGCTCGATGAGCAGCCGGCGGGTGTTCGGACTGTCGCGGCCGGTGTACCAGCCGAGCGGCGCGGAGCCGGTGATGTTACGAATGATCTGCACCGCTTCACGCACATGCTCGCGCTCGGTGTCTTCATCCACCAGTTGATAATTGATCCAGCGCAGGCCGTGACAGGCGATCTCGTGGCCCAGCTCCAGAAATGCAGCGGTCGCTTCGCGGTGACGCTGCAAGGCCTTCGCCACAGCAAATATCGTGAGCGGCAGGCGTCGTTGTTCGAAGGTGCGCAGTACGCGCCAGAGGCCGGCGCGCGAGCCGTATTCGTAGCTCGACTCCATGCCCATGTGACGCATCGGCAGCGCCCGAGCGCCGATGATTTCGGAAAGAAACGTTTCCGAGGCGGGATCGCCGTCGAGCACGCTGCTCTCGGCGCCTTCCTGGTAATTCAGCACGAACTGCAGCGCGACCCGCGCACCCTTGGGCCACTTCGGGTGCGGTGGCCTGCGGCCGTAGCCGATGAGATCGCGAGGATAGGCGTCACTCATTGCCAGTCGCGCATGCGCTCGATGCCTGGAAGTTCGCCACGCGCTCGGGATCGGATGTGTTGACAGCGCGAATTGCGTTGTCGCAACTTAGCCGCCCCTTCCTCACAGCGGACGAAATCATGAAACGGATCTGCGCGGCGGCATTGCTGCTTCTTGCGAACATCGCTCACGCCGATATTTCCAACTGCACTGGCGTGTACGTCGGCATGATCAAGGTGGAGAAGGCCGGTGCGCTGACGGGCGTGACGTTCCAAAACTCGCCCACGGATTCGTCGGGCTCCTATTACGTGGCGTTCACCAACTGGACCATAGATGAAAAGAAAGCGGTGCTGGCGGTGCTCACCGCAGCAAAGCTCAGCGAACATCGAGTAGATGTTGCTACTGAAGCCAGCGGCGAGTGCGGGATCACGTCGGGATGGCAGGTGGCGAAAAGCATCGTGCTGGCGGCGACGCCGTAAGTCACATCCGTGTCTGTGCAGCGAGTGACGAGTACGGCATGATACGCGCGCGCCGAGATGCGATGCCGCGCATTGACGAAACATTGACATCTCACGATTCGAGGATCGGCGCGGCGTTGGAACCATCTCGAACGCAGACCACTTAGTAGGGGACTTCGCTCATCATTGGAATCTGTGGAGGATTCAAGTATGCGTGCTCTTGCTTTGCTTGCCGTTTCCGCGCTGTTGCTGGCGGCCGGCTGCGCTAAAAAATCGGACAATGCCGACACCGCTCCGCCGGCCGACACCACGACGACGGCTCCGACCACGCCTCCGCCGGCTGAGCCTGCTCCGAGCCCGACTCCGTCCGAGACGCCGCCGGCGCCGGATTCTTCGACCACGACTCCGCCGGCTGATACCGGCACGACTCCGCCGCCTCCGGCGCAGTAACTCGATCGCTCCCCTGTTTGTATTGGAACAGGGGATGCTTCACGGAGCGGCGTCGCTACTGCGGCGCCGCTTCTTTATGTGCGGAGCCGTGGGCCCTTGCGATCCTGTCTATGAAAATTCGTCCGCTGCTGGTTCTGCTCGCCGTCTGCTTCGCACCCGCGGCGTTCGCGCAGGAACTGCTGAATGCTTCCTACGATGTCTCGCGCGAGTTGTTCGATGAGATCAATCCCGCCTTCATTGCGCACTGGCAGAAGCAGTCCGGCCAGAAGCTGAAAATCCGCCAGTCGCACGGCGGCTCCTCCAAGCAGGCCCGCACCGTTGCGGACGGCATGCCGGCGGACGTAGTCACATTCAACCAGGTCACCGACGTCGAGCTGCTGCAGAAGCTGGGGCTCGTGGCAGCGAACTGGCGTGAGCGATTGCCGAATCGCGCCTCGCCTTATTACTCACTGCCGGTGTTCCTGGTGCGCACCGGCAATCCGAAGCAGATCAAGGATTGGTCGGATCTCGCAAAACCGGGCATCCAGGTGGTGTTTCCGAATCCCAAGACCTCGGGCAACGGTCGTTACACGTATCTCTCGGCTTACGCCTATGCGCTGGCGCAGAACGGCGGCGACCAGACCAAGGCCGCAGATTTCGTTTCTCGGATGCTCGCGAACGTACCGGTGTTCGATACCGGCGGACGCGGCGCCACCACGACATTTGTCGAGCGCGGCATCGGCGACGTGCTGGTGACATTCGAATGTGAAGTGATTGCGATCCGCCGCGAGTACGGCAAGAGCAATCTGCAGGAGGTCGTGCCGTCGATGAGCCTGCGCGCCGATTTTCCAGTCGCTGTGGTCGACAAAGTGGTCGACAAAAAAGGCACGCGTGCCGCGGCGACAGCGTATCTGCAATATCTGTACAGCCCGGCGGGTCAGGACATCATCGCCCGGCACTACAACCGCGTTCACGATGCAGCGGCATTGAAGAAATATGCGGCGCAGTTTCCCGCGGTGAAGCTGGTGACGGTCGAGGAGGTTTTCGGCAGCTGGGATGCGGTGGTCAAAAATCACTTCGCCGACGGCGGAATTTTGGACAAGGCCTTACTCAAAGCGCCGGCGCGCTGACCGCAAGTTCGATCAAGCGGGCCGCCGCGGGATGACGACAATGAGGTCGTGCTTCGCCAGAGGTCCGTATGAATCCCATCAACAGCGCACTTTGGTTCATCGAAAGTCATCTCGCGGATGAGTTGACGCTCGAATCCATTGCCGCGCAGGTGAATGTTTCGCCGTACTACCTGACGCGAGCGTTCACACATCTGGCCGGCCAGCCGATCATGCGTTATGTGCGCGGCCGCCGTCTGTCGATGGCGGCGCGCGAACTCGCGAACGGCGCGCCGGATGTTTTATCGGTGGCGCTGGCCGCCGGCTACGGTTCTCACGAGGCATTCACACGCGCGTTTCGCGAACAGTTCGGGCTCACGCCTGAAGCGGTGCGCGCGCAAGGTCACATCGATAACCTAGCCATCGTGGAGCCTGTCGCCATGACACACCAGCAATTACCCAACCTGGAACCGCCGCGCTTCGAGCAAAGCAAGTCGATGCTGATTGCCGGCATCTCGGCCCGTTACAACTGCAAGCACAAGGCCGGCATCCCGTCGCAATGGGAACGTTTCATGAGTTATTTCGGACACATTCCGGACCAGCTGAATCAGGCGGCCTACGGCGTGGTCTATAACACCGACGACGCCGGCAACATGGAATATCTCTGTGGCGCGCAAGTGAAGGACTTCGACCGCACGCCGCCGGAGCTGACCACACTGCGCATTCCGTCGCATCGCTACGCCGTTTTCAAACATCGCGATCACATCTCGACCATCAGCGGCACCTTGGCCGCAATCTGGAGTCGCTGGCTGCCGGAGTCGGGGCATGAGAGCGCCGATGCGCCGACGCTCGAAGTCTACGGACCGGAGTTCGATTCACACAGCGGGAACGGCGGCCTGGAAATCTGGATTCCGCTCAAGAGTTGACCACGAGAACGCGGTGCGAATGCGGGGCAGGCTTTCGGGATGGCGCTGCTGCAGGAATCTGATCAGCTTCTCGCGCAGCTCGCAGCGAAGATCCCAGGACTGCCCCGCGTCGCGCGAGCTGACGATGATGCGAATTTCCATGGTGTTCTGTTTGCTGTCGGTCACTTGCAGCGACGCGACCTTTTTGTCCCACAGCGGCGAGTGATCGAGGATGCGCTGCATCTCGGCACGCAGCGGCTCCAGCGGCACGTTGTAATCGAGATAGAAAAACACCGAGCCGATGATGTCGGCCGAGATCCGCGTCCAGTTCTGGAACGGCTTCTCGATGAAATAGGAAATCGGCAGCACCAGGCGCCGCCAGTCCCAGATCACCACCACCACGTACGTGAGCGTGATCTCCTCGATGCGGCCCCATTCGCCTTCGACGATTACCACGTCATCGATGCGGATGGGCTGCGTCAGCGCGATCTGCACGCCTGCGAGCAGCGTGGCGATACTTTTCTGAGCGGCGAAGCCGAGAATGATGCCGGCGACGCCGGCCGACGCGATGATGGCGGTGCCGAAATGACGCACCGATTCGAACACCATCAGCATGGATGCAATCGCAATCAACATCACCACGCTGGTGACGATCTTACGCAGCATCGTCACTTGCGTGTAAATCGCACGCGCGCGGCGGTTGTCTTTGGCGGTGAGCTCCTGTCGTTGCAGGATCAGCGATGTGCCGACTTGAATGAGTTGCAAACCGAGATACGCCAGCGTGCCGATCACCAGGATGCTGGTGGCATGCCCGACGATACTTTCGATTTGCGGCGACACCATCAATGCCGGCGTGCCGAGCAGAATTGCAATCAGCGGCAGCACGAGCCTCACTGCGCGGCCTGCGAACGGGACCAGAACCTCACTCCAGTCGTTGTCGGTGCGCGCAGCGATGGCGCGGAGCCCGCGATCGATCGTCCTGCCGATACGAACCAGCAGCCAGGTGATCGCCAGCAGCGTGCCGATGCCTTGCAGCCAGTCGAGCCCTGCGATCGCTGTAGGAGTGAAGGAATATTCCTCCAGGTCGTTGGCGACGGCGACCAGCGCGAAATGTAAGCCATTCACCCAGATCAGTGCCGCGAGCGGCGGAATGCATCGAATGGCTCCCTGCCAGATCCAGCGTCGCACGGCGCGCTGCGTACCTGAGTCCGCAGGCTCGTGCTGCTCGGCTTGGTGACGAGCTTTGTACTTGATGCTCCAGCTGAGCACGAAATGCGTCAGCGCCAGCCCGGCAACGACGCAGCCCAGCGTCTGCCACGTCGCGGGTTCGAGACTGGCGAAGGCATTGCTCAGCGCCTGCATGCGGTCCTCCAGATGCGATGGTTGTGCAATCTGGCTTAACTGCGGAGTCGCCGCAAAGTTCGGTTTGTCGGCTCAATAGGACGAGTATCCGCCGTCGATCAATATTTCATCGCCGGTATGAAACGAGCTTGCCGAGCTGGCGAGATAGACGGCGATGCCGCCGAACTCTTCGGGCTGGCCCCAGCGACGCACCGGCACGCGGCCGATGGCCTTTTGCGTGAACTGATCGTTGGCCTGCAATGACCTGGTCATCTCGGATGCAACCCAGCCGGGCAGGATCGAATTGGCACGCACGCCGTAGCGAGCGAACTCGACGGCGATGCCGCGAACGACGGCAGTTACTGCAGCCTTGGTCGCTGTGTAATCCTGGTTGCGGGGGCCGCCGAATCTCGCGCCCATGCTGGAGACGATGACGATGGAGCCGCCGGGATCGCCGCTCTCGGCGCGTTCTTTCATGTGCCGGCAGGCTTCGCGAGTGGTCCAGATCGCGCCGTCGAGGTTGATGCTCATCAGGCGCCGATAGTTTTCGCCGCCGATGTCGAGGAACGATTTCCAGGCGTTGCTCGCGCCGGCGTTGGCGAAGCACGCGTCGAGGCGGCCCATCGTGCTTACGGTTTCGCGCATGGCCTCGGTGACGATATCTTCCTTGGAAACGTCGACCACCCGCGAGATCACGCGCTTGCCGTGCACTCGCA
>CAMLEO010000282.1 GCA_946478975.1 uncultured Steroidobacter sp.
TTACAAACCTGCGCTTCCTCGATCAGCTCATCATGCATCCGCAGTTCGCGTCGGCGGAGTACACGACCAAGTTCATCGATCAAACGCCCGAGCTGTTCCGCTTCCCGCGCAAACGCGATCGTGCGTCGCGCCTGTTGAATTTCATCGGCGATGTGGTCGTGAACGGCAACCCGGAAGTGAAGTCGCGTCCGCGTCCGACGCGCCTGACGGTGCCGAAACTGCCGAAGATCGATCTGCCGCCGCCGGCGCCGGGCAGCAAACAAAAGCTCGACGAGCTCGGTCCGGACAAGTTCGCGCAATGGATGCTCGAACAAAAGCAGGTGCTGCTGACGGACACGACCATGCGTGATGCGCATCAGTCTCTGCTCGCGACGCGCTTTCGCACTTACGATATGAAGGCGATCGCGCCGTACTACGCGAGCCTGCTGCCGAATTTGTTTTCAGTGGAATGCTGGGGCGGCGCGACGTTCGACGTGGCGATGCGCTTCTTGAATGAATGTCCGTGGGAGCGCCTGCAGGAATTCCGTCGCGCGATGCCGAATCTGCTGCTGCAGATGTTGCTGCGTTCGGCGAACGCGGTCGGCTATACCAATTATCCAGACAACGTCGTGCGCTACTTCGTCAAACAAGCGGCGACGTCAGGCATCGATCTGTTCCGCGTGTTCGACTCTCTCAACTGGGTCGAGAACATGCGCGTCGCGATCGACGCGGTGCGCGAGTCGGGCGCGCTGTGCGAGGCCGCGATTTGTTACACCGGCAACCTGTCCGATCCCGGCCGTACCAAGTACGACCTCAAATATTATTTGTCGATGGGTCGTGAGTTGAAGGCCGCTGGCGCGCACATCATCGGCATCAAAGATATGGCCGGCTTGTGTCAGCCCCGCGCCGCGTTCACTTTGGTAAAGGCGTTGAAGGAAGAAATCGGCTTGCCGGTTCACTTCCACACTCACGATACAAGTGGCATTGCCGCAGCGAGCGTGTTGGCAGCCATCGATGCCGGCGCGGATGCCGTCGACGGCGCACTGGACGCGATGAGCGGCCTGACCTCGCAGCCGAATCTCGGCTCCATCGTGGAAGCTCTGCGACACGGCCCGCGCGAGTCCGGGCTCGACCCAGAAAACCTGCGCGTCATCTCGGGTTATTGGGAGCAGGTGCGCCACTGCTACAGCGCGTTCGAAAGCGACCTGCGCTCGGGCGCTTCGGAAGTTTATGTGCACGGCATGCCTGGCGGGCAGTTCACCAATCTGCGTGAGCAGGCGCGCTCGCTCGGCATCGACGACGTGCGCTGGCCCGAAGTCGCACGCGCCTATGCCAAAGTGAACGAGATGTTTGGTGACATCGTGAAAGTCACGCCGACCTCGAAGGTCGTCGGCGACATGGCCATCATGATGGTCACGAGCAGCCTGAGCGCCGAGCAGGTGCTGGATCCAGCGACCGAGATTGCCTTCCCCGAGTCGGTTGTTTCTTTATTCCGCGGCGATCTCGGCCAGCCGTATGGCGGGTTCCCCGAAGCGCTGCAGAAGAAGGTGCTCAAAGGCACGAAGCCGCTGACAGTTCGGCCGGGCGAAGTGCTCGCGCCGATCGATCTGGCGAAAGCGCGCGAGGATGCGCAGAGCAAAACCTGGCGTGAGATCACGGACCAGGAATTCGCCTCGTATTTGATGTATCCAAAAGTGTTCCTGGATTACATGCGCAACCGCCTCGACTACGGCCGCGTGAGCGCATTGCCGACGCCATTGTTTTTCTACGGCATGGAGCCGGGCGACGAAGTCACGGTCGACATCGAACGCGGCAAAACTCTCATCGTGCGCTTCGTCGCCGTCAGCGACAGCCACGACGACGGCACGCGCACCGTCTTCTTCGAGCTCAACGGTCAGCCTCGCTCGGTCAAAGTGCCCGATCGCAGCCAGGTGGCGCTCAAACCGCCGCGTCGCAAGGCGGACACGGCTGACGCGACTCACGTCGGTGCGCCTATGCCCGGCACGGTTGCGACCATCGCAGTTCGTCAAGGCGACAAGGTGAAGCGCGGCGACGTACTGTTGACCATCGAAGCCATGAAGATGGAAACATCGGTGCGCGCCGACCGCGATGGTTCGATCGGTGAGGTCGTGACCAAGCCCGGCGAAACGGTGGACGCGAAGGACCTGCTGGTAGTGCTGGCGTAAGCCGGCACCTCACCACACGCCAATCGAATTCATCGCGACCGGGCCGCCGACGGCGAAGCCCTGCACGAAATCGACGCCGATCTTGCGCAGCTTTTCCATGGCTTCGAGATTCTCGACCGACTCGGCGACCACTTTCTTGCCCATGACGTGGCCGATGTCGGTGATGGAGCGGACCATCTCGTAATCGATCCGGTCGTGGACGATGTTGCCGATGAACAGGCCGTCGATCTTCAGAAAATCGACGGTGAGTGCCTTGAGGTAAGCGAACGACGACACACCGCTGCCGAAGTCGTCGAGGCTGAACGCGCAGCCGAGCTCGCGCAGGTCCGCGATCAGTTGATTGGCGCGTGTGAGATTGCCGATCGCCGCGGTCTCGGTGATTTCGAAACCGACCTTGTCCGGCGGCGCTTGCATCTCGATCAGGCAGTCGCGAATGAATTCCTGCAACTGCGGATCGCCGACCGAATCGCCCGACAGGTTGATGAACACCCGCGACACGCGTTCGATGCGCGCACGATGCGAGCCCATCCACTCCAGCGCCGTCGAGATGACCCAGCGGTCCAGGCGCTGCGACAAGTTATATCTTTCTACTGCGGGCAAAAAAGCGCCGGGCGGCACGACTCGTCCGGACTCATCTCTCATGCGCACCAGCAGCTCGTAATTACGCTTGCCGTCGCCCTTGTCGTTACCTTGGCCTTGCAATGGCACGATCGGCTGGGCTTCGAGAAAGAAACGATTGTCGTTGAGCGCTCGCTTGACGCGCGCGACCCACTGCATCTCGCCGTGACGTTGCGCGACGAGCGTGTCGTCTTCCTGGTAGACGTGAATGCGATTGCGGCCTTGATCCTTCGCGGCATAACACGCTGCGTCCGCCGCCTGCAGGATTTGAGTGACCCGTCGGAAGCTGGTCGTCACCGGCACCAGGCCGATGCTCGCACCGACCGAGAATGTATTGTTGCCCCAGACGAACACGTGGTGCTCGACGGCCTTCAGCAACCCGTTCGCCACTCTCAGCGCGTCGTCGATCTTGCAGTCCTGCAGCAGCAAGCCGAATTCATCGCCGCCCAATCGGGCCAGCGTGTCGTGAGTTCGGACTTTGTTCTGCAGCACCTGTGCGAGCTGCCGTAACAATTCGTCGCCCGCGATGTGGCCGCAGGTATCGTTGATGATCTTGAACTGATCGAGATCCAGATAGCACACCGCGTGCGCCGAGCCGGCCTGAACGGAATCGAGCGCTCGTTGCAAACGAAGCTCGAACTCGCGGCGATTGATCAGGCCGGAGAGCGCATCGTGACTGGCTTCGTACGACAACTGCCGCGACAGCTCGTGAGCTTCGGTGATGTCGATGAGCGTGCCTTCGTAATACATCACCTCGCCGTTTTCATCGCGCACCGCGCGGGAGTTCTCCAGCACCACGATCTTGCGACCGTCCTTGCGCTTGAGCACGAGCTCGCCGTTGTGAATCTCGCCGGTCGCGGCGATGTTCCGCAGCCAGTTGGCCCGCTCCTCGGGATACATATAAAGGTCGCTTTCGATGCGCAGCGCGAGCAATTCGTCCTCGCTGTCGTAGCCGAGCAGGCGTACCAGGGCGGGATTGGCGGCCATGAACTTGCCGTCCGGGGTGGTCTGGAACACGCCGGCGACGACGTTTTCATACAACTGCCGATAGCGGGTCTCGGACGCCTTCAGCGCCAGCAGGGTATGGGTGCGCTCGGTCGCATAGCGCAACGTTTTGTTCAGCAGGGTGCTGACGACCTGTTGTTTGATGAGGTAGTCGAGCGCGCCGCGCTCCACTGCCTCCAGCCCCAGGTCCTCATCTTGCTGGCTGACGAGTACGATGATGGGCAGGTGCCCGGCC
Organism: uncultured Steroidobacter sp.; assembly: GCA_946478975.1. The sequence continues at coordinate 4,024 of CAMLEO010000282.1, forward strand.
TTGGGCTGCAGCCGCAGGAGCGTGGTCAGCCCGAGGCTGTCCGGCAGGTGCAGGTCGAGCATGACGACGTCCAGCGGCTCGCCGCCCGGACGCAGCCTCGCCAGCCCGTCGGCCAATGTATGCACGACCTGCAAATGGAATGGCTGATCGCGGACCAGAGCCAGCTCCTCCCGGAACAGTTGCTCGTCCTCGGCGTTCGCATCGATGAGCAGCACGGTGGCAGGCATGCAGTTTCGGAGTATATCGCGGCCAGCACTACTTCCACCGCTGCCATGCTGCATGGTTAGATCGGACCTATGACGCTACTGCGAGTCGCCGAGCCTCAAGAAGAGCGCGCACACAGGCTGGAGCGAGAATTCCAGGCGGTCTTGGACGCCGCTGTCGACGCCGTGGTCCTGTTCGATCATGAAGGCCGCATCGAATTGCTCAACCATGCCGGCGAGCGCATGTTCGGTTACAACGAACAGGAAGTCATCGGCCTGAAGGTGAACATCCTGTTGCCCGAGCCCTACCGCTCGCAGCACGACGACTACCTGCGTCATTACATCGAGGCCGGCGAGCCGCGCATCATCGGCATCGGCCGGGAGCTGCTGGCCAAGCGGCGCGATGGCAGCGAGTTCTCGGCGGAGCTGGCGGTCGGCCGGGTGCAAGGCACCGATCCGCCGCGCTTCGTCGGTTTCATTCGCGACATCACCGTGCGCCGGAACGCCGAAGAAGCGCTCCGCCGCAGCGAGGCCCAGCTCACCATCGCGCAGGAGATCGCCAACCTCGGCAACTATGTCGTGCATGCAGACGGCAAGTTCGAGGACTACTGGTCGCCGCATTTATATCGAGTGCTCGGGCGACGCTACGGCGAACCGTACATCGGCGTGTACGAATATCTGGAGCCGATGGTCCATCCGGCGGATCGTGCGCGCTGGCAGGCGGCGCGCGATGAGCTGGAGACCGGCGCTCGCTCGATGGACATCGAATATCGAGTCATCCATCCGGACGGCTCGCTGCGCTACGTGCATCACATTGCACAAACAACGAGACGGCCCGACGGCCGCGTACTGCGCCAGGTCGGCACTCTGCACGACATCACCGACCGGCGTCGTGCCGAAGACGAAGCACGCCAGATGCAGGACCGAATCGCCCACTTCGGGCGTATCTCCACCATGGGAGAAATGGCCGCGGGCATCGCGCATGAAGTCAACCAACCATTAACGGCCATCGCGACCTATGCGCAGGCCTGTCAACGACTCATCGCCGCCAACGATTTCTCACAAGAAGAAGTGGAGGCGGCACTCAATCACATTGGGGCTCAAGCGCTGCGCGCCGGCGAGGTGATTCGCCGGCTTCGAACGTTCGTCAAGAATCGCGAGGTGCGGCGCGAGTTGATCGAGGCCAATCGTCTGCTCGAAGACGTGGTCACATTGGCGCAGACGGATGCGCGCCACAACGGCGTGCGCATCGTGCTGGAACCTTCGGGCGAAGCGCCGCAGGTCCAGGCCGACGCCGTACAGATACAACAAGTGATCCTGAACCTGGTGCGCAACAGTATCGACGCAATGCTCACGGTGCCCGAAGTGCGTCGTGAGATTCTGTTGCGGACCAGCGTGGACAGCGAGGGCGATGTGGAGTTCATGGTCGCGGACCGCGGCACCGGCGTGGACCCGGCAGCCATGGCCGAGCTGTTCAATCCATTTTTTACGACCAAGCCCGGCGGTACTGGCCTCGGGTTGTCGATCAGTCGTTCCATCGTGCGTGCACACGGCGGCAAGCTGTGGTGCAGCGCCAATCCCGGCGGTGGAGCGCGATTCTTTTTCACACTGCCGGCCGTGCCGGCGCAAGCAGGGAGTCAGCAATGATGATGAGAACGAACGTGACCAACACGCGGCCAACGATCTTTGTCGTTGACGACGACTCTGCAGTGCGCGATGCGTTGAAGCTGCTGCTGCGGTCGGTCGGGCAGGCGGTCGAGACGTATGGCGCCGGCCAGGAGTTTCTGGAGTCCTACAGCGAGGACCGGCCGGGCTGCCTGGTGCTCGACATTCGCATGCCGGGTATGTCCGGTCTCGAGCTGCAACAGAAGCTCAACGAAAAGCACTCGATTCTGCCGATCATCTTCATCACCGGTCATGGCGACGTGCCGATGGCAGTCGAAGCGATGCAGGCCGGCGCGGTCGATTTCATCCAGAAACCGTTTCGCGATCAGGATCTGATCGATCGCATCAACCAGGCGTTGGAAAAAGACCTCAGCAACCGCGCCGCGCTGGGTGAGCGCAACGACATCCGTCGGCGTTTGGAAACACTGACGCCGCGCGAGCGCGAAGTGCTCGACCTGGTCGTGCACGGTAAAGCCAACAAAGTGATTGCGGGCGATCTCAAACTCAGTCAGCGCACCGTCGAAATCCATCGCGCGCGTGTCATGGAGAAGATGCAGGCGTCCTCGCTCGCACACCTGGTGCGCATGGTGCTCGAAGTGGGACAAGCGTGAACGGCCCATGCGGTTAGTCACAGGGTGCTGACGCATTCTCAATGATTTCGTTGTGATCACAAACGCTTGCACGCAGCTCGTGCGAGCGGCAGCAAGAGACGCGAAAAGTCCTTAATTCTTCGGTGAATGCAGCGTTCAGCGGCGCTGCATCTCCTTAAGTACAAGTGCGACTATTTCACTCTTGGAGCTTGTCCAAGATACCAAGCATGCGACCACGGCCCACAGGTGAGTCCACCGCCCCCAATCCTCCCTGCGGCTCGGGCTTTCCTCGGTTGGCGGCCGTGGCCGCTCTTTTCTCACATCGAATCATCTCGTGTCGTACTCTCGCCCCATCGTTGCAGTGATCGAAGCCGACGCCACGGATCGCCGCCAGCTTTGTGCCTTGTTGCGAAACCTGAACGCCGAAGTTCAGGACTACGACAGTGCGGAAAGTTATCTCGCTTCGCCGACCGAACATTCCAGCAGCTGCTTGATCTCGGACATGGCCCTGCCCGGCATGTCCGGATTGGAATTGCTCAAGCGCTTACGCGCGAATGAAGCGGCGCCGCCGGTCATTCTCTTGGGTGAAGATGCGGATGTGCGCGCGGCGGTCGCAGCGATGCGCGAAGGCGCGGTCGACTTCATCGAAAAAACACACCTGGATTTTTCGATCGTGCGTCGGGTCGCGTATCTGCTCGACCATTCTCAACACGCGCACTGAATATTTATTGCAGCTCCGCGCGCGGATCGAACGGCAACTCCCGCTGCATACGTTCGTATAGCTCGCGAGCCTGCGGCGAATCGGCCGGCGGCAGCACGATCTTCAACGCGACGTATTGATCGCCGGGCGTAGCGCCGGGCAGGCCGCGACCTTTCAAGCGCAGTCGTTGTCCCGACTTTGCATTCGGCGGGATGCGCAAGTCGACCGGACCCGCGAGCGTCGGCGTCGCCACGGTCGCGCCGAGCGCTGCTTCCCACGGCGCGATCGGTAACGTCAAAGTCACATCGCGACCCTCGGCTTTGAACAAGCGGTGTTCGCGGAATTTCACTTCGAGATACAAATCGCCCGCCGGTCCGCCGCCGTGGCCCGGGCTGCCTTGTCCGGCGAGGCGAATGCGCTGGCCTTCGGTGATGCCGGCCGGAATCGTGAGCTTGAGAGTGCGGCCCTTGAGCTCGATGGTCTTCGAGCTGCCGCCGAACGAATCTTCCAGATCGATTTCGATCGACGCGACCTGGTCGTCGCCGGCCATCGCAAAGCCACGGGCACCGCCGCGCGCGCGGCCGCCGCCGGCCCGCTGGCCGAACAACGACGAAAAGAAATCGCTGAAGCCGCCTTCTTCCCCGAACTGCGCGCCGCTGAATTCGAAGTTCTGGCCCCAGTCCGGCGGCGGCCGGAATTCCTGGCCCTGGCGCCAGTTGCTGCCCAGTTGATCGTAGGCCGCGCGCTTCTCCGGATCCTTCAGGACCTCGTAGGCCTCCTGCACTTCCTTGAAGCGGGCCTCGGCGTTCGCTTCCTTGCTCACATCGGGATGATATTTGCGCGCGAGCCGCCGGTAGACGCGCTTGAGCTCGTCCGGGCTGACGTCGCGGGCGACGCCCATGATCTGGTAATAGTCCTTGTATTCAGGCACGGCGGTTTCTTCACCTCGCAATATGCAAGCTGCTGGCGGCTCTGAGGTTCCTGGACGGACCTCGAACCGGTTCGACCGTCAGAGTATGCCGACGTAAATGGCGCTCACCCAGATGCTTTCAAGCGGGTGTCGCCAGGCGGGTCAGCGACGGCGCAAATTTTTCACGCCGAGCAGGGTGAAGAGGGTCAGAAGCAGCGGCCAGCTGAAGGATCCGCCACCGCCGCTGGATTCCGTGGACTGGCGGGCGGTGCTTGGCGAGCTGACGGTTACGGTGGCAGTTGCCGTGTCGTTACCGGCGGTGGGATCGACGTAGTCGCCAGCGATGCGGGCCTGGAGGAGGGCGTTGCCGTCGGTCGCCGCGACCAGCGACGCAGTGCCGGTCAGCGAGGCGCCGCTGGCGAGCGAAGCGAGTGAGCAAACGATCGAGGCACCCTGAACGCTGCAGTTCGCGCCATTCAGTGTGGCCGTCGACGCCATGACACCCGAGGGCAGGTCGATCGTCACTGTGACATTGCGAGCTTCAGTGCCCGACGTATTGCTCGCGGTGAGCGAAACGTTGAACGGCGTGCCATTGGTCACCGAGGCCGGCGCCTGCAAGCCGACGCCGAGATCCGCCTCGTTTTCTATTTCGATCGTGGCGGTGCCGTCGTTGTCGCTGGTCTGGCTGTCGTTGCTCGCGCTGACGTGGATCGTCGCATCGTTCGCGCCGACGACATCACTGCGCAGGACCAGGTTGATCTCCGTGGAACTGCCGCCGGGGATCTCGGCCAACTGACACGTGATCATGCCCGCGCCGGTGACGCAGGATCCGCCGACCACAAACGCTTCTTTGATCGTGATGGCCGGCGGCAGGACGATTTCAGCTCGCGCGTTCATGGTTGCGAGGCCACCCACGTTGGAGACGGTCACGTTCCAATCGAAGTCCTGCCGGACCGCATGTCGGAGCATGCCGAAGTCGGGCTCGACGGTGTTATTCGACGGCGGCAAAGACGTGATGCAGCTGGAGGTCGTAAGGCGCCGTCGCATGAGGTAGAGACTGCACTCGGAGAACTTGTCGCTGCCGCTGATGTTGGCGGCCATCAG
>CAMLEO010000283.1 GCA_946478975.1 uncultured Steroidobacter sp.
CTTCGCCTCAGCGTCGGTGTCGCCTTTGAGGCTCCCGGAAGGCCTGGTCTCCGCGTCAGCGTCGGGTCGAGCTTTTGATGCGGACGATGCTGAGAGAGTTGGCGGGTGCGGTATAGGGGAAAGATTTGGAGACGTTGATGGGCGTCGTCTTGGGCTTGATCAGTTTGCCGGTGGCGTAGTCGTTTATGGCGTCGGCGTCGCCGGTGAGCACGGTGAGGCTGGCTTTGGATGCGAGTTTGTTCGCGCCGTCGAGCTGGATTTGCAGGGCCGTGGGCTCGCCACCGCCGTTCACCACCTTCAACACGACATCGCCAGTCGCAGTATCACGCACGCTTGAAACCGCGAGGCGCGGTGAGTTGCCGCTCAGCGAACTGGACAGGTAGCGGTCGCCGACGTTGTGGCCGAAGAGCTTTTGCACTTCGTAGCTGATGGTCGGAAACACCGCACCGGTGTCGTTGAAATAAATCAGGTTGGGATTCCAGTTGGTCATCCCTTCGCGTCCCAACAGCGGCGCGTAGGACGCCATCAGCACGACATCGCCATTGCGCTCCAGGCTGGTGAGATGGGCGGCCTCCGCCAGGGCGGCACGCAGGGTGCTACGGCGCTTGTCGTCGTGGGCGGCGTACTCACCCAGGTACACCTTTGACTTGGTGCGATCGTAAGTGTCGTAGCGCTTGAGGTTGTCCCAGAACCATTGCGGCTCGACGTAGTAGTGCTCGTCGACCACGGGAATGGACAGCTCGTTGGCAATCTTCCAGCCCTGCTCGAAATCGTCGCCGCTGTGGAACGGCCCGACGGTGCCGATCACCGTGATCTCCGGATGCCTGGCCTTGATGGCGTCGTAGATCATCTCGAAACGTTTCTTGAACAGGAACGTGATGTGATCTTCGTTGCCGACGCCCAAATACTTCAGGTTGAAAGGCTCGGGATGGCCGGCTGCCGCACGCACGGCGCCCCACTTCGACGTCGCCGGCCCGTTGGCATACTCGATGAGATCGAGCACTTCCTGGATGTAAGACTCCATGCTTTCGAGCGGCAGCCCGCGCTGGCCGGTGCCGCCCTGGTGATCCGAGTTCTGGCAGCACACACCGGCGGGCACCACGGGCACCGGCTCGGCGCCGATGTCTTCGGCGAATTGGAAATATTCGAAGTAGCCGAGGCCGACGGTCTGGTGATAGCCCCACAGATTCGCCTGCTGGCGCCGCTGCTCAATAGGGCCGACCGTGTCCTGCCATCGATACATATTGCCCAGGCCGTTGCCGTGCACGAGGCAGCCGCCCGGAAAGCGAATGAACTTCGGCTTCAGATCCGCAATCGTTTGCGCCAGATCCGCACGCAACCCATTCGGGCGGCCACGGAATGTTTTCTGCGGGAACAGCGACACATCATCCAGCGCCATGCCTCCAGGCACCGTCGCCAGCAGCACCAGACGCGCTTGCGGCTCCGTGCGACTCGGCGCCAGCGTCGCGGTGAGTCGCCGCCACTCGCGGTCTGCGATGTCGAACTTCGTTTGTGCGAGTACGTCGCCGTTCGGGCTCTCCAAGCGCACCGCCAACGGCAATGTTCCCTGAGTCTTCTCCGCGGCCCAGCGCTTGCCGACGTACAACTGTCGGGTGAAGAACGCCAGGTCATAACGTTCGCCGGCCTGCACGGAAATGCCGCCCTGAAAGCCGGCATTGGACATCTTTACGCCCTCGCCCGGCTCCATCACTTCGAACGTCGCGTAGTTCGGATTGTTGGGATGGATCGGCGATGCCTGCTCGACTTGCAAGGCGCCTTTGGCGCCGGCCAGCGGCGTGAGCGTCCAAAAAGACAGGTTGTTCCAGGTCGGCTGCTCGGTGGCGCGAAACTCGAACGAACGATTCTGGATCAGCTCCGCGTACAGGCCGCCATCGCCGGCGTGATTCAGATCCTCGAAGAACACGCCCACCAGATCCGGACTGATCGGCTTGCCAGCCTCGGCGAGGTTCACTCGGAAGGTGATGGGATCGGCGTGCGCCACCACGCTCGCGACGAACGCACACAGGGCCGCAACCAGACTGAACCGGGAGACTCGGGACATCGACATTACTTTATCTCGTCATCAATTGCGGATTACTGACCGAACGCGTACGGCCCGATCACCGTGCCGACGAAGCCACCGGCCTTGCGCGTGCTCAAGAAGGTCACATCGACGCCGGATCGCAACGTTTCGGTTTTGCCGCCCGCACGATACATGAAAGCAGCTGTGCCGCCATCAATGTTGGCCGTCAGTGTTGCCGAGTCACCCGTGAACGGGGCCGATGCAACCAATGTTTCGCTGCCGGCGTTCTGGCGAGCGTACAACGCGATCACCGGCTTGCCCTCGATTCGAGTGACGCCGAAGAACCACCACGCATCGTCGTTCTGAATGGCAGCGAGACCCGCGCGCTCACCGTCTTTCTCAGGTTTGTAAGTGAGCGTGGTGGACACCGTTGCGACGTGGTGCTGCTGCCGACGCCCGATGAATGCGGGAACGCCTTGCACATCGCCCAACGCAGCGGCCGGATGCAGCACCAGCGCTCCGCCCTGCAAGCTGTAAACCGGCTGGTGCGGCGTGCGGATTCCGATCCACGCGAGCGACAGCTTGGCACCATCGAACTCCTCCACGTACGAAAAATCGCCGCTGTTCGGCTGCGCCGGCCGCGGCTGCGCGGGCAGCTTCGGCTTGGCTGCGACAAAAGGAATGCGCTTGCCAGGTTCGAGCACCCTGGGCCAGTCGTTCACCCAGGTCACCGGCAGCAGAAACGTTTCGCGGCCGATGTTGTAAAGGTCCGGGCCGTACGGACGCGTAGCAAGAAACGTCGCCCACCACTCGCCGGTTTGCGTCTGGACAAACTTCGCGTGGCCCGCCGATGTCACAGGGTTCGCGCGGTTCGGGTCCAGGTCGCGCTGGCTCAAGATGGGATTGTTCGCGTACGGAACGAACGGCCCGCGCACGCTCTTGGAACGGAACACGACCTCCGAATGATGGTCGCCCGTGCCACCTTCCGCGGCGATCAAATAGTAATAATCGCCGCGCTTGATGAGGTGCGGGCCTTCGATCCAGCTCGGCTTCTTGGAGATATCGACGCCGCCGTTCACGATCTGCGTGCGCTCGCCCACCAGCTGCAGTTGTTTGTAATCGAACTGCTGGACCCAGATGGCGCGATGGCCGTCATAGCGCGGCGGCTCGTTGGGCGCACCATTGTTCACGATGTATGCAGTGTCGCCGTCCCAGAAGATCGACGGATCGATGCCTTCGAACTTGAACCACACCGGATCCGACCACGGGCCGTGCGGATCTTTGGCGGTGATCACGAAGTTGCCGCCGCAGTCGACGCAGGTGTTCACGATGTAGAACAGGCCGTCGTGATAGGAAATATCCGGCGCGAACACACCGCGCGAGACCTTGAGCCCGTCGAACTTCAACTGGCTGGGGCGATCGATGGCGTTGGCGATTTGCGTCCAGCTCACCAGGTCCTTGGAATGAAACACCGGCAGGCCCGGGAAATGCGTGAACGAGGAATTGACCAGGTAATAATCTTCGCCGACGCGCGTCACCGAAGGATCCGGGTAGTAGCCGGACAGAATGGGGTTGCGATACTCGCCGGCAGCCGGCTGCGCGCTTTCCTGCGCCTTGCCGTCATACGTGAATCGCTCGAAGCGCGGCGCTGCCGATGCGTGCAGAGCGAACGCGAATGAAAGAGCGACGGCGCCCGCGCCGTGAACGATGTTTCTTTTCATTGGTCTCGATTCCTCTTGGGAGCCGATTCGAACGCCGCCGCGATGGCGTCGCGCAAGGGTTTTGGACGATAATTATCGTCGTAAGGCGTGGGCCGCTGCGGAGTCTTGTCGTGCCGTTTGCTGAAGTTCTGCAGCCAGCTGAACTTGTCGACCATTCCCCAGCACAACACGTGATCCAGCTGTTTATACGACAGCATCACGTCCAGATAGCCTTTGGCGCTGGCGGCCACCTGCGCATCGCGCGTGCCCGGATCTCCCGGCAGATCCTTGTCGTTCACGTCGAACTCGGTGATCAGCAGCTCGTAACCCATGCCGACGACGGTATCGAGGAAGGCACGCCATTGTTTGTCCTGGATGTCTCGAATGTGGCCGTCGTTGCCGATGTGACTTTGCACGCCCAGCGCGTTGACCGGCACGTTCCTGGCCTTGAACTGTTCGAGCAGGCGCAGGACGCCGTCGCGATGGCGCTCGTTGCCCGCTTCCCAGGACATATAGTCGTTGTACACCAACTGCGCCTTCGGGGCATTCTCGCGAGCCGCCTCGAACGCGATCCGCAGAGCATCGAAGCCGAGGACCTTGGTGAACGGCGTGTCGCGCAGCTGGCCGCTTTTCGGATCCACGGTTTCATTCACGACGTCCCAGGAGTGAACCTGATCGCGGTAATGCGTACACACGCGCTGGATGTAATCGCGCAGGAACTTTTCGGCGGCTGCTGGTGATAGCGAGGCGACGCGATCGAGCAGCCATTTCGGCGTGTACTCGACGCGATTCCACAGCAGCGTATGCCCGCGCATCTTGATGCCGTTGCTGCTCGCAAACTGCGCGATGCGGTCGCCGCGTTCGAAGTTATACGTGTCCGGCTGGGCCGCGATCACATAACTCTTCAGCTCGTTCTCGGGCACGAGCACCGAGCATTCTTTGGTGAGAATGTCGCGATATCCGGCGTCGTTCAGTGAGCCGGCGAGCGAACCCGGCGCGCTGGCGCCGACGGCCGAGCCGAACAGAATGCCTTTGTCGGCGGCCAGCGATTTGAGCGAACCCTTGGCTTCAGCCCACGCCGGCAACACCGGACTCAAGATCGAGACGGCGCTCGTGCCCAGCGCGCCGACGATGAACTCGCGGCGCGAAGGGCCACTGTGACTTCGCATGTATCGCATCCCCCACGGCTGGCTCGTTGGCCGCGCCGTATGGTAGCGATATCAAGGCCCGATGGTAAAGCGCGTACCGTCCTGGCCGTCCGGCACGGGGCCGGGGCTGTCCGCCGTCAATGCGCCCTCGCCCACTCGCAAGTAACGATGGGTCTGCAGCGACATCAAGGTGATTTCCCCGGTCAGCGTCTCTATCCACTGAAACACCTGCCCGTCGTCGCCGTTCGCCGGCGCGAGGCTGACCTGTCCGCGTTCATCCACGGTGAGCATTCTTTCACCGCGCTTGAGACTCACCCGCCCCTGGCCGCGATCGACGAGAACAAACGGCGCATCGATCATGGCTGGTGCCGTACCCGCGACCAGCGGACGGAATGTCACATCGCGACCGTACGGAATGGGCTGCCGGCCACGCAGTCGCGGTTCGTGAATGTCGATGGAATCGAAATCGGCATACCCGCCGGCGCGGCCCGCGCTGTTGAAAGAAAACATTGCGTAGCGGACGCCCTGAAACGTGATCAGCTGATACGCGGTGATGAAGTCCCCGCCGATGCGCTTGAACTCCACGCCATCGGTCGAGTAGCTCAGAATCTGCCGCTCGCTGAAAAAATCACATTCCGCTCGCAGCCACACGCGCTTGGCCTGCACCAGCTCGCTGCGCATTTCGTTGAGCTTGCCGTTCAGCTGCTCATCGAAGCGGGTCACATACAGTGCATCGCCTTTGCGCTCCACCCCGATCCAGCCATACGGGCGCGTGAGCAGCGCGAGGCCCGCCGCATCGCCGGGCTTCAAACCTGCTGCGTCGAGCACGACAGTCGCAGTGGATTGCGGGCCGATCGCTCGTTGCGTGAGCGTATTGCGAGCCGCCAGAAAATCCGGCGCCGCCATGCTGTGCAATCTCAAGAAGCCGGGCCGCTCCGTCAGCGACCATTGGTCCGGCACCGGCACATGATTCCATTGCCACACCGGCTGCAGCTGTTTGGCGGAGAAATCATCGCTGCGTCGATATGGCGCGTGCGGAGCGCTGCTGGTACTCGTTGCAGGCTTGATCCAGGTGCGAGGCGTACGAGTGAGATTGCCGGGCAAGCCGAAATACGGCCAGCCGTCCTTCCAGGTGATCGGCGACAAGCCAGTGAGGCGCCCGATGGAATTCGCGTCGTACATCGAGAAGCCCCACCACTCGCCGGCGGGCGTCTGCACGATGCCGCCCTGATGCAGCGAGCCCCAGCCCCGCAGCTTCGGGTCGGGCGGCGTGATCTGGAACGGCGGCTGTTTGCCGTTGGCGCGATAGCCTTTCACCAAGCCGAAGTCCTCATCGACACTGATCGCGCGATTCACTTCCCACGGCCCGGTGACCGAATCGGCACGCGCGGCGGGCATCCGCATGCCATTCCATTCCGCGCTGATGATGAAATATTTCTTGCCGAACTTATAAAAGTGCAGCCCCTCGCCCATGCCCGCGTCTTTGGGAATGATCACCCGGTCGGTCCCCGGCACGATGTCCGTGAGCTCTTTGTTGAGCTCGGCCAGGTGGATCTCCTGGTAGCCCGACACGGCGTAGACTTTGCCATCGTCATCGAACAGCACCGAGAGATCATAGAGCGCACGACGCATGCTCTCGTGCTTCCACGGGCCCCGCGGATCGCGCGCCGAATAGTGCTGCGTGGTGTGACCGTTGACATTGCTGAAGATATGAAACGTTCCGTCGTGATAACGAAACGCCGGTGCCCAGATGCCCTGGCCATAGATGGACTGGCCGTTTTCCAGTCGGAACGCCGGCCCGAGATCCAGTTTATCGGCGGCGTAGGACACGAACGTCCAGTTCACCAGATCCTTGGAATGCAGCACCGGCAGGCCGGGCATGCTGTGCATGGTGGTGCCGGTGAGATAGAAATCATCGCCGACGCGGATCAGGTCCGGATCCGAGAACTCGTCATAAAACAGCGGATTGCTGAACGTGCCGTCGCCATTGTCGGCGGTCCACGTCTGCGCCGACACGGGACCGCTCAACACGATGCCCGCGAGCAGAGCCGCTACCAGTCGTTTGTTAATTGCTGCCAGCGATGTGGAAATAGTCGAAGTCCGCATAACCTACCGAAGTGGCCACATACGCCGGCGTGCCCGCCGGCGCGGATGAAAACAAACCGATCGTCGCACCGACCCAGCGGCCGGGATCGATCGTGAGCGGCGGCTGCTCGATGTCCGTGAATTGCACGCCGTCGGTACTGTAGCTGAATCGAACTCGCGCATGGACATTCTTCAGCTCCGATGCCCAATGCGGCTTGTCGGGCGCGGCGACGCTCAGTATCACGGGCTCGATGCGAGCACGTAAATAAACATCGCCCTCCACGGCGTCTTTTACGACCGTGTCGTTCTGGACCAGGCGCACGGCATCCGCGTCCTTGCGCAAACCAATCCAACCGTAGCGCGTGCCTACGACCGCAAGTCCCGCTCGCTCGCCTTCGCGCAGCGGAGCGAAGTGCAACTTTGTCTGGGCCACAAACGATGGCGCAGGAAACTTCTGCGTGAGCACGTTGCCCATTTCATACAGGCTCGCCGGGCCCGAGATGGATTTCAAACGCAGAAAGCCGGGCGCGGCACTCGAGCTCATCCAATCGTCCTGAGGATTGGCGTGCCATTGCCACGCGAGCGACAGTGGCTGCGTGAACTCATCATTCATTTGTGGCACGGCGACTTCAGCCGCCTGTCGGACCTTAGGCTTGCGATACGTGCTCACCGGCTCGCCGATGCCATCTTTGTTTTTGTCCGTGCCAATCACGGGCCAGCCGTCTTTCCAGGTCATGGGCTGCAAGTGCACGCGGCGACCGAATGTATCGGTGTCTTGAAAGTGCAGGAACCAGCTCTCGCCCTCCGCCGTCGTCACCCATGCACCTTGATGTGGACCGTTGGTCTCGCTCTTGCCCTGATCGAGCACGTTGCGATACTCGTAAGGTCCGTCGATGTTTCTAGAGCGGAACACGGTCTGCCAGCCCATCTTCACGCCGCCTGCGGGCGCAAAGATGTAGTACCAACCATCGCGCTTGTAGAGCTTGGGACCTTCGATCGGTGCCCAGGGCATCGGGCCGTTGGTTGTTTTCGCCGGCGGCAGCGCGTTGCCGTCGACGATGACTTTGCCGTCGTCCAACAGCCGCATGCCATCCGGCGACATCGGCTTCAATTTGAGAACGTTGTTGAAGCCCGCGCGACTGCGTGCGTACGCGACCACCAACCACGCCTTGCCGTCGTCGTCCCAGAATGGACACGGATCGATCACACCGCGACTGCCGTCGACCAGCACCGGTTCGCTCCACGGCCCTCGCGGATCGGTTGCGGTGACCACGAAGACGCCGAAGTCAGGATCGGGGTAATAGATATAGAACTTGTCGTTGTGATATCGAATTGCCGGCGCCCACACGCCGCCCCCTCGTCGAGGTATCGCGAAGTGCGCCTCGGGCTGCAAGCGTGGCAGCGCGTGGCCGATCAAGCTCCAGTTCACCAGGTCCCTGGAGTGCAGGATGGGCAGGCCGGGAATGTTCGTGAATGACGAGGCCGTCAGATAAAAATCGTCGCCGACGCGCGTGACGTCAGGATCTGAATAATCCGCCGCCAGCACCGGATTGCGGTACTGGCCGTTGCGTAAGTCTGGGACCCAGGGTGCGTTGTCGAGCTCGTTCGAATCGGCAGCCGCGGAGCACGCGGCTGCCAGCACAATCAGCGTGGCGATCTTCATCCAGAAGATTTACCACGAAAGCCTGCATCGTGGCAGCACCTACATGCGCAGCACGATCTTGCCAATGAAGTTCCCCGAGCCGAGCAGCTGGAGCGCATCGGGATACTCCGCGAACGGATAAACACGTTCGATGATCGGCTGCAGCCGGTGCTTGGTCAGGAACTCGCTCATGCGCAGATAGTCGGCACGCGAACCGACGAACACGCCGTACGCCTGCGCTGATTTCTCCAGCAGCCCCCACGCCGAGATGTTGCCATCGTAGCCGGACAAACCGCCGACGATGGCCAGCCTGCCCTCATCGGCGAGACTGTTGGTCGATTCTTCCAACGTGCTCTTGCCGCCGATGTCGACGACGAGATCGGCGCCGTGACCGTTGGTGAGTTGCACGACTTGCTGCGACCACTGCGGCTCACGTTTGTAGTTGATGCCGGCTTCGGCACCGAGCGCTTTCGCTCGCTGGATCTTCTCATCCGAGCTGCTCGTCAAAATCACGCGCGCGCCCGAAGCAACCGCAAACTGCAGAGCAAAGGTCGAAACGCCGCCGGTCCCTTGCACCAGGACCACGTC
>CAMLEO010000284.1 GCA_946478975.1 uncultured Steroidobacter sp.
GACCGCGCGACCTTGCGCATATCGAGTCAGCACGTGGCCAACTGGCTGCATCACAGGGTGTGCACGGAAGCGCAGGTGAAAGAAACATTGGCCCGCATGGCCAAAGTCGTCGATGCGCAGAACGCTGGCGATCCTGCGTATCGGCCCATGGCCGCGGACTTGAAAGCGAGCATCGCATTCCAAGCTGCGAGCGATTTGATCTTTCACGGGCTGGTGCAGCCGAACGGCTACACCGAATATATCCTGCACCGACGCCGTCGCGAGCTCAAAGCCGAGAGTCGAGCCACTCGATCCAATGCCTGACCGGAATCTGCGCCGCGTTGGCAAGGTGCGTGATGCAGCCGATGTTTGCCGATAGGATCACATCCGGCGCCTGAGTCTGGAGCGCGGTCAGCTTGCGATCGCGCAATTGCATGCTCAGTTCCGGCTGCAGGACTGAATACGTGCCGGCGGATCCGCAGCACAAGTGGCTTTCCGGAATCGGCAGCACCGTTGCGCCGAGAATGCTCAAGAAACTTTCGACGATGCCGCGAATCTTTTGTCCGTGCTGCAAAGTGCAGGGCGGGTGAAACACCACCTTCTGCGGCGTCGTATCGCGCAACTTGGCTCGCAGCGTCTGCGCATGCTCTGGAGCTGGAATGATCTCCGCCAGATCGCGTGTGAGCTCGACGATGCGCTCGGCTTTGGCGGCATACACCGAGTCATGCCGAAGCAAATGCGCGTATTCCTTGACCATTGCTCCACAGCCGGACGCATTCATGACGATGGCTTCGACGCCAGCTTCGACGTGCGGCCACCAGGAGTCGATGTTCCGACGCACTTCGACGAGCGCGGCCTCGTGATCGTTCAAGTGATGCTTGATGGCGCCACAGCAGCTCGCCGGCGGCGTGATCGACTGAATCTCCAGCGCATCGAGTACGCGCGCAGTGGCGGCATCGATGTTTGGAGACATCGAGGGCTGCACGCAGCCGAGCGGTAACAGCATCTTGCGAGCGTGAGTTCGCTTCGGCCAAGGTCTAGGATCGCGTCGTTCCGGCACCTTCGCGCGAATCGATTCTGGCAGCATCGAGCGCAGGGCTTGCCCGGTGCGCATCGCCGGCCCAAACGCTTTGCTCGTCAAACCATGCTTGAGCGCCGAGCGAGCCAGCCGGTCGCCGGTCGAGCGCGGGACTTTTTCTTCGACGATGGCCCGGCCGATGTCCACCAGCCGGCCGTACTGCACGCCGGACGGACAGGTGGTTTCGCACGCCCGGCACGTCAAACATCGATCCAGGTGCAGCTGAGTGCTTTGGGTGGGCTCGACGCCTTCCAGCACTTGTTTGATTAAATAAATGCGGCCGCGTGGGCCGTCCAGCTCATCGCCGAGCAATTGATACGTCGGGCACGTGGCAGTACAAAAGCCGCAGTGGACACAGCGGCGCACGATCTCCTCCGCCTCTTTGCCGGCGGGCGTGTCTTTGATGAAATCGGCGAGCTGGGTTTTCACGGTGCGTCAGAGATCCAGATACATCCGGCCGGGATTGAAAATGCCCGCCGGATCGAACTGCGCCTTCAGGCGCCGATGGATGGTTGCCAGCGTCGGCGCGAGCGGTGTGAACACGCCGCCGGAGCGGTCGCCGCCTCGAAACAAAGTCGCATGGCCGCCAGCTTTGGTCGCAATGGCTCGCCCGTGCTCGACGCTTTCGTTGGTGCGCAGCCAGCGCAAGGCGCCGCCCCATTCGATCAGTTGCGGACACTGCATCGGCAAAGGCGCGGCGGTGGAGGGCACGGCAACGCGCCACAGCGGC
Source organism: uncultured Steroidobacter sp. (assembly GCA_946478975.1). The sequence continues at coordinate 1,788 of CAMLEO010000284.1, forward strand.
GCATCACCTGCAAAGAACGGATGTGTTTGTTCACGAATGCTGTGCCAGAACGCGTCGGCTCGTGAGTTCTCGAAATCTTCGCCACCGAGCAGCCGCTTCGCCGCATTCACTGCAGCGACTGCGCCCGCGACCCGTAGATACAACACGCCGTCGTGCCACGTCGACGCGGAGAGTGGCAACGGTTGGCCGGCCCATTCGTTGAGTTTGTCAATGGCAGTCTCTGCCGACATCTCGAACGTGAGCGTGTGATGAGTGATTGGCCGCGGCAGCACCTTCAAAGAAACATCCACGATCACGCCGAGTGTGCCCATGGATCCTGCGAGCAGGCGGGACACGTCGTAGCCTGCAACGTTTTTCATGACCGTGCCGCCGAAGCTCAGCAATTCGCCGCGGCCGTCGATGAGTCGTGCGCCCAGGATGAAGTCACGAACGCTGCCATAGGTCGGGCCGAACGAAACTCTTCGCGGCCCGGACAGACCCGCGGCAACACATCCGCCGACCGTTGCACCGGCGCCGAAGTGAGGTGGCTCGAACGCGAGCATCTGTCCATTCTCGGCCAGCAGTTGTTCCAACTCGATCAGCGTTGTTCCTGCGCGTGCGGTGATGACGAGCTCAGTGGGTTCGTAATCGATGATCCCGGCGAAGCTGCGTGGATCGAAGAGCTCGCCTTGCACGCTGTTGCCGTAGAAATCTTTGGTGCCGCCGGCGCGAATGCGAAGCGGCGTCCGGGCCGCGGAGGCGGCGCGAACTGTTTCGCACAACTGGTTCAGTGCGGAGTCCATTAGAAGCGCGGCAGCTCCGGGAACTTGAGATCGCCGCGACTCACGCGCATGCGTCCATATTCAGCGCATCGATGCAGCGTGGGCACGACCTTGCCTGGGTTCAGTAATCCAGCCGGATCGAACGCGCTCTTCACGGCGAGGAACGCATCGAGCGTCGGCCGCCCGAACTGGGAGCACATTTGATCGAGCTTCTCGACGCCGACGCCATGTTCGCCAGTCACCGTGCCGCCCATTTGCACGCACAGTTCGAGAATCTCCGCGCCGAACGCTTCGGCGCGCGTGACTGAATCGGGATCCGAATCGTCGAACAGAATCAGCGGATGCAGATTGCCATCGCCGGCGTGGAAAACATTCGGGCAGCGCAGTCCGTACTTGGGTTCGAGCGCTTGAATCGCCTTCAATACTTCGCCCAAACGTCGCCGAGGTATGGTGCCGTCCATGCAGTAATACGCCGGCGATGCGCGACCCGCCGCAGGAAACGCATTCTTGCGTCCCGCCCAGAAACGCAGACGTTCGATCTCGCTGGTGGAAACTTGAATGCGCGTGGCGCGAGCTGCCCGCAACACACCGGACATGCGTTCGATTTCTTCTTCGACTTCTTCCGGTGTGCCATCGGATTCGCACAACAGGACCGCGGCGGCGCTGGCGTCGTAGCCCGCTTTGGCAAACGGTTCGACCAGTCGAATCGCAGCCTGGTCCAACATTTCCAGCCCGGCGGGAATGATGCCGTCGGCGATCAATGCCGCCACCGCGTCGCCTGCTTCGCCGATGTCAGCAAAGCTCGCCATGATGCAACGGGCGGTTTGCGCGACCGGCACCAGGCGCACCGTCACTTCGGTGATGACGACGAGCATGCCTTCGGAACCTATGACCAGCGCGAGCAGATCGAGCCCGGGCGTGTCCGGCGCCAGGCCGCCGAACTCCACCGTTTCTCCGGTGATCGTGAGACCTCGCACGCGCAGTACGTTGTGCACCGTCAGCCCGTACTTCAAACAGTGCACGCCGCCGGAATTCTCTGCGACGTTGCCGCCGATGGTGCAAGCGATCTGACTGGACGGATCGGGCGCGTAATAAAGACGATGACGGGCGGCGGCTTCGCTGATCGCAAGATTGCGCACGCCGGGTTGCACAGTGGCGGTTCGCGCACGCGCATCGATCGATAAAATCCGGTTGAACTTGGCCAGCGACAGCAGCACCCCTTCGCGATGGGGCAGAGCGCTGCCGGACAGGCCGGTGCCTGCGCCACGCGGCACCACCGGCACTTGTTCCTGGTGACACAACTGCAGAATGCGCGCGACCTGCTGTTCGGTTTCCGGCAGCACGACGACCATCGGCAGCTGTCGAAACAAAGTCAGTCCGTCGCACTCGTACGGGCGCGTGTCTTCCTCGCGAAACAGCACGGCGCTCTCCGGCAGGAAGGTACGCAAAGCTGCGACGAGCGTGGCGCTGTTCATGGACGAATCATAGTGGAGCGACGCGGAGATTGCCCGGACCGGCAGCCACTCCTGAGGACGAGCCGCCCTTACAATGACCCCCATCGAGGCATTGATGAGCCGCATCGTTAGCGAATATCTTGACGCCTCACGACACGATCCCGCAGGAAGGACTGCTCAATGACGAATCCCAGCCGCAGAGATGTAATCATCGCCGCCACCGCCATCGCTGGAGCCAGCACCGCCGCTGATGCCGGTGCGGCGGCCGCGAGCAAGGCGACCATCCCGCCGGTCGTGCATCACGTGTTCTTCTGGCTGAAGAATCGTGAGTCCAAGGACGACCTGGCGAAGCTGCTGGCCGGCCTGAAGACACTGGGCGCCATCGAAACCGTCAAGGCCATTCACATCGGCGTGCCGGCTGAAACGGAACAACGCGGCGTGGTCGACGCGAGCTACAGCGCCTCGGAGATTCTGTTCTTCGAGGACGTGGCCGGACAGAACGCCTACCAGGTGCATCCCATCCATCAAAAGTTTGTCGCCGACTGTCAGCACTTGTGGGAGCGCGTGGTCGTTTACGACGTGAAGCCCGCCTGATTGGCGAGCCCGTGCGGCTGGCGAAATTACACGGGCCCTGAGCCCCGACCGGTGCGGCGACGCGGATTGTCCGCACGCTTGCATCGCAGGCTCGCAAATGGCATATCGGCATTACATGACCGAAGTGCCGCACAAGACCGCACCTTACGAATTCCTGCTGTCGCTCGACGACGTGATGCGTCCGCTCGTCGACGCTGCCGAAATCACTCATGCCGCTGCGGTTCATTTGGGGAAGTATCTCGATGTCAGCCGCTGCGCCTACGCGGAAATTGCAGCGGATCAAGATACCGTCACCGTCACCGGCGATTACAACCAGGACGCTTCGAGCATCGTCGGTCGCTACCGGCTCACCGATTTCGGCGCTGACTGTGCGCGAGCTTTGCAGGCGGGCGAGGTGTTCATCGTTGAAGATGCCGAGACCGATCCGCGTATCGCCAGCGTGCGAGACACCTATCGTCAGTTGCAGATGCGCGCCCTCATTTGTGTGCCCTTGTTGAAGGCGGGGCGTTTGGCGAATGCGATGGCGGTTCATCACTCGCAGCCCCGGCACTGGCGACAGAACGAAGTGCAGCTGGTGCAGCTGGTGGCGAGCCGCTGCTGGGTGTCGACCGAACGCGCTCGTGTCGCCCAGGAGCTGCGCAAGCTCAACGAAAATCTCGAACGCCAGGTGCAGATGCGCACCGAAGCGCTGAAACGCAGCGAACGTCAGCTCGCGCAATTGGTGAATGGCATCGCCGACTGCGCGATTTTCATGTTGGATCCGAGCGGCCGCGTGGCCACTTGGAACATGGGCGCCGAACGCATCAAGGGCTACAAAGCCGAGGAGATCATCGGCCATCACTTCTCGCAGTTTTATACGCCGGAAGATCGTGCCGCCGGGATGCCGCAGCGTTCGCTCGACACCATTGCCGTCAGCGGCAAGTTCGAAGGCGAGGGCTGGCGGGTGCGCAAGGACGGCTCGCGCTTCTGGGCCAGCGTACTCATCGATCCGATTTTCGGGCCCGATCGGCTCATCGCCGGCTATGCCAAGATCACTCGCGACATGACCGAGCGCCGCCTGATGCAGGAGCAGCTCAACCATGCGCAGAAAATGGAAGCGATCGGCCAGCTCACCGGCGGCGTCGCGCACGACTTCAACAATCTGCTGACGGTGATCCTCGGCAACCTGGATACGATTCTTCGGCGTGCTCCCACGACGGATGCAAAGTTACAACGTGCGATCGAGCATGCGACCCAAGGTGCCGAGCGAGCCGCGGCGCTCACCCACCAGCTGCTTGCGTTCGCGCGCCGTCAGCCGCTCAATCCCAAGCCGACGGTCATCAATCAATTGGTGACGACCTTCCTGGAGCTGATCCGCCGCACGCTGCCGGAGGACATCTCGGTGCAATCGCGGCTGAGCGGCGGCGTCGGCTACGTCAGCGTCGATCCGAATCAGATGGAAAGTGCGTTGTTGAATCTCGCGGTGAACGCGCGCGACGCCATGGAAGGTCGAGGCACGCTGAGCATCGATACCGAGCTGGTCGACCTCGATGCCAACGAAGCCCAGCGCCTCGGCGATTTGAATGCGGGCCCGCACGCAGTCATCAGCGTAACGGACACGGGCAGTGGCATGCCGCCGGACGTGATGGCGCGTGCGTTCGATCCTTTCTTCACCACCAAGCCGCAAGGGCAGGGGACCGGGCTCGGCTTGAGCCAGGTGTTCGGGTTCGTGAAGCAGTCCGGCGGCACCGTAAAGTTACAAAGCGAAGTCGGGCGCGGCACGACGGTGAAAATCTATCTGCCGCGCATCCAGAAGGCCGCGTTGCGGGAAGTCGAGGAGGATGCCGATAACGATCTGCGCGGACAGCAGGAGACGGTGCTGGTCGTCGAGGACGAGGACGGCGTGCGTTCCTACAGCATCGATTGCCTGCAGGAGCTGGGCTTCCAGGTGCTGTCCGCCGAGGACGGCCACGCAGCGTTGGATGTCATCGCTGCCCATCCGGAAATTCGTTTGTTATTTACGGATGTGGGCCTGCCGCGTATGAATGGCCGAGAGCTGGCGGACGAAGCGCGCAGGCTGCGTCCCGATCTGCCAGTGCTGTTCACGACCGGCTATTCGCAGGATGAAATGTTTCGACAGGGCAAGTTCGCGAGCAAGACGGCCTTGCTCACGAAACCTTTCAGTCGCAAACGACTCGCCGAGTGCGTCGGCCGCCTGCTCGACATCCCTTAGTTCAAATCGTAGACCGCCGCGCCGGCGAGCAGATAAGCGCCGACGCCGTAGTACTGCGAGTCCTCCCTGGTCACATTCTGCGGACGATCGCCGACCTGCTGCACCCAGCCGAGCCGGCCGTCAGGCTCGACCGCACGCTGCAACGCTTGCCAGCCGCGCAACACGGCGGGCTCATAGGTCTTGCGATCCAACAGGCCGGACTTGATGCCCCACGCCATGCCATAGACGAAGAAGCCGGTGCCGCTGGTTTCGGGCGGTGAGCTCTCCGGTGCCAGCAGCGATGGCGCCCAGTAGCCGTCCGGTTTCTGCAGCGTGAGCAACTTCGCCATCATTTCCTTGAACAATGTTTCATAGCGCGACCGGTTCGGATCGTTCTTGGGCAGGAACGTGAGCACGCGCACCACACCGCCGATGACCCAGCCGTTGCCGCGGCCCCAGAACAGCTTGCGGCCTTTCTCATCTCGTTGCTGGAAGAAGCGGCTGTCGCGAAAGAACAGATGCTCCTCGCGGTCGTATAGATATTCCTGCGTGGCCTGCCACTCCTTGTGGGAGAAATCCGCGTAGCGCTGGTCGCCGGTGACTTTGCTCAGCTCGATCCACACCGGCGGCGCCATGAACAAGGCGTCGCACCAGCACCAGCGATCGAAACATTTCGCACCGTTGTCGGCGGACAAGCTGCCCTGTGCCGGCGTCGCGAGGATGTCATCGAACCTGGCCTTCAGCGGTGCAATGGCCTCGGGTCCTGCACCGTGAGCTGCAGCCCAGAGATAACTCTGGCCGATCGCGTGATCGTCGGCGTGATACTTGCGATCGCCGAGCTGCCACTTCTCCTGCCGGCCGTGCGCCAGGATCGCTTCGCGAAAGCGCGGCGACTTGCTGCGTTCAGCGAGTTGCGTCAGCCCGACATAGAAAGCCGCTTGTTCCCAGCTGCGCGGCCGCGTCGATTCCTCACGAAAGGATTTGATCGAAGCGGGCGGCACGAGGTTCGCGAGCTGCCAGTCGGCGGCTTTCTCCATCGCCTGCAGGGTGGCAGCACGATCGATCTGTTCCGCTTTCGCGGCCTGCGCGCTCACTGTCGACAGACAGCAGCCCAACGCCATCGATGCGGTCCACAGCCATCGGATCATCACGTTTCTTTTCATGTTGTCCCAGCTCTCGAAGCTTCAGGCATACTCGGCCGATCCCATCGTGGTTACGACGCGCGAGACCGGTGGGTCCTCAAGGACTCGCCACCGTTGGGATTGAAGGAGCAATCCATGAAGCTGCACGGAGCGATTGCGTGTGTGTCGATTGCATTCGCGCTTGCCGGATGCGTGCGGGATTCAGTTGAAGCGCCGGCGCTCGGCCAGCAGGAGCTGTGGCACGCCGGCACTCATTACGTGCTCGTGCAGCCGTCCGCTGAAATCCGCGCGGCGCAGGGCAAAGTCACGGTTGTCGAATTCTTCTGGTACGGCTCGCCCCAGTGCTACACGCTCGATCCGCACCTGGTGCTGTGGAATCGTCGCAAGCCGGAGAACGTCGAATTCAAACGCGTGCCGACGACGTGGGGTCAATACGATCGTCCGCATGCGCGGCTGTTTTATACCTTGGACGCGTTGGGTCGCAACGACTTGCATGGCGCGATTTTCGACACCATTCATGCCAAGGGCAACCGGCTCGCGAACACCGATGAACGGCAAACGTTGCAGCTGCAGCTGCAGTTCGCGAGGGAGCACGGGATTGCCGAGCAGAAGTTTCTGGATGCCTACAACTCCAGCGTCGTGCTGGAGCGGGTGAAGGCTGCCGAACAGATGCTGCTGCACTATCAAGTGGACAAGCTGCCGACGCTGATTGTGAATGGCAAGTACAAAACCGATGTCACCCGCACCGGGCGCAACGCTGAGCTGCTGGTGCGGCTGGTCAGCGATCTCGTGGCGCGCGAATCTGCCGTAGACTAGCGCCGTTGCTGTCATCAGCGCTCGGCGGATCACTGTGGATAAAGAATTGATCGTCGCGGTTCCCGGCCCCTGGCAGGATCGCTCCGAATTTCTCGGCCAGCTGGTCAGCGCCACCGACGGCAAGTTCATGCTGGCCGGTCCGATGCTCGCGAATCCTGCCGAGCGTGATCACATCATGATCGAATTCGTCGACGCCGATCCCAACCTGCGCGGCGCCTTCCAGGTCGCCGGCCGCGGCCAGCTGCATGGCCCTACCATCGGCGCCATCGCCCGTCATCGATCCATCGTGTTCGCGCATTTTCCGTTGCACGTGGTCGGCCAGCAGCAGCGCATCCTGCGCTATACAAATGTTTTACGACAGATCGGCGGCATCGCCGTGAAGATCGAGTCCGTCGGCATCGCTCATGAATGGGACGCCTGGCAGCACCTG
>CAMLEO010000285.1 GCA_946478975.1 uncultured Steroidobacter sp.
CGGCAGCCATGCCGCCGAACGCCGCGACTTGATACATCGCGAGTGCTCGGGCGACGACCCATCGCGGCGTCGACAATTGCACGGTGACGTTGAATGTCGAGAGCGTCAGCACCCAAGCCGAGCCGGCGAACAGCATCGCGAGCAAAGAGACGAACAGCTGCGAGCTGATGCCCGCCACGATGGCAGCGAGCGCAAAGACGGTGCACGACACTCGCACCAGGACTTCGGACGACAGCACGTATCGCAATCGTGAGCTGCTGAGCGCGCCGACGACTGCGCCCGCACCGAACGAGCCGAGCAGCGCACCGTAAGTGAGCGGCCCGCCGGCGACCAGATGTTTCGCGATCAATGGCATCAGCGCCATGACGGAGCACGCACCCATGCCGAACACGATACTTCGCACCAGCACCCGGCGAATGTTCGGCGACATCGCGACGTAACGAACGCCGGCAGCGACCGCGATTCCCAACGTCTCACGAGGCAACAGCTGCGGATGAACGGGCGGACGCCAGCGAGCGAGCACGACGATCAAACCGATGTAGCTGAACACGTTGACGGCGAATGCCGTCGCTGCACCGGCCGCAGCGACGATGGCGCCGCCGATCGCAGGGCCGACGCTGCGAGCGATGTTGAAGCCCATGCTGTTGAGAGCAACGGCGCCAGCCAGGTGCGCTCGCGGCACCATATCGCCGACCGAGGCCTGCCACGCCGGCCCGTTGAAGGCCGAGCCGCAGCCGATCAGAAATGTGAATGTGAGCAGCAGCCAGGGAGTGATCACGCCGGTCCAGGCGCACACCGACAGGCCGAGCGATACGACCAACATGAACAGCTGCGCAGCGAGCAGGACCTTGCGACGATCGAGATTGTCGGCCATCGCGCCGGCGAACAACGACAGCAGCACGATCGGCAGCGTGATCGACGTTTGCACCAGCGCGACCATGTCGGCGGAGCGGGCGATGGACGTCATCATCCACGCTGCGCCCACCGATTGAATCAAGCCGCCGAGATTGGACAGCGTGCTGGCGAACCAGATCGAGCGGAACACGGGAAAGCGAAACGGCGACAGCGCCGACACCGGCGGCTCGTTGCCAGCCTCATCCGGTGAGCTGAAAGTCTGCGAGCCCAGCGTGTTCAATAATCCAAAGCCTCAGCTGCAGGAGGGTGCGGGCCAGCTATCGTACAGGGATTGGCGGTTTACCGTAATGTTGCTGGGATGGCGCCCAAGCGTCTGAAAATGCGGACCCCCCAGCTTCCATTGCGAACGTCGATTGTTGAGGAACTCGCGAGGCCGCGCGTCGTAATAGTTGCGAAGCTACCGGCCCGGCAGTTGCCCGAGAAAATCGTTGAGGCTGCGGCGACCGTCCTGCCACTCTTCGTAGAGCTGCGGTGTTTCCGGCTGGCCGAGCGCCACCAGCTGCATGTGAGCCGAGCTCGCGAGCGTGCTCAGGTCGTCCCGCGCGATCGGGAAGAACAGTTGTTGAGTTCCAGGAACAGGCAAGGGTAGCGGCGATTGACCGATGCCGAGCTCGGCGACGTCGCCGAGATGTCGCGCCAGCGTGGCGGAGCGATCGCCCATGCGCAGCTCGACGCGCTCGAACGACTTTTCGAATTCATCGCGCTCGACGCGAGTCTGCTGTGCCGACGACCACAGCACGGCGACCAGATACAACTTGCGCTCGCCCATGCGATTCACTTCCACCGCTGTCAATTGAGCGAAGCTGCGCTCGTTGATCAAACGCGTCTGCCGGTCGCGCGCCACGATCAGAGGTTCGCTCTGCGCGGTGATGGTCGCTGCCGACACCGGATCGAGCCAGGACTTTACAGTTGGCGCAGTCGTGCAACCCGCAAGCGTCAAGAACAAGAGCAGTGATGTGTATTTCATCGAGCGCCACCGGGAAGCAATCTGGCCGCGGCATCTTACTAAACCGTCGAACAGCGAGGCACGCATCGTTGCCTGGACATCACCGGCGAATAAATTTTCACGGTAACCGGTGTCACCTGACGCAGTCGATTGGAACGCAGTGCGAAATATGATTCGCTTCACCTACGAGCACTTTGTGTGCGCGATCGCGCGTGGCAGGAAGCTACGCTTGCGATTGCGAAGATTGGTCAACCCGGGAGCAACTCAAGAAGTGACCCGCGCGATACGACCAACGCGTGCGCCCAAGCAACGTCCAGTCAAGGGTGATGTCGTTCACGAACTCACCGCCGGGCGCCGATCAAGTTCACACAACGACTCAGGAGGGGAGGACGATGGCCGCGCTCTGAGGCCATACTAATTGACAGGACAACCCGGTCAGTCACGCCGAAGGGCTGGCCGGGAGGGATTATGATGATTGTTGCTCCAAAGACCCTGACGCGACTCGCGGTCGCGCTGCTGATGATGTGCGTGCTGCTGCCAGCCGAATTGCCGCAAGCGGCCGAACCCAGTGCGATGGACTTCGTCGTGGCGCTCGAAGACAAGCCGTGCGACGAGACCAACCGCGCCTGGTCGGTGCTCAATCAGCACACCTACCTGAGCATCCAGGTCAAAGTGCAGTGGCAGCCGGTCGGCGGCCAGCAGAAGGAAGAAACGCTGGTGCTGCCGCCGCTGAAGCGAGTCCCGGTCGGTTGCGCACCGAGTGTGAAGATTTTGTCAGCGGAGCTGATGCAGTTCTGATGTCACAACGCCGCGCCTTCGGCACGCTGGCTGGCTGCGAGCATCAGCATGTCGACGAAGGCGGTGACCTTGGGAGGACGGAACCTCGTCGCCGGATACACGGCGTAGATGCCTCCCGCAGGCAGCGTCCATTCCGGTAGCGCCACAACCAGTCGTCCAGCGGCAATGTGCTCGGCGACCAAAAAATCCGGCAGCACGGACAATCCAGCACCCGCCTGAACTGCACGCAGCACTGCAGGCGTGGAGTCGATCGCAATCGCTGCCTGCGTATGAATCGTTCGCTGCGCATCCCCACGTGCAAAGCGCCAATGCAGCGGATCTGCCAGCGCAGTGTTGGCTACGAACGGCAGCGCCGCGACATCTTCCGGTGTCTTTGCCTTGGCGATGTTTTTCGCGAACGCCGGTCCGCCCACCAACAGCTGGCGGAACGTGCCAATGCGTCGCGCATGCAGGTTGGAGTCCTTCAGCCATCCCACGCGTACCGCCAGGTCGAGCTCGCCGGAGGCAAGATCCAATGTTTGATCGCTCAACATCAGTTGCACGCGACATCCCGGAAAACGAGCGCTGAACGCTGCCACCACCGGCACTACGATGGAAGTGCCGTAATCGTAAGGAGCGGTGAGTCGCAGTGTGCCTTTCGGCTCGGCCTTGGCATCGGCGAGCTCGTCGATTGCGTCGGCGGCCTCGCGCAGGATCAACAGGCAGCGAGTGTGAAACAGCCGCCCCGGTTCGGTTGGATGGACGCCGCGGGTGTTCCGGACCAGTAACGTCGTGCCGAGCTCTTTTTCGAGTCGTGCGACCTGCTGACTCACCACCGCCTTCGTGACGCCGAGGCGCTCGGCGGCCCGCGTAAACGAACCGGTGTCCACGACGGCCGTGAAGTAGGCGAGGCGGTTGAGATTTGCCGTGTCGGCCATGCGCAGCTGCTCGATCGTTTAGCGGCAGCATACATCGTGTATGTGTCCGTGGTCTTCTGCACATTCTCGGGCTGTGCCATGGTCCGGTGTCATCCTGCAGGAGCCTCAACATGATTCACAACTCATCCAACGCGCTGACCTGGAAACATTTCCCTGCCGGCGAAACCGGCTTCTATCGCGCCCCGGTGCTGATCGCAGGAGCCACCGAGGCCGTGCTGATCGATGGCGGCTTTACGCTGTCCGACGGCCGTGCGGTTGCCCAGGCGATCCAGGCAACCGGCAAGCGCCTGGCGACCATCTACATCAGCCAGAGCGACCCCGACTATTACTTTTCGCTGGGGCCGATCAAGGCGGCGTTTCCCGATGCGCGCGTCATTGCGGCCAGTGCGACCATCGATGCGATCAAAGCTACGGTGGCGAAGAAGCTCGCCGTGTGGGGGCCGCAGCTGAAGGACAACGGTCCGCAGACGCTCGCAGATGTGGTAATTCCCGCGGCCTTCGATGAAAAGCAGTTGACGGTGGACGGCCAGGTCATCGAGATCATCGACGCTCGCGGTCTCGCCAATCGTCGCTATTTGTGGGTGCCGTCGCTGAGCGCAGTGTTCGGCGGTGTGCTGGTGTTTTCAGGCGTGCACGTGTGGACGGCCGACACCAAGGGCGCCGAGCAGCGGGCTGCGTGGCTCGCCAATCTCGATTTGATACAACAGTGCCGGCCGACGATCGTGGTGCCCGGTCACATGACTGCAGGCGCCGCGACCGATACTTCCGGCGTCGTGCATACCAAACAATGGCTCACTGCCTTCGAAGAAGAACTTGCGAGATCGAAGGCGTCCGGGCCGCTCAACGCAGCGATGCAAAGGCGTTTCCCAGGGCTCGGCATGACCGTGGCGCTCGACATCGGCGCCAAGGTCGCCACCGGCGAGATGCAGTGGGGCTGACGCCGGCCCGATAACGCCCCGATTACGGCCCGATACCGGCCCGGCAATCTCCAGTTGCCGGGCCGGTATGCGTTTGATACTCTCATTAATCAGATTAATCGCCATATTGACGATGTGGCTGTCCGCCGCGGGATGGAGCGGATTTCGTAAACGCCGGTGGTGGCACAGAAGATGGGGGATCAAATGCATAAACCGCACAACGCCCGGTTGGTACGGGCTGTCAGAGCGAACTTGGGTGGCGCAGCGCTGGCCACGGTCCTGCTCGCAGGCCCGGCTGCAGCACAAACGACCGGTGACAGCGGCGCGCCGCTCGAAGAAGTCACGGTCACAGGCATCCGGCAGAGCTTGAGCAACTCCGCCGAAATGAAACGCGAGTCGACCATCGTTCAGGACTCGATCTCGCAGGAAGATCTGGGCAAGTTCCCGGACGCGAACGTCGCCGAATCTTTGCAACGCATTCCAGGTGTTTCGATCGATCGCAGCAACGGCGAAGGCAAGTCCGTCACCGTGCGCGGCCTCGGTCCGCAGTTCAACTCCGTGCTGTTCAACGGCCGCACCCTGGCTTCAGACAACTTCGGCCGCGAGTTTTCCTTCGACCTGCTGGCTGCCGAACTGATCACCGGCGCCGATGTTTATAAAACTTCGCTGGGCCGGCTGCAGGAAGGCGGCATCGGTGCCACCATCAACCTGCACACCGCGCGTCCGCTGGATTTGAATGGCTTCCGCTCGGTCGTGAGTGCCAAGGGCAACTACGAGAGCAACAACGAGGAGATCACGCCGCAGGTGTTCGGCCTGGTCAGCGACACCTTCGCCGACGATACCTTGGGCGTGCTGGGCTCTGTTTCTTACCAGGAGCGCAACGTGTCGGTCGACCGGGTGACGACCGGCGGCTGGCTGCCGAACCAGAATCTCGGTCCGGCCAGCAATCCTATTGCCACCAATGTTTATGCGCCACGCAACGTGGACATCGGCAACGACTCCGACGAGAGAAAGCGTCTCGGCATCACGCTGGTCGGCCAGTATCGTCCTTCGGATGCGCTGACCCTGACGCTCGACGGTTTGTACAACAACTTCAAGTCGGACTCGCAGAATCGCGCGCTGGGCGCATGGTTCGAGCCGTCGCAGTACACGGCTGCAACGGTTGGCGCCAACCGCACCGTCACGTCGCTCACGACCAACGGCAGCGCGGACATGATCGTTTCAAACAGTCTGCGCGACACGACCTTGAGACAAGTCGGCTTCAATACCGATTGGAAGCCGAGCGATCTGATTCATGTGACATTCGATGCGACCACGTCGAAGGCGAAAGATCCCGGCGCCGGCAAAGACTACTTCACCGTGATCGGCGTGCCGACTTCGTACAGCTACGCCGCGCCAAATGGCGACGGCCTGCCGTCGGTGTTCGGCTTCACACCGGGAGCAGTCACCGACGCGACTGCTGCCAGAAGTCACCTGGCGCAACGGCAAGGCGAGGGCGCATCGGACCGCGTGCACGAGTTCAAGCTCGACAGCGAGTTCATGACCGAGAGCGGAGTCTTGAAGGCGGTGCGGCTCGGTGCCGTTCACACCGCGCGCAAACTGGAGAAGCAGGGCGGCGGGACGCTCAATGTGAATTGTATGTACTGCGGCTATCCGACGCTGGTCGACCCCAGCCTGCTGCGGCCGTTCACCATCGATGGCTTGTCGGGAGGAAACGTTCCGCACACCTTCCTGACCTACAATCCGGACGCTTACCTCGCGTATCTGTCGAGCCCGGCCTCGTTGGCTGCACGCGATACTGCGTTGAACCTGGCGCCCGGAACCTCGGCCGCGCAATTGGCAACGGATTCTCAGGGCCACGGCTTCAACTCCGTTTCAAATCCGCCCGATTTCGTCGACGAGAAAACCTACTCGCTGTACACCGAGCTCGATGTCGAAGGCACCCTGGGTGGACTGGATTGGTTCCTGAATCTCGGCGGCCGCTACACGCACACGGACCTGACAGCACATTCTCAACAGCGACAGTTGCTGGACTTGTTACTGTCGAGCGATATTTCGCAGTACCGGCCGGTGTATGCGAACGACGGCACCTTCGTGCCCGTGGATCAGGATGCGAGCTACGACGAGTTCCTGCCGAGCCTCAACCTGCGCGTGAACCTGATGCCGGACTTGTTGCTGCGTATCGGTGCTTCCAAGTCGCTGACGCGTCCGGCGCTCAACGATCTGCGGCCGGTGACTTCCTATAACACGATTCGCCCCGCGGCCCTGGAATCGAGCGGCGGCAATCCGAATCTGAAGCCGTACCTGTCGACCAACTTCGATGTTTCCGTGGAGTGGTACCCGACCCGGACGACCACGCTGTCGGCGGCGCCGTTCTACAAACACATCAACGACTTCATCGTGACCACGATCGAGCAGGAGGCGGTGCCGATCGCGAACGCCGATGACATTCCGGTCGGCGGTGTGATCACAGGTCCGCACGAGGCCACGTTCTCTGCCGCTCGTCCGCGCAACGCCGATGCAGCGAACATCTGGGGCCTGGAGTTGAACCTGGTGCATACGTTCGATGAGCTGCCGGGCTGGCTCAGCGGTTTCGGCACGGCGTTGAATGCGACGTTTGTCGATACGAATCGCGATTTCAGCTCGCTGTCGCCGGCGGTGCGGTTCGCGGTGGTGGGCTTGAGCGACTCCAAGAACGCCACGGTGTTTTACGAGAGATATGGCTTCTCGGCGCGCATCGCCTACAACCGTCGCGAGTCGTTCCTGGCTTCGATCGCCGAAGGCTATGGCAGTGAGCCGCTGTTCGTGCGCAGCTACGACCAGGTCGATGCTTCGGTTTCGTACGACGTAACGGATCACGCCACGGTGTTCATCGAAGGAACGAACATCCTCGACAACGAGTACGTGACGCAGGCTCGGTACGACAACCAGATCCGAGGCTATTACGAGTACGGTGCTCGCTTCGACGCAGGCTTCCGCCTGACATTCTGATCGACAAGGCACCAGGGGTGACCTACCCTTGGTGCCTTGCCGGGTGGTCGAACCGTCGGAGGTCAGGAATGTCACAAGCGAAGGGGCCGCAGCGGCCTGATGCAGGGCGCGATGCACGCCGGGCGAGGGGGCCGTACCTGATTTATTCGGTGGTCGATCAGCTCGGCCGCGACATCGTCGTCGGCGAGTACGGCGAAGCCAATCCGTTTCGCGGCGAAGCGGAGCTGGCTGCGAAGATCGGCGTCGGTCGCAGCGTGCTGCGGGAAGCGGTCAAGATTCTCGGTGCCAAAGGCCTGCTGACGGGGCGGCCCCGCCATGGCACGTGGGTGCAGTCGGAAGAGCATTGGAACCTGCTCGATCCCGATGTGCTGCGCTGGTTGCTGGAGCGCAAGTTCTCGTTGCAGCGGTTGATGCAATTCACCGAAGTGAGGCTGGCGGTGGAACCGATCGCTGCGGCGCTGGCCGCGAGCAATCCGGACCCGGGCGCTTTGCAGCCGGTGGAGAAGGCCATCCGCCGCATGGAAGCTGCGGAAACGGGCGACGACGATCCGCTGGACTCGGACATCGCTTTTCACGTCAGCATCCTGCGCGCCAGCGGCAATCCTTTTTTTCTCACATTGCAGGACCTGGTCAGCAGCGCATTGAAAACATCGATTCGATTGACGAACCAGATGAAGGGCGTGCGGCTCGCCGATGTCGCGCTTCATCGCAATGTTTTCGATGCCATCGAAGCGCGCAATCCGAAGCTGGCCCGTTCGCGGATGGAAGCATTGATCATGTCGGCCGTCGACCTGATCAAACAAACCATGGAGGCGAAGAGCGCTGCGTCGCCGGACCGGGCTGCCCCGACCGCTCCCAAAGCGAAAGCCAAACAGGCGGCACGCAAGCGCTGACTCACGGTTGACAGGACTCCCATGCCAGACCACATCGTCAAAATCGAAAGTTTTCCGGTCCGCCCCCGCTGGTTGTTCGTCCGCGTCGAAACGGCGCAGGGCGCGGTCGGATGGGGCGAGGCCACGCTGGAAGGTCACGTCGAATCGGTGATGGGCGCGATCGACGCGGCTCGCGACCGGCTCGTCGGTCACGACTCGGCTCGCATCGAAGACGCGTGGCAGCTCCTGCATCGCCTTGGTTTCTACCGCGGCGGGCCCGTTTTGCTTTCCGCCATCGCGGGCATCGATCAAGCGTTGTGGGATTTGAACGCGCGTAAGCTCGGTGTGCCGGTTTATCAACTGCTCGGCGGAAAAGTGCGGGATCGAATTCCCGTGTACGCATGGATCGGTGGCGACAAGCCGCACGATGTGGCCGCTGGCGCTGCAGCTCGTAAAGCGCAGGGATTCAGCGCGGTGAAAATGAATGGCACCGAGGCCATCGGCTGGCTCGAAGGCTCCAAACAAATCGATGCACTGGTGGAGCGAGTCGGATCGGTGCGGGCCACCGGCATGGACGTGGGCATCGATTTCCATGGCCGCGTGCACAAGCCAATGGCGCGATCAGTGCTGCGAGCGATCGAACCATTGCAGCCGTTGTTCGCAGAAGAGGTCGTCCTCGCCGAGCATGCGAAAGCACTCGAACTGATCGCGCAGCAGACCAGTGTGCCGCTGGCGATGGGCGAGCGTCTTTACAGCCGCTGGGATTTCCGGCCGTTCTTCGAGGGCGGCGCCATCGACATCGCACAGCCGGACATCG
>CAMLEO010000286.1 GCA_946478975.1 uncultured Steroidobacter sp.
GCCCAAACTAAACTAACACTCACGGCTCGTACACCACGTCCAGGGACGCGATCCGGTCGCCGGCTGATTGATTCGAGCCGCCGATTCATGGGGAGGTCAATCCTCCCCCAGCCAGAGCGCAACGTTACGCACATAGCAATGTATCGATGCCATGGCACGACGATCGGTGGGCAATTGATGAGAGGGTGTCTCGGTGACGAAGTCCGGACAGCCCCGACTCGCGTCCCAGTTATAGTCCGCGAAGTGATGAAACGTAGACTGAGCAATCGCGCGGCCTTCCTGGTCCGTGCGCTCGAAAGCCACCGCGATATTGAATCGTGCGCCGCTGGCCAGGCTCGTTCCTTTAGCAATGACTCGCGCGTGCGGCACTGATGATGGCGCCACCACCGCACCCTCGTGCGGGTGCGCAGGCAGATAGGCGAGGGCACTCCCATCGGTATCGCGCAACACCGGATGCAGCGGCAACACGGCCTCGATGCGTTGAGCCGCACCGTTCGCGCCTGAGTGAAAGTTTGGCCATCGAATATAGGGAGTGCCGGTATCGTCCGGCGGCGGAATGACATCCGGGCCGTTGTGGGTGTGAAACACATGCGCCAGGCCCACCGAGCCCAATGTACAAATGGAACAGCCCAGATCCATGTGATCTCGCGTGATCATGAGGCCGCCGCCGCGTGCTCGAAAACGCAGGATGCCGGCGCGGTCCTGTTCGTGCAGCCCATTGCCAACATCCACCGCGAACAGCCAGAGCTCATCGAAATCGGATCGATCCAACGTGGACAGCACGGGATCGGGCGAGCCGACGGGGCCCCGATCGCGTGCGGTCACGGCAAACAATGGAGTGGCGCCAGGTCCAGTGAGGCTGGCGAGATAATCTCGCAACATCGAGAACCGGCCGATGTGCCAATCGTTCGGCGTGGACTCGATGGTTGTTTGCAACAGCACGTTGATCGGTTTCATGGCTGCGCCTCGGCGTCGCTCAGGTTGGTCGGGGGCATTTTCCAAGCCGCGCAGTAGTCGTAACAAGCGTGTAACTGCGTGATCACAATCAAAATCTGCTCGGCCGTGAGCGTCACGGCGGCCGCGTTCGGCTGCTCGATGACGGTGTGTCCTTCGCAGGTCGTATAGATTCGAATGGGTACTTGATCCGCAGTTGCGGGATCTTTGGTTTCGGAACTCATGGCGCCCTCTAGCAGTGACTCTCACCGCGCATTGTTCGCTCGCAGGGAAAGTCGATCTTGGCAAAACGACGGTGTAGTTGGACCGGACTGACGTGATCGGTCGTCGAAGCGTTCAAGAAACTCGCTGCGCGAGTCTATGAGAATCGCATGCACGGCAGGTTCACGCCCGTCGTGCACAGCCATCGCCATCGATCTCAACCAGTCGAGGATAGTCATGTCAAACTTCAAGCGCTTTGGAATGTCACTTGCGCTGGTCGCGCTCGCCGCGGCCGTGATACCGGCCACGAACGCCGAAGACGGTGCCGCGATCGCACCACTCATCTCCAAGGAGCTGGCCGATATTCCGGGCAAGGAGATGCTGATGATCAAGGTCACCTATCCGCCAGGGTACGTGGGCGAGGTTCATCGTCACGACGCGCATTCCTTCATCTATGTTCTGGAAGGCTCGGTCGTCATGGGTGTCAGGGGCGGCAAGGAGGTCACTCTCCAGGCGGGGCAGACCTTTTACGAAGGCCCCACCGACGTACACACCGTCGGCCGCAATGCCAGCACCACGCAGCCTGCCAGGCTCGTGGTCGTGCTTTTAAAGAAGAAGGGTGCGGATGTAGTGTTACCGGCCCAGTAGCAGCGGTGTCCTCGT
The DNA here is from genome assembly GCA_946478975.1 of uncultured Steroidobacter sp. The sequence goes on from CAMLEO010000286.1 coordinate 1,819, forward strand.
CCCTCGCAACCGAGGGGCGAGGGCTCGCACCCTGCGGGGTGCGCGGCAAATGCATTCGAGGTACAGTTGCGGCCCCACGTCTAGCGGACACCCCGGCGAGATTGCGAGCCGTGAGCACGGGCCCAAACACTTTCACCGCTCGTGAGTTCTCGTTCGGTCCGTTTTACCTGCATGCGGCCGAACGGCGGCTGTTACGAGGCGGCGAATCGGTCGAGATCGGCAGTCGCGCGCTGGATATTTTGATCGCGCTGGTGGAGCGCGCCGGTGAAGTCGTCGACAAGAAAGGACTGATCGCGCGCGTGTGGCCCAACGTCATCGTCGAAGAAAGCGGTCTGCGTGTGCACGTGGCTGCGCTTCGCAAAGTTCTCGGCGAGGGTGTCGAGGGCGCTCGTTACATCGCGAACGTGCCGGGCAGAGGATATTCCTTTGTCGCTCCCGTCTCTGTCATGGGCATGGCCGACTCGGGCGGGCAAACAGCCTCGGCGAAACAGGCGGGCACAAAAGTCCTCGACGGCGCGCCGGCACGCATTGGTCACAATCTTCCTGCCCGTCTGACGCGCATGTTGGGCCGAGACGCGGCGGTCGCCGCACTCTTGCAGCGGCTGCGTGCGTGCCGCTTTGTGACTGTCGTCGGTCCGGGCGGTCTCGGCAAAACGACAGTGGCCGTGTCGGTGGCGCATGCGCTGAGCGCCGAGTTTACGAATGTGATCTTCGTCGACCTCACTGCCGTCACGGATGCGGCGGGCGTGGCGAACGGGCTTGCCTCGACGCTCGGACTCACGGTTCGCAAGGAAGATCCCACGCCGGAAATTCTGGCCTTCCTGCGCGATATGAACGTGCTGCTGGTGCTGGACAATTGTGAGCACGTGGTACAAGCGATCGGCAGGCTCGCCGAGCGCATTTTTGTCGAGGCGCCTGGTGTTCACATCCTCGCAACCAGTCGGGAACTGCTCAACGTCGAGGGCGAACGTGTGTATGCGCTCGAGCCGTTGCCGACCCCGAGCGATGGGGACATCACCGCGGAGCAGGCGCTCGAATATGCTTCCGTGCAGTTGTTCCTGGAACGCGCTGGTGCAACCGGAAGTCCGATCTCGCTGAGCGATGCCGATGCTCCAGTGGTGGCGAAGATCTGTCGACTGCTCGATGGGATCGCACTCGCCGTCGAACTCGCGGCCGGGCGAGTCAGCGCATTTGGAATCCGCGGTACCGCGGAGTTGCTCGACAGGCAGCTTGGTTTGTCGTGGCGTGGCCGCCGCACAGCACTGCCTCGACATCAAACACTGAGCGCTACGCTGGAATGGAGTTATAACCTGCTCTCGCCCGGCGAACAGGTCGTGCTGCAACGATTGTCCGTGTTTGTTGGGGACTTCGCACTGGCCGGCGCATTGGCAGTCGCGTGCCGGGATGAGGTGTCCAGCGAAGTCATCGAGACCGTCGCAACCCTGGTGTCCAAATCGATTGTCTCCATGCGCATCGCGGAGGGGCAGCCTCGCTATCGGCTGCTCGAAATGGTTCGTGCCTATGCCGCTCTTCGACTCGCAGAGAGCGGAGATTTTGCGACGGTCGCCGCACGGCACGCGCGCTACTTCGCGCAGCGCTGTGTGGAGGCGGAAGCTCCGGATTCCACCGCGATCGATCCCAGGGACCTCGGCAACATTCGGGCCGCGCTCGAATGGAGTTTTTCCGAACAGGGCGATGCCGCGATCGCCCGAGATTTGAGTATCGCGGCGACGCCCATTTTATTGCGCTGGTCGCTGTTGGCGGAGTGCCGACGCTGGAGCGCTCGTGCGCTCGACGTTCTTCATGGCTCCGATCGCGACAGCATCTTCGAATCCCGTTTGATACGCACGCTGGCGATCTCGACGATGTTCACGATCGGCAACGACGAGCGTTTGCGAGGTCAGATGGCCCGTGGCCTGGAGTTGGCCCGCAGCTTTGCCGATCGGCGAGGTCAGTTCGAGTTTCTCACCGGCATGCATGCCTTCGCGGCGCGTACTGGAAGCTTTAGCGCCGCAGTCGGCGCGGCGGCTGAAGCCGCCGGAATTGCCAGCGGTGCAGAGTTCGCCAGCGCACGCTGGATGCTGTGCATGGGAAATCATTTGCTGGGCAATCAGTCCCAGGCGCTGGAGAGTAGTGAGCAGGCGCTGGGGCACGAGGCAGTCGCGACGGTCTCGCGAAAGAGATATTTCGGCTATGACCAGCGCACCTCCGGCATGGCCGTGCGAGCGCGTCTGCTGTGGCTGACTGGAAACACCCACGCAGCCTTGCTCATGGCGAAGCAGGCCATCGATGAAGGCGCCGCGCTCAAGCATCCCGTGTCCCATTGCCTCACGCTGCTGTATGCCACCTCGGTGTACTTGTGGAGCGGCCGGCTGGCGGAAGCGGAGCAGTCAATCGAACAACTCGCCGATACGTCGAGAAATTATTTGCTGGAGCCCTATTTCGCCGGCGGGCAGGCACTCAAGGGGGAGCTGTTGCATCTTCGCGGCGAGCATGAAGCTGCCATTCCCTTGTTGAGCGAAGCCGCGCAGCGGCTCAACCGTGAACGTCAGATCGCACAGGCGCCTTATTGCGCGGCGGTTCTGGCGGATACTTTGGGATCGATCGCGCAATTCGGGCCAGCGCTCGAAATCCTGGATCAGGCTATGGAGCAGCGCCGGCTCGGCGGCGGTTCTTACGATCTACCCGAGATGCTCAGGATTCGTGCCCACCTCCTGCTCGGTATCTCAGCGGACAACCGCGGCGCAGCCCTCGACTGTTTGCAGCAGGCTCTCGAGCTTGCACACACGCAAGGGGCTGTGAGCTGGGCACTGAGAGCCGCGCTTGCCTTGTCGGAACTGCAACCTCAGAACAGGCGGGAGTTGCTGGCGCCATGGGTCGCTCGCTTCCCGCCGGATGCCGACAGCGCCGATTTTCGGGCCGCCCGGTCGGCGCTCGATCAGCCGAGCCGGTAGCGAATTCACACGGATTTGCATCTTAAAACTCCCCTCCGACCGTCCTCTGGTCCATCTTGCCTCTACACGGACTGCCGCTCCTGCGGCGAACGCTGGAGACATGCATGGGCTCTTCATCCGATCCCACAGACCCCCGCATCACTGGCAAAGTGCTATTTGTCACGGGCGCGTCACGAGGCTTGGGCAGATTGATCGTCGAGAAGGCGCTTGCCGCTGGACATTCGGTCGTGCCGACGGCGCGGAACTCTCGCGCACTCATCGAGTTGTTCCGCAATCACGCTCATGCCTTGCCGCTCGTGCTGGACGTCACCGATGAGATTCAGGCGCACGCTGCGGCGATGGCTGCGATCGAGCGCTTCGGGCGCATCGACGTGTTGGTGAACAACGCAGGCTGCTGCCTGGTCGGCGCGGTAGAAGAGGCGAGCGCAAAGGAAATCGAGACGCTCTATCGCACGAATGTATTTGGTCTGTTGGCGGTGACCCGTGCTGTACTACCGTCGATGAGACGCCGGCGCACCGGTCGCATCATCAACGTATCGTCCGTCGGCGGATACGTCGGTCATGCCGGCTGGGGCGTGTACTGTTCCACCAAATTCGCGGTAGCAGGGTTGACGGAAGCACTCGCCGCCGAGCTGAAGCCGCTGGGCATCCATGTGACAGCCATCGAGCCTGGATATTTCCGCGCGGCATTTCCATCAGCAAGCTCACCCGTCATCACTGCTCGAACGATAGACGACTATCGCAACAGCTCCGCAGCACAACCCGCCGCCGAGCCTCTTGATCCAGCCAGGCTCGCGGCCGCTGTGATCGAGCTCATCGAGGAGCCAAATCCGCCGATACACCTACCGTTTGGCAGCGAGGCGACCGCCGCGCTCGAAGCAAGAAACGAACGAACACGTGAGCTGTTGGATCGTTGCCGCCTCGTGTCCACGTCGACGGATGTCGACGACGCCTGATCCGCGCCCTTGCTTTCGTCGGGCTTCATAAATGAGTCGCATCACACCTGGCGCATGCCGCCGTCCACGCACAGTTCGGCGCCCGCGATGTAACTTGCGTCGTCGCTGAGCAGGAACAGCGTCGCAGCCGCGATTTCTTCGGGCCGCCCCATACGGCGCAGTGGGATTTGATCCAACAGCGCCGCGCGCATTTCTTCCGTCGTGGCAGCCATCATGGCCGTATCAGTCGGGCCAGGGCTCACCACGTTGACACGGATGCCTCGCGGCGCCAGTTCGGCCGTCCAGGTGCGCGCGTAGGATCGCAACGCCGCCTTGGTCGCGGCATAAGTTCCATACGAGGGAATGCCCATCACGTCGGCAATCGACCCAACCAGTACGATGGAACCCCCATCGCTCACGTCAGCAGCGATTGCCTGCAAGCCGAGCACCGGGCCGCGCACATTAACGGAGAACAGACGATCGAAGTGTTCGGGCGTCTGTTCGGCGAGCGTGGCGGGCTCTGAAATCCCAGCATTCAGGACCAGAACATCGAGGCGGCCGTGGGTCGCGCATATGGTTGCAGTGGCTGCCGCTACATCCTGCGGCACACTTGCGTCCGCAACGAGACCCCGCGCTCCTCGCCCAATCTTCTCCGCTGCCCACTCAACTTCATCGGCACGACGGCCGGTGAGGAATACTGCCGCACCCTCGGTGGCCAGGCGCTCGGCCACGGCAAAACCGATTCCCTTCGCGCCGCCCACCACCAACGCCACCTTGTTCGTCATTCGAGCCATCGTCAGCACCTTGTTTCAACGATGGCAGATTAGATATACGGTATGTATCTGCTTTCAAGAACGCACCATGAATAGCGTAGATATAGCCGAAGATACCGATCTCGAGACGTTGTCCCATCGCGCGCTCGGCGACATGCCGAAGGTGCGGCCGGTGCTGGATCAGATTGCCGACAAATGGACCCTCCTGATCCTCATCGTGCTGTGTCCGAAACCCACCCGGTTCAACGAGCTCAGGCGACGCCTCGGGGGCATCACGCACAAGGCGCTGGCGGATTCGTTGAAGCGCCTGGAACGCAACGGCCTGGTGACGCGGAAGGTGCTGCCAACGACGCCCATCGGCGTGGAGTACGCAATCACTCCGCTTGGCCATTCGCTGCGCCAGCCGTTCGAGGCGCTGTGCGCGTGGGCGCTGGCTCATGGTGACGCCATCCTCCAACACGGTCAGCAAACTGGCGAGTCGCACTTTGGTTCAGCTCTCTCTAAATCTGGGAGGAATATCCCCCGGTGAGGCATCATCCGTTGTGGATGCTTGAATGTCTCAGTGAAGTAGGGAGAGAGACCATTGAACCGTGCAGTCGTCGTTTCGTTTGTGATTCTTACGTTCGCAACGGTCGCTCATTCATCTCCGCCGCCACCGCTACCTTGGGTGACGTCCAACTTCAATGTGCAGCTGGCATCGGGATCGGTCGAGTTTCGAATGGATTGCCCTGACGGAAAACTCACGCACCTGTCAGCGAGGCGTGGCCAGCAAGTCGCGAACCTTCCAGTGGAGCGCCTGGCTCAGCTCGCATTCGTCGGCCGGTGCTCGGGCATCTTTACGAATGCATCCCTCGAATCGGAAGGCTCCAGCAACGTCAGCGGCGTCAAGCTGACAGTGAAGTTTTCACAGGAATATTTCATCGAAGAGCTCAGGATCAATTTCGATCTGCAGCGATTCCAATTCACCGACGCCACGTGGCTGCTGACCTTTCCTGAAGAGCAGACACAGGTCAAACGCGTTCAGCTTCAGTGAGCGACAGATCTGGCTCACGGATGCCCTCGCAAGTGATCCACCGCAGTCGACTCCCAGTCGATGTCTCGTCGACTGGATCGCTGCCAGGGCGATATGGACTCGAGGTCGCGATGTACCACCGAATGAGTGCCGCCAGAGTAACGTCGCCGGCTTTGGCGGCCGCCAGTACTTTAGGATGAGCCGCACCCGCGCCTGAAAGCTGGGCCCGCTTGCCCCCTTTCTTGCTAGGATTGTGGCCATCGTGACCTCCCAATTGTCCCAAGGCCATTTCGGGAGATAAACGCCTGGAAATGCCCGGAAATAGCGGTGAAATGACGGTGTCGGAAAGCAGCGGAAAAACCGGCGAAAAGCTCGATTCTTCGGCCCTGGAAGGGGCGAGGCGCATCAGTGTAGCTCCCATGATGGACTACACCGACCGTCATTTTCGCTATTTCCTCCGCCTGCTCAGCCCCGGCGCGCTTCTTTATACGGAGATGCTCACGTCGGCCGCGTTGGTGCGTGGGGATGGGGCCAGGCTGCTGACTTATGACACCGCGGAGCATCCAGTAGCTTTGCAGTTGGGTGGGAGCGATCCGAAAGAGCTGGCGGCAGCGGCGCGGATGGGCGAGCAGGTGGGGTATGACGAGGTCAACTTGAACTGCGGTTGCCCCAGCGATCGAGTGCAGAGCGGGCGCTTCGGTGCGTGTTTGATGGGCGAGCCGGAGCTGGTTGCCGAGTGCGTGCACGCGATGAGAAGTGCGGTGTCGGTGCCGGTGACTGTGAAATGTCGCATTGGCATCGAGCCGATGCCGGCGCCGAGCGATGAATATGACTTTCTGCGGCGGTTCATCACGACCGTCGCGGCAGCGGGCTGCGATGTTTTCGTCGTGCATGCGCGCAAGGCGATACTCAAAGGGCTCAGCCCGAAAGAGAATCGTGAGATTCCGCCGCTCAAATACGATGTGGTTCGAGCCTTGCGCGAGGAGTTTCCTGAACTCACATTCGTGGTCAACGGCGGCATTCGCACGCTCGACGAAGTGCAAACGCATTTGCAAACATTCGACGGCGTGATGATCGGGCGCGAGGCGTATCAGAATCCGTATCTGCTCGCCCAGCTGCATCAAGCGATCTGCGATCCGAACTGGGCGTTGCCGGAGCGGGAGCGGATCATCGAGCAATATGCCGAGTACGTTCGCGCGCGGCTGGCGGAAGGTCATCGTCTGCGGAGCATGGTGAAGCACGTGCAAGGGTTGTATGCCGGCATGCCTCGCGTGCGCTCGTGGCGTCGATACCTGTCGGAAGGAGCGGCGCAGCCGGCAGCGAATGCGGATCTGTTGATCGACGCGCTCAGGATCGTCAAAGCCGCGTAGCTCCGCCGTCCGGAACGGTGATCAAGCCTTCGCGCAGCAACAGCAGCAATGCCAACAAGCACACGACCACCGTCCCGATCAACCACATGCCGGGGGTGATGAGCGGTCGCTTCGCGCCTTGGAAGGCAGCGATGAATATATTGCGGCTCAGGTATGCAATGTGGAACGTGCCGAGCAATGGCAGCACCACGGTCAGGACGAACGGCACCGGGTCGATCGCACTTTCGGAGCTCACCGCGATCGCGATTTGCAGCAGCAGCAGCGCCGTGCCGAGAAGCACCCCCGCCAGAACGGGCAGC
>CAMLEO010000287.1 GCA_946478975.1 uncultured Steroidobacter sp.
TTCGAGGTTACTGAACCCAGACAATGAACACGTCTTCCTGGACTTCGACATAGATGGGATTGCTGTAGAACCACAAATCCGACCAGGCCGCCACGTCATAGCTGACGTACTTCGGACCGGTAACAGCCGGGTAACGCTCCAGGTGATCCGGGCAGCCGTCGATGTTGTCGCCGGTGTAAGTCGCGCCGGCCGGAATCGTGACCGTCGCGTTCACCGTGCACGGGATCTTCAACTTGGTCGGATCGCCCGCGTTGGTGTACAGATCCGGCAGCGGATTGCCGTTCGCATCCGTCTCGTACGGCACGGCCGGCGGCAGGTTCGTGCCGCGCAGACGCACGTATTGCGACTTGGTCAGCGCTGGAATGCGGAACGACATCACCTTGTACTCACCGTTGCTCTTCCAGGTCGCGCCGTTATATGTACGCAGCACCGCCGCCGTCGTGTTCTTGGCTGCGGCCGGCACGTTGTTCATGTCCGGGTTTTCGAGCCAGTCGTTCGGCCACTGGCCGGCGTAGTCCGGCTGACCGGGCTTGCGATAGCCGGTCACCAGGCCGCGAATCACATCGATGTGATCCAGCACCGGGTGGTTGAGCGGCTGCTCGATGCCGACCTGCGCCAGCGACGGATTGTTGAAGCTGTACGGCGAGAAGTTCTTGCCTTCCGGATCGCGCACGGCGATCGCAACCACCACTTCATCGCCCGCGTTGATCTGCACTTTGCCGCCCATCGAGGCGCAGCTCGGCATATCGACCGGCGAGTTGTTCGTCGCCGCCTGAAGCACGGCAGCTTCGAGCGCGTCGTTTGTGACTTTCTTGCCCGGGCAGGCCGCGAACGCCAGGCGATCGATCAGCTGGCCGCTGGAGGCGAAGCTGTTGCCGCTGCGCAGGCCGTCGACGATCTCCTGCGGGCTCAGCAGCTTTTCGCTGTCCTTCTTCGAGGTCAGCACGAAGTCGCGCTGATATTCGCCGGGGAAGAAATCCTGCGTCGAGCGACGATCGTCCGGACCGAAGCTGCCGCGGTTGTGCCAGTCGGAGCTGGCGAAGAACCACCAGTTGCGACCTTCACCGAGCAGCGCGTCCCACACGCCGCCGATCTGCGCACCGTACACGCCGGTGCCGCCATACGTGGTGCCGCCGACGCTGTCGACGAGCACGCCGCCGATGTTGTTACGATCCGGACGATACTCGCCGCGATCGCTGGAAGCGCCGTGACCCGGCTGCGTTTCGAAACCGAACGCGATGGTCGCGCCCGCGTTGTTGAAGTTGCGCAGGTTCTCGACGTTGTAACCGTTGTTGCCATCGGGATTGAACGGTCCGGCGCGCTCGAGGTGAGCGGGCACGTAGTAGCTGGTCATCGTGTGGTACTGGCTCATCCACTTGATGGCTTCGACGGTCTTCATGTGACCTTTGATGCCGGTGCCCACGCCGCCCGCGGGCATCAGCTTGCCAGCGGTTGCGCTCCAGCTCGGATCGGCTTCGTTCGCGCTACCGCGCACTTTGCAGTCCCACTTCGTGCCCCACACAGCGGCGCCAGCGCGGCTGTTGTCGGTGTCGTTACGATCGAAGCAGTACGACCACTGGCTGAGCGCCGTGGCATTGCCGAACGGCAGATAGCCGTTCGAAGTCACCTGGCCTTTCAGCTCCGGGCTCACCACCTGCCCCGAGATCACAGACATGGAGCTGTGCTCGTGACCGGCGACCACGGATTCCAGGCCGATGAACACCGGAACGTTTTTCACCGCGCTCAAGTATTCGGTGATCGGATACTGATATTCGAGGATGGACTGCCAGCGCCACATGCTCGGATTCGCCTGCGAACTGAGCGGCGTGGTCGAAGAGCCATTCGAGGTGCCGGTGTTACCTTTCACCGCGGCGGCACCGATGCTGTCGGCCCAGGTCGTCTGCGGGCTCTTGCCGGCGACGTATGGATAAGCGGGCGTGCTCAGCGTCGCATCTTCGACCAGCGTGCAATTGCGATTGCCGTTGCCGCCATGGCCGGCCTGCACGAACCAGTCCAGGCCCCACGGCGTGTCCTGCTTGTCGGTGGCCTTCTTGACCAGCTTCTGCATCGAGATCGAGCCGTCGGAGCAGGTGGTGTGATTGTGGAAGTCGCCGGTGGTGTACGTGCCCTTGGTGGACACGGCACTCACTTCCCTGGCGCTGGCAGCGGCCATCGTGGCGGCGCTGAGGACCGTCGCGACCGCGAACGCGATCTGACTTCGGTTGATTGCAACTCTCATTGGTATCGGCGCTCCCTTCAAGCGGGTGATCGAAAAAATCGTGGGCGCAGCCTAGAGAGCCGATGTGACTGGATTGTGAACCTTTAATGATGCTTACGAAGTTTTGCGACATCGCGCCGGCGTGTCGTCATCAAGCTGTAGCAATTCGGTTCCTACAATCAAAGGTTGCTCTGCCACCCACGCCGCTCCATGCACGAAGTCATCGGTTTGTTTCCTACGCCGTTCATGCGCATCCCCGGCGCGCTCGATCGCAATCTGGTCGAAGGGCTCGTCAAACATTTCAGCGCCCAGGCCGGCATTGCCAACAACTCGTCGGGCAGTCTCGTGCACACGGCGATGCTGCGTCCGTCAGACAGCCCGCTGCTGGTGACCGCTGCCACCGCGATCACACCGCTGCTCTCCGAATTCGGCGCGCTGATGTTCGGCGAGCGGCTCGGCTGGTCACTGAAGGAAATGTGGGTCAACCTGCTCGACACCGGCGGGCGCCAGGCCATGCACAATCACGCCAACAGTTTCATTTCCGGCGTGGCGTATCTCACTCCCACGCATCCGGATGCGCGCACCGTGTTCATGAAGTCGCCCGGCGGCATCGAGTTCTCGTTCAAGAACGATCACGCCGGCGTGGTCACCGGACCATACAACGCCGACAAGTGGATCAGCCCTGCGCCCGACCCGGGCGACATCGTTTTGTTTCCTAGCTACTTGATGCACGCGGTGCCGCCAAATCCCGGCGAGCGACGCATCACGCTCGCGTTCAACGCCATTCCGACGCGGCTCGATTCGTGGGGCTACAAAATTGCTTTCAGCGGCTGACGCACGCGGGGCGGTTCGTTCGTCCAGCGCCGAACACGAGACGTTCGGTCAGATCGCACTGGCGTGCGCGCTCATGGTGGCGTCGGGCTTCGCCGGCCTGGCGTATCAAATCGTCTGGACTCAACAAAGCACGTCGTGGCTCGGGCACGAATCCGCCGCGGTGCTCGCCGTCGTCGCAGCATTCTTCGGCGGACTCGCCGTCGGTGCGCTCGCGCTCGGGTCGAGGATCGAACGCAGCCCGCGACCGGAACGCTGGTACGCGGGTTGTGAGATCACGATTGGCGGGTGGAGCATCGTGCTCGCGTTGTTGCTCGAACCGGTCTCAGGTGCGCTGCTGGCGTTGATCGGACCGCAACCGTCAGCCCTGTGGCAATGGACCGTCGCGTTCTTCGGAACATTCCTTTTGCTGCTGCCCGCCACGCTGGCGATGGGCGCGACCTTGCCAGCGATGGAGCGCGTGCTTGCGTCGACGCGAACTAACAACGTCGCGATCAGTTCGCTGTATGCGGCGAACACATTCGGTGCGGTGGTTGGCGTCATCGCGGCGGCGTTCTGGCTGGTGCCGCAACTTGGGTTGGTGCGTTCGGCCATTGCCTGCGCTTTGCTGAACTTCGGCTGCGCCGCCACGGCCCTCGGCTTACAAACATCGGGCCAGGAACGCCCGCAAACACAGCCTGCCAGCACGTCGAAGGGAACGCTGTCGATGCTCGCCGCGACCGGCCTGCTCGGCATTGGATATGAAGTGCTGACGGTCCGCGCACTGAGCCAGATCGCGGAGAACACGGTCTATACGTTTGCGCTGTTGCTGGCGGTGTATTTGATCGGCACGGCGCTCGGTGCGGCGATCTATGGACGCTGGCTGGTGAACACCAGGCATTCGGATCGTTTGCTACAAGCGCTCGCCGCGGCTTGTTTGATCGGCACTCTATCGCTCGCAGGCGCGGACAGAATCAAAGACTCGCTGCTGGCCGCGTTCGGCATGAGCATGTCGGCCGCACTCACCGCCGAGGCGGCAATCGCTGCGACGGCATTCTTTCTGCCGACGCTGGTCATGGGCGCGCTGTTCAGTCATCTGAGCACCAGCGCTCGGTCCAGCGGCATCAGCTTCGGCCGCGCGATCGGTGTGAATACATTGGGCGCGGCGGTCGCACCGTTTGTTTTCGGAGTGTGGCTGTTGCCGTTGCTCGGCTTGAAGCTCGCACTGTTGCTGATACCGATCGGATACGTGATGTTGGTCAACCGCGAGAGCTGGGGCGCGCCGGCGCAGTGGACTGTGGCCGCCGCCATCGCGGGCAGCATCGTTTGGGCTCCTTCGTTGGACGCCGTGCGCATTCCGGAAGGCGGCCGCCTGATCGAGCACATCGAAGGCGTGATGGCGAGCGTCAGCGTGATCGAAGACGCTGCCGGCGTCGCCACACTTCACATCAACAATCGCCAGCAGGAAGGCAGCAGCGCGACGTTACTCGCCGACGCCAGGCAGGCACTGCTGCCAATCCTGCTGCATCCCGCTCCGAAGCACGCGTTGTTTCTTGGCGTCGGCACCGGGCTCACGTCGTCATCTGCGACCATAGACCCGGCGCTGCAAGTCGATGCGGTCGAGCTGGTGCCGGAAGTGATATCGGCCACGGCTCGGTTCGAGGATTCATTCGCGGCAAATGCAGATCGTTCGAGACTGCACTTGATGAGCGCCGACGCGCGACGTTTCGTGCGGACGAGCCTGAAGCATTACGACGTCATCGTCTCGGATAACTTCCATCCCGCTCGGAGCGGCTCGGCCTCGCTCTACACCGTCGAACATTTCGAGAGCGTGCGGCAGCGGCTGGCAGACGGTGGATTGTTTTGTCAGTGGCTGCCGTTGCATCAGCTCGATCTCGATACTCTGCGCAGCATCGTTCGCTCGTACATGAAGGTGTATCCGCATGGTGCAGCGCTGCTTGCGACCTTGAGCCTGGACACGCCGACCATCGGTTTGATCTCCCGCCGTGACGGTGAACCGTTCGATCTGGAGCAAGTGCGCGCGCGACTGGCGAGCGCAAAAACATTCGGCGCGAACGAGTTCGGCATTCAAGATGATTTGTCACTGCTTGGCAGCTTCATCGCGGGCCCGCAGTTCCTGACCAACTTCGCCGGCGGAGCGCCGCTGAACACGGACGATCGGCCGATCGTTGCGTATCGGGCTCCGAATATCACCTATGCGCCCCACTCCTCGCCGCGCGATCGCTTGGTTGAATTGCTTCGCGATGCCGAGATCAGCCCGTCGGAGTTGCTGGCTGAGAACGGCGGCGACTGGTCAACACGTTTGAGTTCATATTGGACGGCGCGAAATCAATTCATCGCCGCGGGACGCAACGTGCATCCGAGCCCGGATGTTCGCGAGATGTTGGCGCAAGTGCGCGAGCCGCTGCTCGACGTGCTTCATATCAGCCCGGACTTTCGTCCCGCATACGATCCTTTGCTGAGAATGGCAGTCGCGTTGAATCGCATCGATCGCGACGCTGCCCGGTCGCTGCTCGCGGAGTTGCAGCTAGTGCAACCGGAGCGTCCGGAGGCGGGCGCAGTCCTGAGCGAGCTGGCCAACCCATAGTCCCTGCATAGTCCAGAAGGGCAATCGCAAAGCCCCTCTCATTTCCCGCCCCGGCGGCGGTGCTACTCTTCGCGCTCCTCAAACCTGGCCAAAGGGAGCCACAATGAAAAAGATTGCAGTCGTCGTGATGGCCGCCGCGTGTCTGACCACCGGCATCGGTATCGGATATGCCGCAAAAGCCAAGGCACCGGGGATGGCGATCATCGCCGGCAAGCCCGCGAAAGAAGCCGGCCTTGCGGCGCTGAAGGAAGCCGAAGTGCTGGCCGACGGCGGCTCATGGGAATTGATTCAAATCGCCCGCGTGTACTACCTCTCCGGCGACAAGGCCACCGGCCAGGCGCTGCTCGACAAAGTATTGAACGGCAAATCGGAGAGCAGCGACTGGTTCCGCATCGGTCGCGTGTATGCCGAAGCCGGCGAGAACGAGCGCGCCGAACAGTTGTTCCTGCGTGCACTCGCCGCCAAGCCGAAGGACGACAGCGGTCAAGCCGAAGTCGGCGCCTGGTACATCCGCATCGGGCAGCGTGAAAAGGGCGAGGAAATGTTGTCCAAGGCGTTCGCGCGCAGCCCCGACGAGCTGTGGCACTACGTGCGCGCCGGCGAGGCGTTCATGGGTGTGTCGCCGCAGTAACTTTCGGCAGCAAACAAACAAAGGGCTGGCCAACGACGGATTGGCCGGCCCTTTTTTATGCTCGGGCGCGGCACATCGGCAGCAGGGGGAGAGATTTGGAGCGGGCGACGGGTCTCGAACCCGCGACCTCAAGTTTGGGAAACTTGTGCTCTACCAACTGAGCTACACCCGCTTCGGCCACCGATTCTAGGACAAGGGGCGGGTATACTGCACCCCCTTTTGTCATCCGGCGCCGGCGTTCAGTTGTGGCCTCGAGATTCGATCTGCGCGATTTGGAGTTGTTCGTGGCCGTCGCCGACGCAGGCAGCATCGCGCGTGCGGCGGAGCGGTCGCATACCGTCGCGTCGGCGGTCAGTAAGAGGATCTCGGATCTCGAAGACGGCCTGGGCTGCCCGCTGCTGCTGCGTGGTGCGAAAGGTGTGGAATTGACGGCCGCCGGCCATGCCTTGCTGGCAAGGGCGCGAGTGCTGCTGCACCAGGCGGCCCAGCTCGACGATGAGATGCGGCGGCATGCTTCCGGCACGCGTGGCTACGTGCGGATGTTTGCGAACATCTCCGCCATCGTGGAGTTCCTGCCGGATGCGCTCGCCTCGTTCGCGCAGCTGCATCCGGACATTCACGTCCATCTCGAAGAGCACATCAGCGCCGACATCGCCACGGCCGTTGCCGACAATTCGGCGGACTTGGGCATCGTCAGCGAGCTGCCGGCGGTCGACGGCCTGACCACGGTGCCGTTCCGCAAGGACGACCTGGTGGTCGTGACCAAGCCGGATCATCCGCTCGCCTCCCGGCAGTCGGTCTCGTTCGCGGACCTGGTCGACGAGCCGTTCGTCGGGCTGCATGCGGGCAGCTCGCTCAACCGCCTGTTGTCGCGAGCGGCCATGGAGCTCAATCGCCCGCTCAACTGGCGAGTGCACGTCACCAGCTTCGATGCGGCGTGCGCCATGGTGGCGGCCGGATTGGGCGTCGGCGTGGTGCCGAAGGCGGCCACCACAGCATACATTCGGTCGCTGTCGCTGGCCTCGCTGGCGCTGACCGACGACTGGGCGCATCGACAACTATTTCTTTGTGTTCGCAGCGGCGTGCCGCTGCACTCCGCCGCCAAATTGCTTTTCGACCACTTGCAAAATCTCACCTCGAAGAAATGACCGATGATCAGTCCGGCGACGGCACCGATATGCCGGCCCAGCGGCGCAGCGTCCGCAGCTTCGTCATCCGTGGCGGGCGAGCGACGGTTGCCCAGCAACGCGCGATGGAACAGCTCTGGCCTCGTTACGGGATCGAATTCAATCCCGGCGGCATCGATCTGAATCAAACATTTGCTCGCTCGGCGCCGCGCCTGCTCGAAATAGGCTTCGGCGCCGGCGAAGCACTGCTGTATTTCGCTCAACGACACCCCGAGATCGATTGCATCGGCGTCGAGGTTCACAAGCCCGGCGTCGGCCACTTGTTGCTCGGCGCGGACGCGGCGGGATTGACCAACGTGCGCGTGATTTGTCACGACGCTGTCGAGGTGTTGCAACAACAGCTCGCGCCCGGCTCGGTCGACTTAATTCACATTTTCTTTCCGGACCCGTGGCCGAAAAAGCGGCATCACAAGCGCCGATTGATTCAACCGTCGTTGGTCGAGCTGCTGGCTCGCGTGCTGGCGATCGGCGGCAAGCTGCGACTGGCGACGGATTGGGAACATTACGCCCTGCACATGCGCGAGGTGATCGACGCCAGCGCATCGTTCGTCAACGAGTCGGCCACGGGTTTTGCCGATCGTAACGAAGAGCGGCCGCTCACGCGCTTCGAGCGCCGCGGCCATCGGCTCGGCCACGGCGTTTGGGATTTGAGTTATCGAAGAATCGACTCCGCGCAGTGAATGCTGTGAGGGTGAAGTCACATTCGCTCGTCCGCGGAAAAAAATTCACGCACGATTCACGCATGACGCCTTGCAGAAAAAATCCCACTTGAATCCGTGACGGCGCAGGTCTAAAACAAACATCGACGAATTGCCCGGGATCTTGCGAACCCATCGTCTCGACGGACAAACCGGTTCGTAGCCTTACGTCGGGCAAGGACTGCTCTCCTCACTTCCCTCCTGGAGGATCGTCAATGACGTCGCCGAGCCCGGTCGTGGGTGAATGGTATCGCCGTTTCAACGGCGCGCTGTTCGAGGTGGTCGCGGTCGACCGCGACGATGGCACCGTAGAGGTGCAACACTTCGACGGCACCGTCGAGGAGTTCGACCTGGACGCCTGGGAAGAGCTGGATTTCGAGGAAGCGCAGGCACCCGAAGACTGGACCGGCTCGGTCGATGTCGAGCCTGAGGATTACGAGTCGGAACGCGAAGTCGCCGCGACCGGCGCCTGGATCGACCCGCTGATGAGCCTGGATCGCTCCGAGGCCTCGGGCTATTCCGAGTGGCCGTCGCCTCGGGATTTGTAACTCACCGGGATTTGTAACTCACTAGTCGCGCGGCTGATCGAGCTGCGCGATCTTGTCTCGCATGAACCACACCAGCAGCAGGCCGGGCACGGCCAGCAGCACGCTGACGATGTAATACGTATCCCAGCCGCCCTGCTGGGCGATGTAACCCGCCGGCCCGCCCAGCACGTAACGCGGCGTCATCGCGAACGCCGACAGCAGCGCATATTGAAAGGCGCTGTAGCGAATATCACAAAGCGCCATGATGAGTGCCACCGAAGCGATGTTGCCCATCGCGCCGGCGATGTTATCGACGCCGACCGCGACGATCATCAGCGGATAGCTCTTGCCGGTCAGCGCCAGCGCGTAATAAAGAAAGTTAGACAGAGTCTGCAGCACACCGAAGATCAGCATCGAGCGCTTCAGGCCGAGCCGCACCATGAAGATTCCGCCGAGCACGGCGCCGATTAAT
>CAMLEO010000288.1 GCA_946478975.1 uncultured Steroidobacter sp.
GACCGCCGCGACCGATCACCGCCGGCACGTCGTTCTCGGTGAGGCCGGCTCGCTGCAACTGGCGCTTCGCCTCGTCGTCCACTTCCACATCCAAGTAGAAATGCGGAGAGGCGTTGCGAGTCAGGAACTCGCGCAGGTGCAGTGTGTGGCAGCAGTAACGCGAGCCGAGCAAGGTCATCTCGCTGTTCGGCGAAGCGATCAACCCCATGCGCCGCAGAATGAAAGCGCGCATGAAGATTTCGCTGATCTCGGCATCGGTCTGCACGACCAGGCGCAACTCGCTGTCGCGAATGCAGAGCACTTCGCCGGGCTCGTTCACGTGCACGAACGCGAAGCCGGGCACGCCGCGCAGCGTGCTCATCTCGCCGCCGAAATCTCCCGGCCCGAGCGGATACAACATCTGCTCCTCGCCACCGGGAATCTCGATGAACAAGCTGCCCGAGAGCACCACGAACATCTTCGCTTCCGGGTCGCCGGGCTCCATCAGGATCTGCCCGGCAGAGGTTGCGACGTGATGTCCGTACGGTTCGAGGCGCGCGATCTGTGCCTTGGTGAGCCGAGGAAACATTTGCTCCCGGCGTTTCTCGTATAGCTCGTTCGACATGGCGACGTTCCAGATTCAGCGCTGACGAAGGATCGCTTCCACTGCGTCGAACAGCGGCTGCATACCGGCGGAAGCGTCCTGGATGGTGCCGTTGATGAAAATGCCCGGGGTGCTGCGGACACCGCTCTGGTGGCCGCTTTCGATGTGCTCGCGCACCCGCTGGCGATAGATCTCGTCATCCATCTCGGCGGTGTAACGCGACATATCCAGCTGCAGCTGCTCGGCGTAGCTGCGCAAGTTGTTCGGCTTCAAATGCAATTGATTGGCGAACAGCAGGTCATGCATTTCCCAGAACTTGCCCTGCGCGCTGGCGACCTCGGACGCTTCGGCTGCAGCGAGCGCATGAGGATGCATGGACTCCAGCGGGAAGTGCCGGAACACGATGCGCACCTCTTCCGGAAAGTGCCGCAGCAGCAGCTTCAACGCCGGCGCGGCCTGCTTGCAGGTCGGGCATTCGAAGTCCGCGTACTCCACGACCGTCACCGGGGCGTGTTGGGGGCCGAGCTGATGATCGACGGCAGTGACTGGGGTGGTCAGATACGAGTGATGCGCCATGTTCCTCTCCATCGGTCGGCTCTCGATAGTACCGCCGAATGTGCGCGCCAGGCTTGCAAGGACGTGCTTTTCCGTCCGCCGGCCTGCTACCGCAAGTCCATGGCTTGCGATCAGGCAATTTCTGCCCATTTTGCCCAGAAATGCCGCCTGTTTGCGGGACGCGAGCATGCTGTGATGAGTCCGGCAACCACGGACGGACCCACATGCCAATCTGCAACCCACCCCGCTCGATCACTTACTGCATTCTCCTGGGCGCCTCGATGTGCGCACCGTTGCCCGCGGCGCACGCGGCGCCACCGCCGCTCGCGTTGGCCAATGACTATGAAGACGTCGACATCGACCTCACCCGTTACTGGGTGAGTGAAAAATATGATGGCGTGCGCGCGTACTGGGATGGCACGCAGCTGCTGACGCGCGCAGGCAACGTCATCCATGCACCCGCGTGGTTCACCGCGCATTGGCCAGCGACGCCGCTCGATGGAGAACTGTGGGCCGGTCGCGGCCGATTCGAAATCGTCACCGCGACCGTGCGCGACTTCGAACCGAACGACGACGCGTGGCGAAACATTCGGTTCATGGTGTTCGACCTGCCGACGCACACCGGCCCATTCGAGGCGCGCCTGGCGATGCTCGAACGATTGCTCGCCGGCGCGGCCATCGAGTGGCTCAAAGCCGCACCTCAATCGCGCGCCGTCGATGACGCGCAGTTGCATCGACGCTTGCAAGAAGTCACCTCCGCTGGCGGCGAAGGTTTGATGCTGCATCGGGGGGACTCGCTGTATCGCGCCGAGCGCAGCGACGATCTGCTCAAGTTCAAACCGTATCAAGACGCCGAAGCGCGCGTGATCGCGCATCTTCCTGGCAAAGGCAAATACGTTGGGATGATGGGTGCACTGCTCGTACAGGACGCTCGCGGCCTGCAATTCCGCATCGGCACCGGATTCACCGACGAAGTGCGCCGCCATCCGCCACCGATCGGCAGTTGGGTGACGTTCACCTATCACGACGTCACCGCTCGCGGCATCCCGCGCTTCGCAAGCTTTCAGCGAGTTCGGGCGCAGTAGAGGATCGCATCGAGCTCAGCGTAAGCTAGCTGCATGCAGCTATCTCCTGTCGATCCTGCGATCGTTGCTGTCTGGCGCTGGCACGGAACGTTTTCCGCACTCATCTTCACGGTGCTGGCGATTGCGTTGAGCCTGCCCGTGCCGGGGTTGTGGCCGTTACTGCCGGTGCTGGTGGCGATTGCGGGGCTGACGCTTGCGTGGGTGTGGCCGCCAGTTGCTTATCGCTACTTGCGATTCGGCGTCGATGAGACCGGGATTGCAATCGAGAGCGGCGTACTGTGGCGGTCGCGGGTGGCGCTGCCTCGCGTGCGCATTCAACACACCGATGTGTCACAAGGTCCGCTCGAACGTCGCTATGACATCGGCACATTGAAGCTCTACACCGCTGGCAGCCGACACGTGAAGATCGAACTGCCGGGGCTGAAGCATGACGAAGCGCTCGCGCTGCGCGATGCGCTGTTGGCGGAAGGGCGCGGCAGTGGCGTCTGACGCTGACTTCCAACCGAACCGAAGGCTGCATGGCACCTCGTGGCTGTTCGGCCTGAGCGCCGCGATCAAACAAATGGTGCTGCCGCTGATCGCGCTGATCTTCTTTGGCACGCGTGACAACGATGAGGGCCCATTCGGTCCGTATGTCATTCCAATCGTTTTCGCCGCGCTGCTGGTTCGCGCGTTGTGGCAGCAGTGGACCTATCGCTACGGCTTCGGCCCGCACGGGCTCGTCATCCGTGAAGGTTTGATCTTCCGCAACGTGCGGCAGATCGAATATGCCCGCATCGAAAACATCGACACCGAACGCGGCGTGTTGCATCGGCTGCTGGGCGTCGCGGAAGTGCGGGTGCAAACATCGACGGGCGGCAAGCCCGAAGCGCTGATCAGCGTACTCGATCTCGCAGCCGTGCAGGAAATGCGAGCCAGAGTGTTCGCCGACAGCACGCCCGGAGAGCCGGCTGCCACGCCCGCCGATGAAACAACGTTACTTCATCTGCCGACCGGCGAGCTCATCCGTTATGGCTTGATCGACAACCGCGGCATGATCGTCGTCGCCGCCGGCGTCGGCTTGTTACAACAGGCCGGCCTGCTGAAACTCGATGAGAAATGGTTCGACAGCGTGCTGCACTCCTCCTCCGCCGCCGGCCTGATCGCACTGGGCTGGATGATGCAGATTGCGCTGGGCCTGCTCGCCATCGTGAGCGCGATCGTTGCAGTTCGCCTGCTTTCAGTCGTGCTGGCGCTCGTGACCTTTCACGATTTCAAGCTCACGCGTCAGAACGGCGACCTGCGAGCGCGCTACGGTTTGTTTACTCGAATCGCGCTCACGCTGCGCACTCGTCGCATTCAAGCGGTTCATCAAACGCAGTCGCTGCTGCATCGCTGGTTCGATCGCGTGACGCTCAACGTCGATCTCGCCGGCGACAGCGGCGGCGACGATCGGCGCGATACAAACAAATCCAGAGCGCGATGGCTGGCGCCGGTGTGTCCGGCGAGCGCGGCACCGGCACTGATCGCCGCGGCATTGCCATCGATCGATTTGAGCGATGAGCCGGACTGGCAGCCGCTGGCGCCGCGCGCCCGAGGACGAATCTTTCGTCGCACGGCCGTGATCGCGATGCTGTTACTTACCGGCCCGGCGATTTGGTATTTGCGCGGCGGCGCTGTCGTGATCGTGCTGAGCTGCATTCCGCTGGCGTGGATGCACGCTCACCTGTACACGAAAAATACGCGTTGGGCGCTGGCGAAGGATGCGGTGATGTTTCGTTCCGGCTGGCTGACTCGCCGGCTCACCATCGTGCCGCGAGATCGAGTGCAGACGTTGAGCATCGACGCGTCGCCGTTCGATCGCCGCAGCCGGATGGCAAACATTTATGTCGACACCGCGGGCGGCGGCGCGATGCGAGCGGGAATCCGGATTCGTTACCTGGCCGCGGATGTGGCCGAAAGACTGGCGAGCGCGTTGTATCGAACCGCCGGCGTTTGAATCGCGGCGGTCAATCCCGTGCCAGGGACAGGATGCGAGAGAACGGCGAATCGGTCTTGCGCCACAGGCGCCGCCGCAGCGACGCCATGGCGATGATCATGCCGGGAATCACGCCGCTCAACGCGCTATAGATGTAGTTGCGCTCGGTGACGTGATCGGCCTGCACCAGCAGCGCCAATCCCAGCAAGGTGCCAAACACAGCACCGATCAAGGCCACTTCGAATCTGAACCGCCCGGCGGCGATGCGCCAGCGGCGAGTCACGTAATCCATGCTGCTGGCCCAGACCGAGCCGCACAACATCATCACCAAACCATTGCTCAGCCCGGACAACTTCTGCGCGACGATCAACACCAGCGCGATCCATATGACGGTGGCGCTGAATGCAGCGATCACGTGGCTGCGGAACCGCGAGCGGAAGAACGTCTCGCAGAATTCCACCATCATCGCCGTGCCGATGCCGACAGCAATGCCGGACGGATACATCCATTCATGGATGCGGCCCATGCTCAAGCTGTCGAAGTACGCGAAGATCGCGCCGGCGATCGTGCCGAGCGCAATCGAGCGGCCGAAGGCATTGAACAGCGCACCGGGCACGTCCTCTTCACGACGCAACACGATGCGGCTCTGCAATTCCTTCAGCGAATCGAAGCGGGTATCGGGTCGAGGCGACATCGCACGCATGATGGCGCGAGAGACCTGGCGAGGAATGTCGGTGCGAACTTTTTCGATCGGCTGCACGGCGCCCATGGGCACGCGGCCGGTCAGCAGTTCATACATCAACACGCCCCAGGCGTATTGATCGGCACGCCAGTCGACTTCCTTCGCATCCGCATGCTGTTCCGGCGCCATGTAATAAGCGGTGCCGAGATTCATGCCGGTGCGAGTGAGTTCGTTGTACTGGTAAGCGCGCGCGATGCCGAAGTCCATCAGCTTCACGACGCCGCTGTTGTCGACCCAAACGTTTTCGGGCTTGAGGTCGCGGTGAACGATGAAGCGGTGCGCGTGGCGCAGAGCTTCGAGCAGCTGCTCACCGATCTGGATCGCCTCTTCCACCGGGAACGGACGGCCGGTCGCGATCTGCGACTGCATGCGACGGCGCAAGCTCATGCCGCGCAGACGTTCCATCGTGAAGAAGTACCGTCCGCTCGCGACGCCGACGTCGAACACGCGCACGATGTTCGGATGCGCGAGCTTGCACGAGACCTTGGCTTCGGAGAGGAAGCGACCGCGAGCCGCGGCGCTGGAGAGCAATTCGTTGCGAAGGACTTTGATCGCGACTTCTTCGTCTTTCAGGCGATCGCGGGCCGCGAACACGCGGCCCATGCCGCCGTCGCCGAGCACGGCCTGAATCTCATAACGACCCTGCAGCACCACGCCCGGGCCGATGACAACGTTGGAGCCTTGATGAGTCTGCGTCTGCGGTTCAGGAAGGATGTCTTCGTCATCGTCCACGGAGCGCATCATGGTGACCGCCTCGCGGTTCACACCAGGGGCGCGATTCGTAGAGCCTGAACGATTCACCTGGCGCGTCGCCGGTTCAGTCGCGCTGCGCGCCATCTGATAAGCAGCCACGAGCCGCGCCAGATCCTGCTGGGCAGCTTCCTGGGCCTCCAGCGTTTCAGCATTGATGAGCTTGTGCTGAAGCACCGCCAGGCGATCCGTATAGTTTTGCCATAACGTGGCCGGGTCGTCCGCAGACTCCAACCCGAGCAGCATCAAGGCATTCTCCAGACGACTGGACATAACAGTGGCGAATCTTTCCTTGAGAAAACAGTGAGGCGACCTGGGCCTAAGTACCGCAGGAGTGCAAACATTGCACGAGCCCTGTGTGCTTGAAAAGTGCCTCCATGCGCCGACACTGTTCGCGAAGCCAGAAAGCTGATAGTCGAATGCGCGCCAGGGGCTGGCAACTCATTCTTCGACCAGTTATCGGCCGCGAACCACCGGTCGTCGGCTGAGGAACTTTCGGCAGCTACAGTAACCCGCTTCAGCATCGACGACTCTGTCGCCGATCACACACTGATTCGCGCAATCCCGCGCATGGGATGCGCAAAAAGCAGACTTGTTCGCGCTCCCAGGCGAGAAGTATCGCAGACCCTGAAAGCGCCGACGACGTGTCGCCAAAACGCATGTCCGGCGTTCACGACATAACGCGGCGCTAGCGTTCACGACGATGTTTACAACGCATGGCCCACTGATGGCGTGCGTGCAGCCGTTCAGCTTCGCTGTCCGGCTCGGGCGGCAGCTTGCGCAATGCCTGTAGTGCGGCCGAGTGGGCGATCGCCACTTCAGGATCGGTTTGCAGCAGGGCGCGATAGCGATCCAGAAACATTTGCTCGACCGGCGCGCCCACGCCGGAGAGCAGTGCCAGCGCATGGCCGCCGATCGCGGCCACTTCAGTCGCCGGCAGATCGCCTTCGTGAGCGGCGTGATCGATGTCTGCGATCAATTGATACAACGGCCGCAGCCACTGCCACTGCGGGTCGTCGGTGATCTGCCGCAACAGCGCGAGCGGCGACTGTTCGGGGCCGAACCGTCGCTCCACCGCGATCACCACGCCGAGCAGGCTGCGCAAGGCGCGACTCGCATCGTCCAGCGCGTGCAGATGTGCGTTTTCGGTCATGGCGGCGGCGCTCCAGTCTGAATGAACCACGTCGAGATTAGTGCATGCCCGGGGCGAAATGCGTGGCCAACACAGGGGCTGAGCCGGCGTCCGTCGACGATCTTTTGTTACGAGTCGATCATCTCGGTGGCACATCTCGGTGATAGAAGACCCTCGCTCGCATGGAAGAAGCCTCCATACCGGCGAAGTTCGTAGGATACCGCTCCCCTGTGCGGCAATTCTCCTCCGCCCGGGAAAAAGGCCGGGCGAGGGTCTTCTTCTTTCCCGTATCTTTTCCTGCTCGGGCGCTCAATGCCGGGCCCGCCGGCGCTTGCCGGCACCTGCCCGTCCCGCCTCGGTGAGCCGCACCCGGACGGCGTGCGTCGATTTCACTTCTTCCAGCACGAAATACGTCTGCGTGTGACGCACGCCGCGCACGTTGACGATCTTGTCGCCCAGCACGCGCCGATACTCGTCCATGTCCTGCACGCGCGTCTTGATCAAATAATCGAAGCCGCCGGCCACCATGTGGCATTCGACGATCTCCTCCACCGTCTGCACCGCTTCCTTGAAACGTTGAAACACATCCTGGGTCGCGTGATCGAGCGTCACTTCGGTGAACGCGAGCATGCTTTGGCCGAGGCGCTTCGGGTTCAAGTGCGCGTAATAACCCTCGATGAACCCTTCGCGCTCCAGCCGGCGGATGCGCTCGATGCACGGCGTGAGCGTGAGGTTTACGTTGCGCGCGAGCTCGGCGGCGGTGAGCCGGCCGTCGGCCTGCAATAGCGACAACAGCTGCCGGTCGACACGATCCAGTTCACGTTCCGGAGGGTTGGCGCTCATGGCTGTGTAGTAACTTCTTCTGCAGTGGTGGGCTGCTTTGGCAGACTATACTAGTGAAGTGTCGGTAATGTAGCGCAATCTGCTCCTTCATCCCGACCACGCCATGTTCGATCATCCTTCGTTCGACCAGCACGAGCGCGTCGTCTTCGCGCACGACGCAGCCACCGGCCTGCGCGCCATCGTGGCAATCCATTCCACTGCGCTTGGCCCCGCCGCTGGCGGCAGCCGTTTCTGGCACTACTCCTCGACTACCGACGCACTCACCGACGCGCTCCGCCTGTCGCGTGGCATGAGTTACAAGAATGCGATGGCCGGCCTGCCGCTGGGCGGCGGCAAATCCGTCGTGATGCTGGATCCATCGCGCCCGCGAACTCCGGCGATGCTCGAAGCGTTCGGTCGCGTGGTCGAATCGCTGCACGGTCGATACATCACCGCCGAAGACGTCGGCGCGACCGTGAAAGACATGGAAATCGTCGCGACCCAGACGAGTTATGTGAGCGGCCTGCCGCGGACGGCGGTCAGCGCCGACGGCAATCCCAGCCCCAAGACCGCACTGGGCTGCTATCTCGGCATCAAGGCGGCGGTGAAATTCAGATTGAAAAAAGATGAGCTCCGAGGACTGACCATTGCCGTGCAAGGCTTGGGCGGCGTCGGCTATGAGCTGTGCCGATTGCTGGCGGCCGATGGCGTCAAGCTGCGCGTCGCCGACGTACGCGAGGCCGTAGTTCAGAAAGCATCAGCTGAGTTCGATGCAATCACGTCCACGACCGAGACGATTTTGTTCGAACGCGCCGATGTCGTTGCGACTTGCGCGCTCGGCGCAGTGCTCGATGCGACCACCATTCCCAAATTGCAAACGTCGATCGTCGCCGGCGCCGCTAACAATCAGCTGGCGACGGCCCAGGACGGCGCGCGCTTGCATGCGGCCGGCGTGCTCTACGCGCCCGACTATGTGATCAACGCCGGTGGCATCATCAGCGTTGGCCGCGAGTACCTCGGCGGCGCGACGGTGGCATCCATCAACGCCGAGATCCAGCGCATTCCCGAACGACTCACGGAAATTTTCACGCGCTCCCGCACCAGCAATCGCCCGACCAGCGAGATTGCGGATGAGATGGCGCGTCAACTGCTTGCGGAGGCCCGATGATGCGATCCCGACTGCACGTTCCGCGTCCGCCCGCCCGGCCCGGCGAGAAGTCGGATTTCAGTTACGTCGCCATCTCGCCCGCCGGTTCGGTGCAGCGCCCCGATCCGAACGCGGCGCTCAGCGAAACCGAATCCCTGTCGCGCGATATGGTTCGCGTGCTCGATGAGAATCATCGCGCCGTCGGCCCATGGGATCCGCATCTCGCGCCGGCCGACCTGGAACTGGGATTGCGGCACATGATGCTGACGCGTGTGTTCGACGATCGCATGCATCGGGCGCAGCGCCAGGGAAAGATCACGTTTTATATGAAGTCGACCGGCGAAGAAGCGGTGTCGGTCGCGCAATGCATGGC
>CAMLEO010000289.1 GCA_946478975.1 uncultured Steroidobacter sp.
GCGGCGGCAGTAGTGTGCAGGCAGCCGACTGCAACGGCGGCACTGGCGGCGCCGACGGTGACTATTACGTCGCCCCCGGCGGAAGCAACTCGAACCCCGGGACGCTCGACCGGCCGTTTGCAACCTTGCAAAAAGCCATCGATGTCGCTCAACCCGGCGACCTCGTGTACGTTCGCGGCGGCGTCTACAACATCACGAATCCTGCCATCCCGTCGGCCGGCATCAATTTCTATAAGAGCGGCACCTCGGATACGAACCGAATCAAATATTTCGCCTATCCAGGCGAGCGCCCGGTGCTGGATTTTTCCAATCTGCACATCCAGCCCGATCCCGACTACACCTTCGGGGTGTATGTGAGCGGGGCGTACCTGCACCTGAAGGGATTCGAGATTCGCAACGTTCCCATGAACACGCGCTCGAACAACGGTTTGAGAGTCGGCGGCGATGCCTATCGCGACATCTTCGAGTCGTTGGACATTCATCACATCCAAGGTGCCGGCATGTTCGTTCATACCACCCGCGGCGGGCACCTCATCCTCAACTCGGATTCACATGACAACTACGATCCGCATTCCCACCAGGGCGACGGTCAGAATGCGGATGGCTTCGGTGTCCATTATCAGCAGTCGGGAGATGTAACTGTCTTCCGCGGCTGCCGCTCGTGGTGGAATTCGGACGATGGCTGGGATTTCATTTCCCAGGAAGTGCCGGTCCGGGTCGAGAACAGCTGGGCCATGGGCAACGGTTATATCAACTCCGGTACCGTGCGCTCGCCGGACGGTAACGGCGCCGGCTTCAAGATCGGCAGCAGCAAAACAGGCATTCGCCACGTCATCCGCAACAACCTGGCCTGGGGCAATCGCAGCCAGGGCTTTTATGCCAATCACTCCGCGGGCGGCAACGACTGGTTCAACAACACTTCATATAACAATGGTGTTCAGTACGACCTGCTGGCGAGCAGCTGGGATGCCAATGGCAATCGAACCGACGGCGTGATCCTAACGGGCGACAAAGTCCATCGTATGAAAAACAACATCGGCTATCCAAACAACAACAGGAACATGCAGGGGGTGCAATCCTCCTTCAACACCTGGGACCTGGGGTTGACGCCTGCGAGCAGCGATTTCGAGAGTCTCTCGGACACGGGCGCCATGGGGCCACGCAGCCCTGACGGCAGTCTTCCCACGCTGAATTTCCTGAAGCTGCGCGCTGGCAGCCGCATGATCGATCGAGGGACTGATGTCGGGCTTCCATACTCGGGCGCCGCGCCCGACCTGGGAGCATACGAACGATGACATTTGCCTCTTTGTTAGTGACCGGCTTGGCGCTGGCGTCGTCGCTGCTGCAGGTGGACGCCAGCCAGCCGGGCCCGCCGGTCCGAAGCGGCCATCTGAAGATGGGCACGGCTGTATCACCGCGAGGCGACGTGCTCGAAGTCAACAGCCAATACCTCACGCGCAACGGCAGGCCGTGGCTGCCCGTGATGGGCGAATTTCATTACACGCGTTACCCGCGAGCGTATTGGGAAGAGGAATTACGGAAGGTCAAGGCGGCCGGCGTGCAGATCGTCGCCACGTATGTTTTCTGGAATCACCACGAAGAGCGCGCCGGCGAGTTCAACTGGCACGACGATCGGGATTTGCGTTCATTCGTGGATCTTTGCCACGAGCTCGGTCTGCTGGTCGTGGTCCGTCTCGGTCCGTGGGCTCACGGTGAGGCTCGATACGGCGGCACGCCCGATTGGGTGGTGACGATGATGCCCACCCGTCGCAACGATCGCACCTACCTGAGATACGTCGAACGCTTCTGGCGGGAGGTGGGCAGGCAGCTGCAAGGCCGCCTGTGGAAGGACGGCGGCCCGATCATCGGGGTGCAGCTGGAGAATGAATACAACCTCGCGGGCGAGGGGCGGGGCGCTGAGCACATCGCGACGCTGAAAAAACTGGCGTTGGCGATCGGCTTCGATGTTCCTTATTACAACGTGACGGGATGGGATGGCGCTTTGTATCCGGCAGGCGAGGTGCTGCCGGTGTTTGCAGGATATCCCGATGATCCCTGGGACAGGAGTGCAAACAGGCTGCCTCCGAAGGAAGTCTACGCGTTCCGCTTCGACAGCAGAGTTGCTGGGAACGTCGGCACTTTGACGGCGGCGGCGATGCAGGGGACTTGGGTCGGGGATGCAGATAAAACGCCATTTCTCGGCGCCGAATTCGGTGGAGGCGTTCCTGCAATGTATCGGCGCCGCCCCGTCATTTCGGCAGATGACATCGGCGCGATGCTGCCCGTGCAACTGGGCTCCGGTGTGAATCTCTATGGCTACTATATGTTTCACGGTGGAAGAAACCCGCAGGGCCATACCACGCTGGAAGAGAATACGATGATCGGCGGTTACAACGACACGCCCATCCTCAGCTACGATTTCCAGGCGCCTCTGGGCCAGTACGGTACGCAGCACGAATCTTTGGGGCGGCTGCGTCGCGTGCATTACTTCCTGGACGAGTTCGGATCTTCGCTCGCTCCGATGAGTGTGCATCCCCAGGTGCGGCTCCCTGAATCGCCATCGGACCTGGGCACGTTGCGATTCTCCGTGCGCAGCAAGGGCGACAGCGGCTACTTGTTCGCGAGCAATTACGTTCGCCAATATCCAATGGCGGCTCGCACCGGCGTCCAGTTCTCGGTGAAACTGCCAGGCGGCGAGGTGACATTGCCACGGCAGCCGATAGATATTCCCTCCGGCGCTTATTTCATCTGGCCGATCAACCTTGCGCTGTCTGGCGCGACCCTGCGCTATGCCACCGCCCAGCTGGTCACGCGTTTGGACGATCGAGGAACTTCGCTGTTCGTATTCTTCGCACAGCCGGGCATTCCAGTGGAGTTCGCGTTCGACCAGGCGAGTGTGCGTAAAGTCAGCGGCGCCTCCATCAAACTCACGAAGCCAGCCGGCAAGGGAGTCATTGTCGCTGAAGGCATCCAGGCTGGAACCGGTGAGGCGCTGCGCGTGGTGGACGGTGCAGGCAAGGTCATTCGAATCATGGTGCTGAGCGAAGCTCAATCGCGCCAGTTCTGGATGACTGACCTGGCGGGTTCTCGCCGCGGCATTCTCACAGCGGGGCAGCTATTCAGTTCTGACGCCGGCTTGATCGTACGCAACCTGGCTGAGCCGAACTTCCGCATCGGAGTGCTGCCCGCGCTCGCGCAGCCTCCTGGCGGCAATTTGCCGTTGCGCACGGGACGCGCTGATGGTTTGTTTCAAACATTCGAGGCGCACGCGACTCAAAAGCAGGTCGCAGTGAAGATCGAGAACGTCCGCGCCGCCGATGCGGCGCCTGAGATAATCGTTGGAGGTGCCGCCAAGGCTGCGCTTCAGCCGGCACCGGAGCAGTTCGCCCGTTCGGCTGCCTGGAACATTACGATTGCGCCGGACGCACTCGATGCGGTGAGCGATGCTTATCTCGACATCGAGTATCGAGGCGACGTCGGGCGGCTGTTCGCTGGCACGACGTTGATCGACGACAATTACTACAACGGCACGATTTGGCGCGTCGGCTTGAAACGTTTCCGCGGCGAGCTCGGGAAACCGCTGCGACTCACAGTTCTGCCGCTGCAAGTCGATGCACCCATCTACTTCGAGAATCGCCCGTCCTCGTCCGCAGCTGGCGGTCAGGTCGCCGAATTGGTTCGTTCGCGGGTCGTGCCCGAATATGAGTTGCAGTTCGACGTGCCCGGAGTGCGCTGACGCGCGCTGTCGGTTGGCCAGGCAGTCATTGCGCCGCCCGAACGTGCAACGACGGTTCGTGAAATACGTCCGGGCAGCAGAGCCCTACGCTTGGCCGAGGACGGGCCGGCAAGGCCGCAAGACTCACACTGCAACCAACGAGGTTTTCTGATGGCCTATATCACCACCATTGACGTTTTTGGCATCACGCCTGAAGAGTATCGGGCGATCCTCGATGAGATGGGCGTAGAGCTGCGACCGGAGCCGGGAATCTATTTGCATCTGACCGCGCCCATTGAGGGGGGCTATCGCATCACCGAGGTGTGGGATCACCGGGAAAAATTCGAGGCATTCATGGAGGCGCGCCTGGCGCCGGCGGCGAAAGCCATTGGTTTGAGCCGGGAGATGAAGTTGACGATCGAGCCTCTCTACAACATTTTCGCTCCCAGACTGAACGAGTTGCCGCGCTTGGTCGAGGATGCTTTTTTGCGCCCGAACGCGGTTGTTTCGAGCTGATCGCGAACAGGTGCTCAATGATCGACGATCGGAAATCTGCCGCGGGGGTCGAGGATATTGCGGGCACGGATATCACGATCCGCTTCGATGCCACCTTGTGCATCCACTCGCGCTTTTGTGTGTTGCAGGCGCCAAGCGTATTCAAGGCGAATACGCCTGGCGAATGGATCTTTCCCGATGCGATGAACGCGCCCGCGCTGGCCGCGATCGCCCGTAACTGCCCGTCCGGCGCAATCACCTACCAGGCCAGGGACCCTCTGCTCAACGAGGTCGCACCGCCGGTCAACACGATCCGGATGCGCGAGAACGGGCCTTACGCGATCAACGCGTCTATTGTGATAGCCGGGCAGGAAGCGCCGGTTCTACGTCGCACCTTGTGCCGATGCGGGGCGTCGAAGAAAAAACCGTTCTGCGATGGCAGCCATGCTGCCATCCATTTCGAGGCGACCGGCGAGCCGCCGTCCCAAACGTTGAAGCAACTCGATTCGCGCGATGGACCGCTCACCGTGATCCCGATGAAGGATGGGCCGCTCGAGATACGCGGCCCAGTCGAACTCGTCAGCGGCACTGGCCGCACCTTCGCCAAGGAAACACATTGTCTCTTGTGCCGCTGTGGCGGCTCGGGCGCCAAGCCATATTGTGATGGCACCCATGCGCTCAACGGCTTCACCGATCGCTCCGGTTATGAACCGCCTGGTCCACCGCGGCCGGGTGTGGCAACCCCGACGCTTGCCGACTGGGCCGGCGGGCGCGAGAAACTGCGCGAGCTCACCACCCGCTTTTACCAAAAGGTGCCCGCCGACCCGATTCTGGCGCCGGTGTTCGCGGAGATGGATCGCCATCACGCCGAACGCGTTGGTGATTTCCTGGCGGAGGTGTTCGGCGGGCCGCCCCTCTATTCACAGCAAGGCGGCAGCCATATCGGTATGATCGTCAAGCATCTCGGCCGCAAGGTCACCGAAACTCAGCGTGCGCAATGGGTCGCGCTGATGATCGAGACAGCCGACGAGATTGGTCTGCCCGCCGACGCGGTGTTTCGGGACGCATTGGTCGCCTATCTCGAATGGGGTTCGAAGCTTGCTGTTATAAATTCAGCGCCAGCCGTAGAGGCCCCGAAGGGGGACTGGCCGATGCCTAAATGGGGCTGGGGCCCGCCCGGCGGCCCTTCGGAAGTCTGAGCGAAAGGTATTCGCGGCCGGCGCGCTGCGCGCTTCATTGCGTCCTTCGGTACACGTCGAGGATCAATCAATACGGTGATGGCCAAAGCAACCGCCGTGCGGATGTCCTTCCCGGCGGGAGACTATCGACACGCTCCGACGGGGACTGTCCAGCTGCGCGTGATTCGCGGCGGTTCATCCTATGCCGATATCGACCTCGGCGCCGGTCTGCGGCACGTCTTCACCAGGCCCGGCGATCTGCTGCTCAGCCTTCCCGATCGCGCGACGCGGTTCAAGATTCAGGAACTGCGCGAGCTGACCATGGTGACTGTCGAACCATCGCTGGCATCGCGTCTCTTGGCTGCCGCCGGCGGGACGCTCGACGATCTCGTGAGTCTGACCGACCGGCCCATCCGCGATCCGCTGCTGGCAGAACTATGCCGGCGCCTCGAAAGCGATCCGCCAGTCAGTGACATTGTTCACGAATGGACGCTGGGTCTGATGTTCGCGAACCTGCTCCGTCTCGGGCGACTGCGGCGGCGACAGCACAGACCCACAGTGCTGACTTCCCAGCGCTTCGGTCAGGTGCTTGCGGCCATCGACGCTGAGTTGGAAGGGGAGCTGTCGATCGATCGTCTCGCCGAACTGGCGGGCCTGTCGCGACGTGCCTTCACTGCGGCGTTTCGCGAAGCCGCGGGACTGCCGGTTCACCAGTTCGTTCTACGTCGACGTGTCGATCGGGCTGTCGCGCTGCTCGAAACCAGCGACCTGCCGTTGGCGGAGATCGCGCAGCGCTCCGGATTCACGCACCAGGCTCACATGAATCGCGTCGTGAGTAAGTTAAAAGGCCTGTCGCCAGGCCGCGTGCGATCTCGCAGGCGCCATCAAAAATCATGAATCGAGCGACCTTGCTCCCTGACCTGCGTTTCCGGCGGCCCGAGGTACGAGCTGCGCCGTCCGCCGAGATCCAGGACGAGGCGGTCGACGATGACTGCCGGGTCGAGCGCCCAGAGACGAATCGTATGGCGAGCGCGCGCTTGCAGGGTCCATTGAGTCGTCGTCATGCGGGAGTTTCTCACGACATCCAGAGCCCAAGGCCGATTCGCATCGAGGTCGACCGTCTGTGCCGGTGCGCCATCGATCGAAATGGCATAACGAAGCTGGCGCGTGGAATCGAGCGGGAAGGTCGGTAGGGTCTCCAACGTCAGCGTGGCGTCGCCTGCATACTGGGTGACGAACTCATACTCTACGTACGGGGCATCGACTGTGGTTGTGTGCGTGATCGAGGGCGTCTCGGTGGCAATGGCGTCACCGTTGCGACCCAATGCCGGACGTATTTTCCAGCCCGACCGACCATCGTCGTGCTTGCGCGTGAAATGTTCGGCTTCGATCGCGACGACACCGTCGACCGAGACGAATGTGCCCGGCTTTGCCCTGGACGGAGAGTTTCGATCCAGCGGTACCTGCAGGGTATAACTGTCCGGGCCAGCATCGATCGTGAGTGTCGTGACGTTTTTGTCGGCCGGCACCTTGCTCCAGTCAATGCTGATCCAGATACGTTCGTCGGTTTCGAGAGTGCCCCGTTGCTTGGATAGATTCACCCACGGCGCACCGCTGGTGATCGTCCAGCGAAGGTTGCCCTTGCCGGTGTTGAACAGATCGATGAAATGGGGCGTCCGCATCGCGCGATCGAAAGCGGGGAGCACGTCTGGTTTTGCAGCAACTGTCCTCCAGCGAGCGACGCGATCTGCGTAGTCCGCACGGGCGCGGGCGGGATTGCGCGCGAGCGCATCGACCGATCCCTCGATGGCAATGCCGAGTCCCGGCACCGCATTGGCAGTCGCGCTGCCGGTCGGCAACCCGGCAAAGATCGCCTGATCGCGAGGATCGTCGTTCATGAAGTTCTGCCACTTGCCTCGCGCGGTCGCGTTGTATCGCGCGGTGGCCTCGTGAATCGTTTTCAGCGCCGCATTCGATCGGGCGGCATAGCTATCGGCGCTCGCGCGTCCTTGCCACGCAGCGAGATAGCTGCGATCCGCCATCAATGCTTTCTCAGCCATCCACCGGGCGCCGGTGATGGGATAAAGAACCATCTGATAGTACGCGTCCCGATATTCCGCCGGGATGTTTGCTTCCAGCGCGGCTGCTCGTGCCAACAAGTGCCGATAGTCGTCGAGCCGGCGCATCGCTTCATCGCCGTATGCCACAGGGGAAAACGCCGTGGGTTGAACGCCCACGTCGTCGTGGCTGAAATCCATGTGCTCGGGCTTGCGAATGAATGCGAGCCGCAGGTGTTCATCGAGCAGCGTGGCGATCTCCATCGCATGCTCTCGACCAAACGTGCGTGCGGCCCAGCGGGCGAGATAATCGGATTGCGTGAGCTGCGAGGTGCCGGTGTAGTCCCAGGCCAGGTCCAGGAAGTGCTCGGTGGCGATCTCGCCGGGTTTGATGTCGCCGACGTTTGCGATCCACAGCCGGCGCGCATTCGTTTCCCAGGCGCGGCCCATCTCCGATGTAACCAGCGCGGGAGAGGCTGTGCCCAGCCAGAGATAACTGGAAGGATGTCCCCAATAGCTCAGGTGATAATAAACGCCGGCGCCGCCGGGCCGCTGCTGTTCGTCGGCAGTGGAGAGCTGGCGGATGTAGCCAAAGTTGTCGTCCACCCAACCCAATGTCACATCCGCGGGAACCTTCATTCCGCGACGATACAGATCGAGCACCTCCTTGTACGCCACAAACACCTGCGGCACCTTCGATGCGTCGGCGGCAACATATTTCGACAGCAGGCTCCGCTGAGTTGCGAACACGTCTTCGAGCAGCCTCACCTGGTCGGTCTCTTTGCCGGCGACGATGCCAGAGTCGTGAATGCCACGCATGCCGATCGGGTAGACGTTCTCATACCGACCATTCGCCTCGACTCGCGTTTCCCAGTATCGAGTGACGGCGTCGCGATTGGCTGCAAAGTCGAATGCACCCCAGGCGGTGCTGTCCCATTCCGCCACGTTATTGCGCAACATCGGCTCGGCGTGGCTGGCACTCATCACAATGGCGTAACGATCCGCGACTTCGGGGTTACGAGGATCCTGATTGAATGCGAGCGAGCCCGGATGCATGGCTGGCCACAGCGTGTTGGCTCGCAGCCGAAGCAGCAGGGCAAAGATGCGCTCGTATGTTTTGGGCCCGATGTTGGC
Organism: uncultured Steroidobacter sp.; assembly: GCA_946478975.1. The sequence goes on from CAMLEO010000289.1 coordinate 8,580, forward strand.
GCGGTCGGTTTCGAACGTCGTTTCGGCCCACGGGCGCAGCGACCAGTCTTCGTCGTTGATGAAGATGCCTCGATATCGAACCGACGGTGCGACGGCGGACGGATCGACGCGAATGTTTATTTCGGAGCGCTTGGGCACGGGAACGTCGGCCCACCACACCCAAGGCGATACGCCGATCGCGCGACTCAGCGACAAGGCGCCATAGGCTGTGCCGCGACGATCGGCCCCCAGCACGACGAGGGCTCGATCGATTCCTGGCCACGGATTTGCGACCGACGCGACTCGGTAGGCTTCCCAAACGCCTGCGACACCGGTCGCGTCGATGAGCTTGCGCCGGGCGAGATCGTCGATGGGTTTCGAGGCGCCCAAGGTGCCGATGACGATGATTGTTCTGCTGGCTGGCGTGGACTCGACGATGGCCGGCGTTCTGCCCGTCACAGCGTCGAT
>CAMLEO010000290.1 GCA_946478975.1 uncultured Steroidobacter sp.
AACGGCGCTGTCGCACTTTGCCGTTGGTTTTCGACTCTTTGGAGGACGGCGTCAAAGCTCTGACGGAGTTATGACTCGTCTTTCAATTACAGACGACCACGGAGGATGACTATGGATATGTCACTGCGCCCGAGAAACCTGTTCATCGGTCTCGCGCTGCTCGCTGCCCAGGCGGCTGCATCTGCCGCCCATGCGCAGACGGTTTATCAGCTCACGCCGCTCGGCACGCTCGGCGGGGACACAGCGGTGGTGTACGCGATCAACAATGTCGGCGACATCGTTGGCTGCTCGCAGGCTTTGATCAACGGTGCGCCCACGTCGCGAGCCTATGTTTATCGCAATGGTTTGATGATGGACATCGGCTCGCTCGCGACCGCCGGAACATCGTGTGCGTACGACGTCAACGATGCGGGTGTGATCACCGGCACCTCCGCGGCCCCGACCGGTGAGTCGCGCGGCTTCGTTTATAGAAACGGTGCGATGACCAGTCTCGGCAATTTCGGGACCTCGAGCAACGCCGTTGCGATCAACAACAATGGCCTCATCGCCGGCACAGCGAATGACTTCAACGGCAGCATCATTGGCGCCTTTCGAGCCGACTCGCGCGTGACGCCGCCGCAGATCGTCGACCTCGGCTCGTTGGGCGGTCCGGTCATGGCATCGAAGGGTATCAATGCCGCGGGCGACGTGGTTGGCTTCGCGTCGAACGCGCAGTTCAGCGGCACGACGTTCTTGTATCAAAACGGCGTGCTCACTGACCTCGGCAATGTGCTCGGCTTTCCCAACGCGGCCACTGCGATCAATGATGTGGGCCAGGTGGTCGGCACGCGAACCGAAGGCGGTTATGTGTATGCGAACGGTGTCGCGACTACGTTGCCTTCGCTGGAGGGCAACGGCAGTTCGCCGAACAGCATCAACAACAAGGGCCAGATCGTCGGCTCGTCGTGGACCGAGGGCGGTAGTCATGCATTCGTGATCACCCAGGGCCAGATCGTCGACCTCAACGATGCCATCGTGAGCACCAGCCCGGACAAGCCGTTCGTGACCTTGGTCAACGCCAAGGACATCAACGACAACGGCTGGATCGTCGCCGAGGGGGCCGACAGCCGCAACGGCGGCCGGCAAGCCGCCTACCTGCTGCGTCCGATGGTGACGCGCTGACGTGAGTTTCTAAACAGGCAAGCCCAACTCCCGCAGCGCTGCCATGAGCTGCGGGAGTCCTCGGTAGTGAGGGTCGCGGGCACACGTGGCTCTTCAGGTCGGCGTGCAGGCGAGCAATAATAATCGAGAGTCCTGTGTGCGGCGAACATCGGCGAGGTCAACTCATGCGTGACGCTTCCCTGACGGCGCTGGGCCGTTTATTTCTGGCCACATTGTTCCTGCTGAGCGGCTTTTCGAAACTGACCAGCGCGGCGGCGACCACGGCGTACATCGCGTCGGCGGGGCTGCCGCTTCCCGGTGTTTCTTACGTGCTGAGCGTGATCGTCGAGATCGGCGGCGGATTGTTGCTGCTGGTTGGTTTCCAGACGCGCCTCGCCGCCGCGGTGCTGGCGCTATTCACGCTGGCGGCCGCGATTTTCTTTCATAACAACTTCACCGATCAGAACCAGGTGATCCATTTCCTGAAGAACGTCGCCATCACGGGCGGGTTGCTGCAGGTGGCGGTGTGGGGTGCGGGGCAGTGGAGCATCGATGCCCGTCGTGCGCCGGCAGTTTAGTGGACGACGCATGAAATCAAAGCTGCTGTGCTGGCTGACCCTCTGCGTCGTCAACTGGGTCGTCAACGTCGCCTTCGGCGCGGACATCGAGATTCAGGTCGATAAACCGGGCGCGCAGGTCAGTCCTACGCTGTATGGCGCGTTCTTCGAAGACATCAACCGAGCTGGCGACGGCGGCTTGTACGCCGAGCTGCTGCAGAATCGTTCGTTTGAGGATCACGAGGCGCCGATCGCCTGGACGTCGCTGATTAACACGAAGGCGAAGGCCGAGATTGCGTTGGACCGATCCACGCCGCTCAATGCAAACAATCCCACCAGCCTCAGGATTCACATCGCCGACGCGGCCGGCGCGAGGGTCGGTGTGTTCAATCAAGGCTTCAAGGGCATCGTCGCCACCGGGAAATTTCCGGAGACGACGCAGCAGTGGCGCGATGAGTTCGATGCCGCTCAGCGCAGCCCCGTCAACGGCCTGGCCGTTATCGCACACTCGAAATATCGCTTCAGCGCTTACCTGCGGGCGCAGGCGCTTGCCGGCGCGATCCTCGTTTCGCTCGAAACTCAGAACGGCGAAGTCCTGGCGCAACAGCGCATCGATGCGGTTCATGGCGAGTGGAGAAAGTTCGAGCTCACCCTGGCGCCGAAAAAATCCGAAGCCGATGCTCGGCTGGTGATAGCCACGACGGCCACCGGAACGTTCTGGCTCGACCAGGTCTCGCTCATGCCCGAGCAAACCTGGAAACATCGCAGCTTACGTCCCGACCTGGCGCAAATGATGGCCGACATGAAGCCCGGACTGTTCCGGTTTCCCGGCGGCTCGTATTCCGAAGGTCACGTGCTCGCGCATGCGTGGCGCTGGAAGGAACACATTGGCGACATCGCGCAGCGGCCTGGCACCTGGAACATCTGGGGCTATCGCTCCACCGGCGCGTTGGGATTTCACGAGTATCTGCAGCTTGCTGAAGACCTCGGCGCGGAGCCGTTGTATGTCGCGCACGTCGGGATGGCGGAAAAAGATTTCGTGCCCATGAATGAGTTGGAGCCGTGGATCCAAGACGTGCTCGATGCGATCGAATATGCCAACGGCCCGGTGACCTCGAAGTGGGGCGCGCTGCGCGCCAGGTCTGGCCATCCCGCACCGTTCAATCTGAAGTATGTCGAGGTCGGTAACGAGAACGGCATGGGTTATCCGTGGGGCGGCGGTACGCGCGCCGATTATTTGCCGAGATACAAAGCCTTCTACGAGCGCATCAAAGCGAAGTATCCGCAGATCGTCATCGTTGCAAACATTCACACCGAGCCGGACGTTCCTGCGGACATCGTCGATGAGCATTACTACGAATCGTCCGATTGGTTCTTCCAGGCGGCGACCATGTACGACGGTTACGACCGCTCCAAGCCGAAAGTTTATGTCGGCGAATATGCGGTGAAGCCGGATGCCGGCAACGGCAACATGCGCGCCGCGCTGGCCGAGGCTGCGTTTTTGACCGGGCTGGAACGTAACGCCGATGTCGTCGCGATGAGCTCGTATGCGCCGTTGTTTGCGAATCCGCATTGGCAGAAATGGAAGCCGGTCGCGATTTTGTTCGACAACACGCGGGTGTATGCGACGCCGGGCTATCACGTGCAGGTGATGTTCGCGACTCAGCGGCCGGATGTAGTCCTGCCGCTGCGCCTGTCGATGCCGGCGGCGCCGACGCCCACGCTGTTCGCGACCGCAGGGCTGAAGGGGGACAGCGGCGATCTGATTCTAAAGGTGGTCAATCGCGGCGCCGAGCCGACCACAGCAAACATTGCTCTGGTCGGGCGCGCTCTGAAATATCGGCAGGTGAAAGCCACCGAGTTGTCCGCCAACGATCCGGCCGCCGAGAACACCTTCGAGCAGCCGAAAAAGATCGCACCGCGCGCCCGTACGCTGACGGCGTTGAACCAGGGTGGCAGCCACTCGTTCCCGCCGTATTCGGTGACGGTGCTGCGATGGTCAGTCGACGATAAATAACTTTGCGCCCACCGCCGTCGCCGAGCGATGCGGCTCGGCGTCGTCAGCGACGTGATAGCTCATGCCCGCTTTGAGCGTAAAGACCCGGCCGTCTTGCAATTCGGTGCGCAGCTCGCCTTCCAGGCACAGCAGGATGTGTCCTTTCGTGCACCAGTGATCGGCAACGTAACCGGGCGAGTATTCGACCATGCGCACCCGCAGGTCGCCGAAACGTTGCGTGCGCCAGTAGGCGACGCCACTGTCACCTCGGTGCTCGGTTCGCTCCACGTGGGCCCAATCAACGGTGCCGAAAGGGATGTTGGACATTTTCATGAGGTGCGCGATCCATCGGAAGGAATTACAAGCACCTTACTATGAAACAATCCTTGCACCAACGGCCACGAAACCTGCAGCCGTCTCGTTCATTGCTCATGGTGTGGCATTCGTGACGAGGAGGGCGCGTCGATGTCGTCTCCAGCAAGGCGCTCGTTCCAGCTCACCGGCGGCACGCAGCTGTCGTATATCACTGCCGGCAGCAAGGAACGCCCCGCGCTCTTGCTCATCCACGGCTTCCCGAGCTCGGCGAATACGTTTCGTGATGTGCTTGCGCCGCTGGCCGAAGTGGCTTACGTGATCGCGCCGGACCTGCCGGGCTTCGGTCGTTCCGACGTGTTGCAGGAGACGACATTCGACGGCCTGGCGGCCGCAGTTGCCGAGCTGATCGAGCATCTGAACGTTCGCGAGCGCTTCATTTATCTGCACGACTATGGAGCGCCCGTGGCGCTTCGGATCGCGATGACCGATCCGGATCGAGTGCGTGGCCTGATCATTCAAAACGCCAATGCGCATCGCACCGGGTTCGGGCCGCAATGGCAGGACACGATGGCGTTCTGGTCGCAACCCAATGCCCGGAATGCAGCTGCGGCGACGGCGCATCTGAGCTTGGAAGGCATTCGCGATCAGTACGTCTCGGGCGTGCCGGAGGACGTCGCTCGAAACATCTCACCTGCGGTTTGGGAAGAAGACTGGCGCGTGATGTCGCAGCCTGGTCGGCTCGACGCGCAGCGTGCGCTGATCGCCGACTACGGCAACTACGTTGGCAGGTTCGAAGCGATTTCAGATTACCTGCGCACGCGTCAACCGCCCGCGCTCATGGTTTGGGGGCGACACGATGTGTTCTTCGAACTCGCGGAGACGGTGTCCTGGATGCAGGATTTGCCTCGGATGGAAGCTCACATCCTGGACAGCGGCCATTTCCTGCTGGAAACGCACGCTGCAACGGCAGGCAAGTTGATGCGGGACTTTATCGGGCAAACGCGGCGTCAAGCCACGGACGCGGACTGCGAGTCGTCTTTGACCATGAAGCGCGCGAGCACGTCTTCGAGCCGCTTCACATCGAGGGGCTTGGTCAAATAATCGTCCATGCCCGCTTCGAGACAACGCTCGAAAGTGCCGACCATTGCGTCGGCGGTGAGCGCGACGATGGGGATGCGCCGGCCTTCGGCTTCCTGGGCGCGAATGCGGCGGCTGGCTTCCAGGCCGTCCATGATCGGCATCTGCATGTCCATCAGCACGAAATCATACTTGGCGTGTGCCAGCACCTCGACGGCCTTCGCGCCATCGTCCACCACCTCGACATGACAGCCCAGTCGTTCGAGGAAACGGCGAGCGACTCGCTGATTCACCACATTGTCCTCAGCGACCAGCACTCGCACGCCGGCCCATCGGTGCGTCGGTTTAGCTGCGGCGGCCGCGTCGACCGGGGCAGCCTGTTCACGCACCGGCACGTGCCGCTGGGCGTGATCGATGCAGTCGAGCAGCGTGCTGGTGCGCACGGGCTTGGTGAGATAGCCGAAGAACGTTCCGTTGGTCACGCGTTGGATGTCGGTGCTGTCATCGACCGAGGTCAGCAGCACCAGCCGGGTGTCCGAAACATCAGAAGCTTTCAATATTTCGGCGCCGAGCGTAATGCCGTCGAGCTCCGGCATGTAATGATCGATCAATGCCACGTCGAATCTTGGCGTCGCAGCCCGCAGCGTCGATAACGCCTGCGCGCCATCGATTGCGACCACGGTGCAGCCGACATCGGTCAGTTGATCGGCAAGCGCTGCACGCGAGCGCTCATTGTCATCGACCACGAGAATTCGGCCGGATCGCGCAGCGGGCGCGGCAGCGGCGGTGGCGACCACGGTCAAAGGCAGCGTGAACCAGAACGTCGAACCTTTGTTCTCGACGCTGCTGGCGCCGATGGTTCCGCCCATCATTTCCACCAGCTTGCGCACGATGGACAGTCCCAGGCCGGTGCCGCCGAAGCGGCGCGTCGTCGATGTGTCCGCCTGCGTGAAGGGCATGAACAATCGATCGATCGCCTCGGTCGCGATGCCGATGCCAGTGTCCTGCACGGAGAATGTGACGCGTGCGCGGCCGTCGGTTTCGCCTGCGTGGCTGACGTCGAGCACGACCTGGCCGCGCTGCGTGAACTTCACGGCATTGCCGACCAGGTTCAGCAAACATTGCCGGATCCGCTGCGGATCGCCGAGCAAACGTTTGGGAACATCGCTGCGGATGTGCACGATCAGCTCGATGTGCTTGGCCGACGCCTGGAAGGCCATGATCGCGCCCACGTCGTCGACCAGGTCGCGCAGGTCGAACTCCAGGCGCTCGATGTCGAGCTTGCCGGCTTCGATCTTGGAGAAGTCCAGGATGTCGTTGAGGATGGTCAGCAGCGAGCCGGCGCTGGCGCGAATGGTTTCGGCGCAGTCGCGTTGCGAGCGATCGAGCGGCGTATCCAGCAGCAGCGCCGCCATGCCGATGATGCCGTTCATCGGCGTGCGAATCTCGTGGCTCATGTTAGCCAGGAAGTGGGACTTGGCCTGCGTCGCCAGCTCCGCGTCTTCCTTCGCAGCCGCCAGCGCGCTGGTGCGCTCGGCCACCAGATTTTCCAGGCGCATGGCGTTGCGGTTCAGCTGCCCGACGCGCAGGCGATATAACAACGCCGCGAAGCCCAAGCCGGCGGTGACGCACAGGATGAAGAACCAGGACGTTTGATAGAAGTGCGGCAGCAGCGTGAACTGCAGCGTCGCGCCGGTATCGTTCCAAACGCCGTCGTTGTTGCTGGCGCGAACGTGGAATGTGTAGGTGCCAGGTGGCAAGCGCGTGTAGTAGGCGCTGCGGCGGGTGCCTGCGTCGATCCAGTCGTCATCGAAGCCATCGAGGCGATAACGAAACTGCACCCGATCCGGAGCGGCGAGACTGAGCGCGGTGTATTGCAATTCCCATTGCGTCGCGCCGGCCTTGATTCTGGTGCCTTCGGAGCGCGGCTGTACTTTGCCATCCACGATCAGCGATTCGACGACCACCGGCGGAGGCACGGGGTTGCTGGGAATGGCGGCCGGATCCACTCGCACCATGCCGCGAATCGTCGGCAGCCACAGCGAGCCATCGGGCATCAGTGCGCCGGCGCGAGTGTTGCCGCCGTTGAATTCCGAAGTTCGCAGGCCGTCGGAGATGCTGTAGCTGTCGAATGCGAGCGTGGCGTTGCCGGCAGCAAACATTTCCAGATCGCGCTGGTCGATCGCGAACAAGCCGCGATTCGTCGACACCCAATAGGTGTCCTGCCGATCGCGCAGGATTTGAATCACCGTCTCTGTTTGCGGTCCGATGCCGCGGGCGAGCGATGTGATTTTATCGTCGCGCATCAGCGCCAGGCCGCCGATCGTTCCCAGCCAGAGCGAACCTCGGCGGTCTTCATAAATTGCCAGCACGCGATCGGCGGGCAGTCCTTGCGCACGCGTGTATGTTTTCAGCGTGCCGTTTGCGAACACGTGCAAGCCGTGCGCGTCGGATGCGATCCACAGCCGATGCTGAGCGTCCTCATGAAGAATGCTGGTCGTCATCGCGCCGAGGGCGGCGATCGGCTCCGGCGTCGGGACGAACGTGCCGTTCTCGATGAAGTCGACGCTCTTGTCGGTGCCGAGAATGATGCGGCCCTGCGAATCTTCGATGATGGCTTTGACGACGTTGCCCGACAGCCCGGTGCGCTTGCTGTATTCGGTGAGCTTGCCGTCCTGATATCGGAATGCGCCGCGTCCTTGGGTGCCGAACCACACGGCGCCGGTTCGATCTTCGAGCACGGTGCGCACGCGCACGTTTTCCAGGCCGAGTTGCTGGCCGAGATATTCGAAGTGGCCATCGACATAGTGGCTGAGGCCTGCGTCGCTGCCGACCCATGCGTCGTGATGTCGGCCCGGTGTAATCGTCCACGCCAGGTTGCCGCGCAGGCCTTCGGCGAGACCGAACGGTGTGAACTTGCCATCGCGCAAACGAACCAAGCCGCCGCCGTAAGTGCCGACCCAAAGGCTGCCTTCCACGTCTTCGAGCAGCGCGCGAACGTCATTGGTCGGCGTCGACGTCGCATCCAGCGAAGTGAGATTCGTGCCGATCAAACGAAACAAACCCGCGCCGCCGGTCGCGATCCATAAACTGCCGTCGCGATCGCGTCGGAGGGCGCGCACCGCGCCGCCGAGATCGGGGCGGACTTGTTGGAACGTGGTGCCGGTGCGCTGGTACACCCGGCCTTCTTCGGTGCCGATCCAAAGCGTGCCGTCCGCATCCTGCAGCAGCGCACTGGCGTTGGCGGGAATGTTGGGATCGGCGGGCAGCAGCCGATGGGTGTTCTGACGATTGTCGATCAGCAGCGTGCCCTGCAGCGCCGTCGCGACCCACAATGTTTTGTCCTGATCTTCCAGCAGCGCGCGAATGCGGCCGGTGGGGCCGGGTGTTTCCAGGCGAATCGTTTCGATCCGGCCTGCGTGGTGATGAAACAATCCCTGCTCGGTTGCGACCCAGACATCGCCGCGCTCGTCTTCAACGATGTCGTTGATCACTGCCGACGCGAGCGTGGTGTCGGCGCCGACGACCTTGAACTGGCCGGCTTGGAGCACGACCAGGCCGGCGGATGTTCCTATCCACAGTCGGCCGTGGCGATCCGCCAGCAAGGCAGTGATGAAGTGACTGCCGAACTGCGGCACGTTACGGCGATCGAACACGACGAAGCGCACGCCATCGAAGCGCGCGAGACCTTCCTGTGTGCCGACCCAGATATAACCGTCACGGGTCTGCGCCAGTGACATCGGGGAGTTTTGCGGCAGGCCTTTGTCGAGCTGCCAGTTGTCGAACACATACTGGCTCGGAACTTTGCTTTGAGTCAGCGCCAGGGCCGGCAGCGGCGTCAGGCAGACCAGCAGCAGGCAGGGCAGACAAAGCCTCAAGGCGCGCGCGGCCGTTCGCCACCCGCTGGAGGTCGC
>CAMLEO010000291.1 GCA_946478975.1 uncultured Steroidobacter sp.
TCAGCCCGGCAGGCCAGAGTGGAATCGAAACTGCGGGTCCGGCGATGTAACCAATTCGGCTTCGATGGCCGCGAGCTGTTGCAAGCGGGCTTGCCAGTCGATCGTACCGGCACGCTGCTCGGCGAGGCGCAGATACAAACTTTGGTGACGCGCCTCGGACACCGCCAGCCCTGAATAAAAGCCGCGCAGCGGGTCTGTGAGCCTCGGCACCAGGCCCTCGAAACGTTCGCAGGAGCGCGCTTCGATGAGCGCGCCACACAGCATCAAATCCAGCAAACGCGCCGGCTCATCGCGATGAATGGCCTTGCGCAGGCCGTCGGCATAACGAGAGGGCTGCATGCGAACGAATGGGACGTGCAGCTCCTGCATCAGCTTCTGCACTTGCTCGAAGTGACGCAGCTCCTCACGCGCCAGACGCGACAGCTTGTCGGTCAGCGCCATGTCTTCGGGATAGGAAAAGATCAGGCTGAGCGCCGTCGACGCCGCCTTCTTCTCACAATTCGCGTGATCGACCAGCAGCTCACGCCAGCGCTCGGCCGCAACCTCAAACCAGCGCGTCGGCGTCGGCACCAGCAGAACAGTCGATGTCTGTGACATCACGGCGGCGTTCATGCGACTTCCGCCTCTACGCGCGCGACGTCATCGAGCAACTCACGCGCGGAAGCAAATCGACGCGCCGGCTCCTTCGCGAGCAACTTGTGAACCAGCGGCTGATACTTCGCCAGCTCCGCCGGCAGGTCGGGAATCGGCGCGTTGCCGTGCAGATAAATCACGCCCATGGGCGTCGGCGCGAGGAAAGGTTTCTTGCGCGTCAGCATCTCATAAAAGATCACACCGAGGCTGTACAAGTCGCTGCGGGTATCGAGCGGCTGGCCGTGCCCTTGCTCGGGGCTCATGTAATACGGCGTGCCGAAAATCTCGCCGGTGCCGGTCATCTCGATGTCCACATCGTCGTGCTTGGCCAGGCCGAAATCGATCAACGCGAGCGACCCATCGGCCCGCTCCATGATGTTGCCGGGCTTCAAATCCCGATGCAGCACACCGACCTCGTGCACCACCTGCAACGCAGCCGCCATTTGCGTCAGGTACTGAAGCGCCTGCGCGGGCTCGATGCCCTTGGCAATGCGCGCTCGCAAATCGCCGCGAGGGAAATATTCCATCGCAATGTACGCGTGATCGTCGGCGATGCCGAGATCGAAAATGCGCACCACGTTCGGATGGCGGATCTTGGAGATCAGCTCGTACTCCTGCAGGAAGCGCGAGAACTGCGTGTGCTCATCGCCGTTCTCCGGCGAATCGCGCAGCACCTTCAACACCACCATGTCGCCGGCACGCTCGCTCTCGGCGAGATACACCATCGACGTGCCGCCGATCGCGAGCTCACGAACAAACAAGTGCCCGAGAATCTGCACCGGCCCGAAGCGCGACTCCTGCTCCGCCGAGCGGCCGGTACGATACAACGCCAGCTCGACGCGTCGTCGCTGCACGGAATCGCGCAGAGCGTTGGCGAGACGCCGATGATCGATGCGCTCGCGAACGACGCAATCCATGGCGCCGCGCTTGATGGCGCGATCCGCCAGGGCGGGATCGTCGCCCGGCGCTAAATAAACAATCGGCGGGAAGCCGGTGCGATGCAGGAAATTCTCCAGCCATTCCTCGCCCCGGCCGCGCTCGCTGCGATGATCGAGCAGCACCGCGTCATAGCCGGCCGCGCGAAAGGCTGAGTGCAAACGTCCGGAAATCAGCGGCGCGTGCACGCGACACTCCGCATCGGACCAAACGATGGAAACGTGATGTTCGAGCGCCCGCGCGAGCTCAGTGTGATCGGTGACGATCATGAGCCGCGGCGCCACGGATGCCCCGGTGGCGGCGAGCGGACGCGAAGCGGGGCCAGCCGGCAATGCCATAGTCGAAAGACTAGCTCACATTGCCGGCCGACGACATGGGCTCAAACAGCCCGGATGGCCTTGAGCTTGCCCTGGCGCCGATTCGCTTTGGCTTGGTCCGAACGCTCGTCCGTCAGCTGCTGCAGATACGCCGGCGTGATGTCGCCGGTGACGTATTCGCCGGAGAAGCACGAGGTATCGAACTGCTCGATCTGCGAATCGTGGTGCAGGCAGGCGCGCACCAGGTCGTCCAGGTCCTGGTAGATCAGCTTGTCGGCGCCGATCAGCTTGGCGACTTCCTCTTCGGTGCGATTGCTCGCCACCAGCTCGGAGGCCGTTGGCATGTCGATGCCGTACACGTTCGCGTACTTCACCGGCGGCGCGGCCGACGCGAAGTACACGCGACGCGCACCGGCTTCGCGAGCCAGATCGATGATCTGTGCCGAAGTCGTGCCGCGGACGATGGAGTCGTCGATCAACAAAACATTCTTGCCGCGGAATTCGAGATCGATGACGTTGAGCTTGGAGCGCACCGACTTCTTGCGCTGCTCCTGGCCCGGCATGATGAAGGTGCGGCCGATGTAACGATTCTTGACGAAGCCCTCGCGATATTTCACGCCGAGCAGCTGCGCGACTTGCACGGCCGCGGTGCGGCTCGTGTCCGGAATCGGAATCACCACGTCGATGTCGTGATCGGCCCAGATGCGTTTGATCTTTTCCGCCAGCAGATCGCCCATGCGCAGCCGCGCTTTGTGGACGGAGATGTTGTCCATCTTCGAGTCGGGGCGCGCGAAATAAACGTACTCGAAAATGCACGGCGTGTGCTTGGCCGCCGGCGCACACTGCTGCGAATAGAAACGACCATGCTCGTCGATGAACACCGCTTCGCCGGGGCCGACATCGCGTATCAGCGTGAAGCCGAGCATGTCGAGCGCCACGCTTTCCGACGCGAGCATATATTCCTCGCCCTGCGCCGACTCACGCCTGCCGAGCACCAGCGGACGAATGCCGTGCGGATCGCGGAAGCCGAGCAGGCCGTGACCGACGATCATGGCGACGCAAGCGAAGCCGCCGCGGATGCGGCGATAAACAGAGCTCAGCGCAGTGAAGATATCTGCTGCCGACGCGCGCGGCGTCTTCACTCGCGACAGCTCGCTCGCGAGCACATTGAGCAGCACTTCGGAATCGGAGCTGGTGTTGAGATGACGCAGGTCTTCGCGCGTCAGCACTTCGGCGAGCTCGGTGGTGTTGGTGAGATTGCCGTTGTGGCCGAGGCAGATGCCGTACGGCGAGTTCACGAAGAACGGCTGCGCTTCGGAGGCGCTGTCACAGCCTGCGGTTGGATAGCGAACGTGGCCGATGCCGACGTTGCCCTTCAACTTGAGCATGTGACTTTCCTGGAACACGTCACGCACCAGGCCGGTCTTCTTGCGCATGAACAGCTCGCCGTCCTGGTACGTCATGATGCCCGCGGCGTCCTGGCCGCGGTGCTGCAAGACCGTGAGCGCGTCGTAGATCTGTTGATTGACCGGACTATGGCCGACGATGCCGACGATGCCACACATGCTCAGACTCCCGACTTAGACACGGTGCCCGGACGAGCCTGCTTTTCCAGCACGCTCATGCCCGTTTCCGCGAACGATTGCAGCCAACCCGCCGCTTCGGAGGCGTACGGCATCAGCCGCGAGCCTCGCCACCAGTGGGTCTGGGTGAGTTGCACGAACTGACCCAACAGCACGAACACCGCCACTACGACGGCGCCGCGGATGAACCCGGTCAGCAGGCCCAGCAAACGATCCACCATGATGCTCAGGCCCGAGTGACGCAGCATGTAGGTGAGAATTCCGGCGATCAGCCAGCCGATCACCAGCACGGCGATCACGATCAGGGTGCGGGCGGCCCAGGTGCTGACCGGCGGCTCGCCGATGCTGCCGCCCAGGTACGGCTCGAGCACGTGAGCATAACGCCAGCCGAGCCACAGTCCGCCCAGCCAGGAAATGACGCCGACGGCTTCGCGGACGAACCCCCGCAGCAACCCCAACAGCATCGATAGGACGAGCACGCCGATGATCAGGTAGTCAGCACCATTCATGAGCGCAACAACGATTTACCGCCTCGGGTCTTCGGGCGCGCGGATTCTAGCAGCGCGCTGCGGTCTCGAAACAACGGCTTGCGCACAGTCGCGACAGCCCTCACGGATGCGCCACCACGGCAGCGCCGGGAATGCTGGCTTTTACCGACTTCAGCGCCGCTTCCGCCGCCGCCCGATCCTTGGTGGGGCCGATGCGTACGCGGTACAGGGTCTTGCTGCCGGACTTGACCGGCATGACGAACGCGTTCTGCCCTTTGGCGCGCCATTCGTTCATCAAGCGCTCCGCCGTGGCTTCGCTGGAATAACTACCCAACTGAACCGCCCAACCTTTACCTGTGGGAACGGCGGATGTGGGGGCGCTGGGCGCGGAAGCAACCGGTTTCGGCGCCGGTTCAGGTTTGGCCTGAGGCTTCGGAGGCGGCGGCTCGGGTTTCGGTTCCGGCTTGGGCTCTGGTTTGGCTTCCGGTTTGGGCTTGGGTTGCACCGGGGCCGTTGCCACCACCTCAGGCGGTGGTCCTTCAGCGCTCGGCGCAGGTGTTCTTTCCGCAGGTGTTTCAGTAATAGCCGGCGGTGTCGATTCAGGCTGCGCCTGAGGCGCTGGTGCGTGTTCCTCGGCAGGCGGCGCGGATGTTGGAGGTGTTTCCTCCGGCGGTGGCGCGCGATTCTCGGTTGCCTGCGGCGGAGTCGATGTGCTCGTCACGCCCGGCGACTGACTCAAATCGATCGTGTATGTCTTGACCGCGCCCTCGCCCGCAGCGGCCGTTTTCTCGGTCGATGTGCGATCCGGACCCGACAGCATTTCGGGAATCAGGATGACGGCGGCGGCCATCAGCACGGCCGCGCCCACCAGGCGTTCTTTTACGGGGCGTTCCACGGCGCGAAGTATAAAAGGCTTCGCTTCGCGAGAGGCACGGAAGTTAACGACTGATGTGCGTCAGCGCGAGGGTTGCAACCATTCGAGCGCGGGGCCGACGGTCAAAAATGAACCGAACGCGACGATGCGATCGCCTGCGCGCGCCATCGTCTTCGCTGTTTCACATCCTTTCGCCACGCTCTCGGCGCTCGCGAGCACATTCGCGCCGGCTTTCGCGAGTCGCTGCGATAAATCGTTCAGCGGCACGGCTCGCGGACTGTCGAGGCTCACGACGATCCACGCATCGAACGATCCGCGTAACGCGCCGGTGACCCCTTCGATGTCTTTGTCGCCGAGAATTCCGCAGATCGCGATCGTGCGGCCGCTTGCGCGCCGAGCGGCGAGTTGGCCCGCGAGCGCCTGCGCAGCGGCCGGGTTGTGTGCAACGTCCAGAATCCATTCGACGCCGTCGCGCTGAACGCTTTGAAACCGCCCCGGCAACGTGACGGTCTGCAGTCCGCGCTCGATTGCCTCGCGCGTGACGGGCAAGCGCGACGACAAACATTCGAGCGCGCAGAGGACTGCGGAAGCGTTGTCGAACTGCAGTTCGCCCACGAGCGCGGGGCGAGGCAGATGGTCGAAGCTGCTGTTTCGGCCGCGCCAGGACCAGCGGTCACCGTCGCCTCTCCAATCGAACTCCTGGCCGAGTCGATACAGCGGTGTGCCGAGTTGCTGAGCGACGGCGGCGATCGACGCCGGCATCTCACGCGAGCCAAAGATCGCGGGGTGGCCGGCGCGGAAGATGCCGGCTTTCTCGCGGCCGATCGATTCGACATCGGGCCCGAGCCAATCCATGTGATCCAGTGAAATCGAAGTCACGATCGCGACGTCCGCATCGACCGCGTTGACGCTGTCGAGCCGCCCGCCCAAACCGACTTCGAGCACCATCGCATCGACACCGGCCGTGTCGAAAATCAGCAATGCCGCGAGGGTGTTGAATTCGAAGAAAGTGAGCGTGTCCTCGCCGCGCGCCGCGTCGATGCGCTCGAATGCGGCCACGAGAGATGCGTCGGAGATCTCGCGGCCGTCGAGGACGATGCGTTCGTTATAACGAAGCAGATGAGGCGAAGTGAACGTGCCGACGCGGTAGCCGGCCTCGGCAAGAATCCGCGACGTGAGCGCAACGGTCGAGCCTTTGCCGTTGGTGCCGCCGACAGTAATGACGGGGCACTTCGGCTGCCGCCAGCCGAGCCGCGCCATCGTCCGGCGCATGCGATCCAAGCCCAAATCGATGGTGCTGGGATGCAGTCGCTCCTGCCAGCGCAGCCATTCAGAGAGCGACTTCATCGTCCAATCAAGCGACCTTCGTCTGCGGCGCGGACTTGTGCATGAAAATCGTCAGCAGGCCGGCGATGCGCTCGCGCATGTCGCGGCGATCCACGATCATGTCCAGCGCGCCCTTCTCCAGCAGGAACTCGCTGCGCTGGAAACCTTCCGGCAATGTCTCGCGCACGGTTTGTTGAATCACGCGCGCGCCGGCGAAGCCGATCAGCGCCTTGGGCTCGCCGATGTTCACATCGCCCAGCATCGCGAGACTCGCGGACACCCCGCCCGTCGTCGGATCCGTGAGCACGGAGATGTATGGCAGCCGCGCCTTCGCCATGCGCGCCAGCGCGGAGCTGGTCTTCGCCATTTGTAACAGCGACAGCAATGCTTCCTGCATGCGAGCGCCGCCGCTCGCAGAGAAACAAACCAGCGGCTTGCGATGCTCCAGGCAGTGCTCGGCCGCACGCACGAAACGTTCGCCGACCGCGGAGCCCATCGAACCGCCGAGGAACGAAAACTCGAACGCGCACGCCACCACCGGCTCGCCGAGCAGCGCGCCGCTCATCACGATCAGCGCGTCTTTTTCCTGCGTGGTCTTCTGCGCCTGTTGCAGACGGTCGCGATATTTCTTGGTGTCGCGAAACTTCAGCGGATCCTCGGGCTCGATGGTGCCCGCGAGCTCGACCTGCCCTTCGGCGTCGAGAAACGCTTCCAGCCGGTCGCGCGCGCCGATGCGCATGTGATGTCCGCACTTGGGACAAACATGCAGATTGCGCTCGAGCTCGGCGCGATACAGCACCGCGTCGCAGGCGCTGCACTTCATCCACAAGCCTTCCGGCACCGAGCGCGTCCGGCGCTCGGTCTTGATCCGCGAAGGCATGATTTTCTCGAACCAGGTCATGGGCAACCGCCTGAATGGGGCCGACGCTTCGGCCCGTGGTGGAAGGTGGGCATCTATACTTGGTCCGGCAACAGCGGGCAAGGTGGCAGCCCGGCCGCCGGATCCGGCGCGCTATTACGTTCACGAACGAGTTCGGGCTCGCTCGGCAGCTTCAGCGCCGCCGCGTAGCGAATCCCGGCAAGGTACAAACCGCCGGGCGCCGCGGTGACGCCGCCCAGCTTGCGATTCCGGTACGACAGCACCTGCGCGGTCCAGTCCACCGGCTGCTCACCGGTGCCGATCGCGATCAGCACGCCGGCAATGTTTCTCACCATGTGATGCAGGAAGGCGTTGGCGGTGACGGTGAGGATCACCAGTTCGCCATGCCGTTTCACTGCGATCTGGTGCAAGTTGCGCATGGGTGTGCGCGACTGGCATTGCGCGGCGCGAAACGAGGAGAAATCGTGCTCGCCGACCAGATGCTGAGCCGCCGCGTGCATGCGCGTTTCATCCAGCGGATCGCGCACCCAGGACACACGATTGTTCGTCAGCGCCGGGCGCGGCGCGCGATTCAAGATCACGTATCGGTAGCTGCGGGCCAGCGCCGAATAGCGGGCATGAAAACCTTCCGGCACTTCGCGCGCCCAGAGCACGCTCACCTCGCGCGGCATGTTCGCCGTGGCGCCGAGCATCCACGAACGTTCGGTGCGAATCGCGTCGGTATCGAAGTGCACGACCTGCATGGCTGCATGCACTCCAGCATCAGTGCGGCCGGCGGCGACAACTTCAACCTGGTGATTGGCGACCTCGGCGAGCCCCGCCTCGACCACCGCTTGAACGCCGCGCGCATGGTCCTGCGACTGCCAACCGGCAAAGTCACTACCGTCGTATTCGAGGCCGAGAGCGATTCGAGGCATGCGGGAGATGTAGCAGGAAAGACGCCTGCTCAGAAGGTGGGCCAGCCCCATGAACGGGGCTGGCCGCAAGCTTCTCTTTAGCGGATGGAATCCATCAGGCGCTGCGCTTCCTGCTTCTGGTTCGGATTACCTTCGGCCAGCACCTCGTCCAGGATGCTGCGCGCGCCGTCCGGGTCGCCCATATCCATATAGGCGCGGGCGAGGTCGAGCTTGGTGCCGACTTCGCTCATGGTGACCGGTTCGAGCTCCGACAGCTCCATTTCCATCGCCGGCGGCGCCTGGCGACGGGTCGGCTCGCGATCTTCGGTGGCCAGCGGCTCGCCGACGTCGAGGTCGACACCGCGCGCCACTTCCTGCGTGCGATCGCCGAACACGTCGTTCGAGAACACATCTTCGTCACGACGCGGCGTGCGCACCGTATCGCCGCCGCCGACGCGCGGCTCCAGATCGTCCAGATCCAGATCGATGTCGGTGACGTTCAACGGCTTCCTCATCGAGGCCGTGGAATCGACATCCGGACGACGATGCTCGGCGGTATCGCCGCCGGCACCGCTGAGATCGACTTCATCGACGTAGATCGTGCCGGTGCTTTCGATGTCGCCATCGAAGCGGCCCGGCGGCGTGGCCCGCGGCGCCTGCATCGTGCGATCGAAGCTGCTCAGCGACGGCGCCAGCTGCGTCATTTCGTCATCGCGCAGCTGTCGAGCCTGCGTGGCGTCCTTGTCGATCGAGGTCGTGTCCTCGAGCGCGCCGCCCTGCTCGATGTCGTTTACATCCAGGCCGAGATCATCGATGGACAGCTCGGCGGTGTCGCCGGTGCTGGTCTTGTCGAACAGCGCTTTGTCGACCTTCTCTCGCACCGTCTGCGAGGTGCGATCGATGACCGGCGATTCGATCGTCGGCGTCTCCTGCGTGCGGGACAGGACGTCGACCTCACGCGTGCGTTGCTCGCGCGTATCGTCGTCGTTGCCTTCGTCGAGCAGGAAGTCGAGATCGTCGCTCTGCGTGGCGTTCGGCGCGCGG
>CAMLEO010000292.1 GCA_946478975.1 uncultured Steroidobacter sp.
TAGTAATAACGTCAACGCTACCCAAGTGGTCCAAATGGAGGTAGCGCGTGTCATCGGCACTATTCGAGCGCAGGGTACGAATCGCGATCGTCTCCCCGCCTGCAACGATATAGTGCCTGTGCTCGATGACGCCCGACGGCTTTGTCACCTGCTCGTACAGACCGCCGACGTAGACCGTAGTCTCGGTGCCAGCCGGCATCGAACCGGTGCTGGTGAACGCAATCTGCTTGTAACGGCCGCGGGCCGGGTCATAGAAGAACTCCGCGCTGTTCGCGCCGCTGTTGATCTTCTTCGGCATATTGTAGGAATACCACGTGATGGTCGAACCGCCACGCGTGCTCATGTTGCCGTTGTTGTCGTAGCCGTAGCTCGTCGAACCCGCAGCGCTCACGGCATGCGGGCGTACCGAAGCGCTGCCAGACTGCGGATAGCTGTAGCTGCCGATGCCGCTCTTCGACATGATGTTGCCGATCGCGTCATATGACACGTCCAGGTTTTTCTGCTGACTCGTCAGCGCACTGCAATTTGTCTGTTGCGCAACGTTCAGCGTCGAGCATTTCAGACGATACAGGTCGTCGTAATAGAAATTTTCTGTCAGCGCGAGATTGTTGTCCTTGCGCTGCGCGAGGTTGCCCATCCTGTCCCACTGATAGGTGAGGTTCTGCACCTGAGACGTGCTGCCGCTCGTACGGACACCGAGAAGCCCGGTGATCGCGTCATAAGTGGAATAGGTGTGCAGTCCGTTGCCATACGTTGCGTCGATGCCCTGGCCGGCCGCGTTGGTCGCGACCTGTTCCCAGTAGACGGTCGCAGGAGCGTTGAAGTCCCGTACACGCTTCAGCAGGCCGTATTCGTATTCATACTTGACTTTGAAGCGCGCCCCGGGAACGGCCGCGGTACTCTGTGGATACGTTATCGATTCCACCAGACCGGTCGTGGAGTTGTATGTATTGGAAACGACATAACTGGCGCCGCCGCTCAGGTTGACCGTCGCAGCGTCCAACCTGCCCTTGGCATCGTATGCGTACGTCTCGGTGTACTCGCCGTTGGGCGACGACATCGATTTCAGTTTGCCAATGTTGAACTCGGACGCTGACGAGCCGTAAACGAACGTGCTCACACCTTCAGCTTCCGTCCGCGTGCTCGGCCGGCCAAGCGAGTCGTAGTTCATCGTAACGGTCTGACCCTTCGCATCGGTCTGCGTCCAGAGTTCTCCAGTCGGGTAATACGTGTAATTCCACACGCCCAGATCCGGATCGTTGGTCTGCGTCTTGAATCCGCGCTTGTTGAAGACACTGACGATCTGATTGTTCAGCGGATCGATGGTTTTCTTCAGATTGCCGAACGGATCGTACTCGTACTGGGTTACACCTCCGGCGGCATCGGTCATCTTGACCACCTGTCCAACGACGTTCATTTCCTGCGTCCCGATCTTGCCATTGGCATCGGTCAGCGTTTGAACTCTGCGATTGTAGGAATACGATGTCGTTTGCGTGCCCGAATCGGCTTCGCTGATCCTGCGCGTCTCAGACGTCGGACGGCCGACCAGATCGAAGTAAGTCGTACTGAAGTACGCGGGGAAGCCGGTGAAATAGGGCTGGCTCTGTTGATAGGCACGCCCGAATGCATCGTAGTTCGTTGCAACCGTGGCCATTGCGCCAGACAAAGTCTGTGATTGGTCGTAGATCGCGCGGCCAAACGAGTCGAGCAACTGACGTGTGGTGCGGATGACGCCGTTGCTCGTATCCAGCTCACGATTCTCGACTTGATAGCGCAGCCGCGAATCGCCGCAATATGCGTTGCCGATGTTGCACATCGAATAAACATAGGACGTCTTGGTGCCGTCCGGGCGCGTCTCCAGGGTCATGCGGCCGAAGCCATCGTAGTCCCAGACAACCTGCAGGCCGTTCGGATCGGTGGCGGTTTTGGCGACACCGAGTGCATAGTCATACGTCTTGCTCGCGCTCTGATTCAGAGCGTTGGTCACCGACGTCGGGAACACACCCTCCGCGCCGTAACTGGTGCTGCTCGACCGCGTTGCCACGTTCGCCGCTTCGAGCGTTTGCGAGTTCGGGTGTCCGAACGCGTCATAGCCAAACGTCGTCGTCACCTTCAGCGTTGCATCGTTGGGTTCGATGATTTCCTGATACGTACGGCAAGCCGATGGGTTCGACGTGTCCTTCACGAACTTGACCAGGCGAGTCTCCGATCCATAAGTCGGCACCGTCTTCTGGACCGACTGCTCCCTGATGAAGCCGCGCCAGCGGCAATACTCGTCGCCGTCGATGTACGTGTTGGTAATGAGACTGCTGTAGCTCAGGTTGGTGCCGGTCTTGTCGGCTACCACGCTGCTCACTGTCAACGGATTACCAAAATCGTCCACCGTATTGGTCGTCGTGGTCTCCGCGATTGGCAAGCCGTCGCCGTCGCCGCCGACTTCGTACGACTTCTGCACGCTCTGATAAATATATGTGTAGCGGCGCTCCTGATTCGCGGTGCTTGACGTCACCAACGTCTGCGGCGCGTTGATCGTCTCCGAAATCTTCGTCGTGCCGTTCGGCTGATAGACATAGGCTTTGTCGACCATGCCGGTGTATGGGAAGTCCTGGAAAAACTGCGTGACGGTCTGGATGCCATTGCGACCGTCGATGGTCGTGCGCGTGCCGTAGCCTTGGAAGCCCCGGCCCTGAATGTGCGCGCGAGCCTGCGAGTATTTTTCGCTGACGGTGTACGTGCCGCCTATGCCATCGTTCGTGGTGTAATTTTTCACGACGTAAATGGGTGACAGCACGTCGACGACAGGGAACGTTGCGCCCGTGCCTTTGGTGTAGACCTGGCTGTCGGTCAGCGGTGCGTAATTGACGGAGACCGTGTTGCCGTAGCCATCGACGATCGACTTGACCACATCGTCGACGCCACTGCCGAGGTGACGACGCACCTTCCACGTGCCGTCCTTGTAGCCGATGTCGATCTGGCCATCGCCGTCGACATCAACAGCGCGATGCGTGGCATTGGCGCTGACGACCGGAATGTTTGTGGCCTGCTCCGCCTCCAGGCCCGACGCTGTGCCACGGCGCACGGTCCATGTGCTCGCGCCCGGATACAACAAATCGGTTCGGCCATCGCCGTCGTAATCCGCCACCATGGTGATGGAGCCAAAGTTGCCGACCATCCCGCCCGAGCTCATGCCGAGGCTGTTGCCATAGCGCAGATCGTAGCTGCGGGTATTGCCCGAGCCGCTCAGTGCCATGTAGTCGGTGAAGCCATCGCCGTTGAAGTCGGCGATCACCGGGCGCGCCTGGCCACAGGTTTGCCCCGTGCAACTCACGCCCGATCCCGATGCATAAACCAGCGCCGTGCCGGTGGAGAAGAGCACTCGCCAGTCTGCAGTGGGCGTGCATTGGCCTTCATCGCACTCGACCGACTTGGTCCGCACCAGCAGATCGCTGCGCCCGTCGCCGTTGAAGTCGCCCTCGCGAGACCACGCTGCTTCCGGTGCCCACACCTCGTTGCCTGGCAAGGTCAACGAGTACACCGCGGTGGCAGCGGCGAACTGCACGACGCCGCCGCTGACGCCGATGTTTTCTCGCAAGTTGAACGTGGCGACCGCGTTGGGAGACGTGCCGCTCACGGTCACATACATGAAGTCATCGCGGCCATCGCCGGTGAAATCGCCGACCCATTCTTTGCCTTGCAACGTATAGGTGATATTGGTGGGCGTGCTGATGAGCGTACTGGCGCTCGCGCTCCATTCGAGGATCTGCAGATTCGCGACGCCGCTGCGGGAATAGAGCAGTCCTTGCCGCGCCGTCCCTGTGTAGTCGATATCGAGCGCTGCATACGGCTCGCTCGTCGCTGCCGGCACGAAGATCGAGCTCGTCGGCGCCAGATAGCCGCCGTTGCCGTTCGCGCGCATCGCGTACCAGGTTGTCGAACCGCTGGTCTGCGGATACACCAGATCGGTGCGAGCGTCGCCATCGAGATCGATGGCGTACGCGGATTCGAGAATCGCGGACGTGCTGTTCGTCCCGTTGACCGTGGCCTCGCCCCAACCGGCAAAGCCGTCGTACCAGCTGACGATGGTCGGCGCGAGGCACGCGCCATTGCCGTCGCACTCTTGAATCGAGGACAAGCGGCTCTGCGGCGTGCCGCCGGACGCGTTGTAACTCAGCTGATATTTGCGAACCAGGCGCCATGCGCCTTGATCGTAGTAGCGGGTCTCGATTCGATCGAGGCGCTTGGTTTCTTTGGTCGAGCTGCCGGCGACGAACGTGAAGGGAATATCGCCGGACGGACGCGCCGCCCATTCGAAGCGCAACTTGTAAACCGCCGAGCGTCCCGCGGTGGCATTGGACGTATAGAGCATCTCCGAGGGGCGGAAGCTGCCGTTGGGCGCGCCGTCCTCCTCATAGGAAATAGTCATCGTATTGCCGTGCGGATCGCTGATCTTGTTCAGCGCCCAGGTGTGCGGCGTGGTCGAAGACGTGGTGTTGACCGCTTCGATCTTGGAATCAGCGGTGTTGCCGAATTCCATGACCATGCCGTCCTTGCTCTCGACAATGAAGTACGAGGGGCCGGTGCCGCCGACGGCGCCCTTCGCAGTGATCTTTGCGAACGTCTCGCTCTCGGTGCCATAGGTCGACTCGGCCGCGCCATAGGTGCCGCCGGTCAAACGCAACTTATTACCGTCGAGACAGTATCCGTCCTGCGCCAGCAGCCGCACGCCATCAGTGGAATTGTCCTGCGCGAGTGTCTTGCCGCAGCGTTCGATTTCCGAGAAGCCGCTCAAGAACCAGCCGACACCGAGTTGACCATTGCCGGCGCCACTGTCGTAGTTGATGGAAATCTGCGGCTGGATGCCGGCGATGCCCGGCGGGGTGGCGATACCGATCGAGTAACTCGCCGATCCGTTGCTGGTCACGGCAAACGAGCCCACCGTATGACCCACGGCAGTCGTCGGCTGGACACCGGTCGGTGTCGCTGGATTGTGAGCCACCTGACTGACGGCACCCGTCACGGTCTGTGCGATGTAGTTGGTCCCGGCGGGATCCGTGCTCTGGAAATAAACGCCCGCGGCACCCAAGCCGTCGAAGTTGCCGGCGATCAATCGTGATCCGGAGGCCGCCCAGGAAACATTGCTGCTCAACGCCGTCGCCGTCGCGACCGGTGCACCGCTGGGGTTGCCGGTCGCGAGATAGGAAGGCCGGCTCGCGTTCCGCGCCTGAATCAGCACGTCATCGATACCGTCGCCATTGAAGTCGCCGATGATCAGATTCGAGGCCTGTGGCGACCAGTCGGCGCCATAGTCATTGCGGCTCCAAGTGTCGGTATCTGCCAGCGTGAAGATAGCGCCGGAAGCTCCGTCGCTCGCATGCGCGATGCCATTCATACCCGGCGCATGCACCGGCACGGGAATCACCGGATCGAAATCAATCATGACGAAGCTCGGCCGTGCCTGGACCAGCAGATCGTCTCGCCATGCGCCGTCGGGATCCTGGCCATTGAAATTGCCGGCGTAGACAATGGCGTCGCGCGTGGACCAATTCAGACCGAGATGACCGTTGGTCCAGTTCTCCGCGGAGAGCAGCGTCAGCTGGCCGTTGCCGTCGGCGAACACCAGATAATTCGTGGAATTCACTCCCGAGGTGCCACTCTGTGTGGCCTGCAGAAACACGTCGGCTCGCCCGTCACCCGTGAAATCGCCAGCGACAATGGTGTGCTCGGATGCCGACCAGCTCAGTGAAAGATAGCTGTTGCCAATTGTTTGGTGAACGCCAACGAACTTACCCTGTGCGTCCGCCAGCAAGAGATAGTGATCACCCGGAGTGGACCGTTGCAGCAGGATGTCCGAGCGATTGTCGGCGTTGAAATCGGCGACGATGACTTTGGAGATGCTCGACCAGGGAATGCCGAGATAATTGCTCGGCCACGACTGCCAGGGAATGTTAGGTCCGCTGCCATCGGAGCGCGCAATGCCGCTCGCCCGCGCCACGTCCTTGGCGATGTACAGCATGTCGGTTTTGCCGTCGCCGTCGAAGTCGCCGGGGTACAGATCATATTCTTTGGTGTTCCATTCGGTGGTCGCCCACGCCGATGGGCTCGCCACGATCAGCAGCGCCGTCAGCAAGCGCAGCGCCCGCACGCACGCCGTCCCCGCAACATCCCATGTGCGCATCATCTGGAAAGATCTCCGTTAGATCGTCGGCTGGTTCGGCAGCGTGGACTGGCTGAGCTGTTCGCTCTGCTCGCGATCGGCCAGGATCACCGTACCGTCCAGTGTCATTTGAATTTTTGAGCCGGCACGTTCCACCGTAACTCTCAAGGCGGAGCCTTCGGTGAGTTGGCGCAGCATCTGGATCGTCTCGGCTCGGCCGACGAGAGGCGCGCCATCGATGGCCGTGATGACATCGCCTGGCCGCAGGCCGAGTTGGGTGAACACGCCGCTCTTTTTGCCAGCAAATACTTTGTAACCACGCAGCGCCTGATCGTCATACACCGCGCTCGGTCGCAGATATTCGGTGAGCAGGTCCCGCTGGGCAGGCTTACTGCTCGCCACTGGCGTGCTCTCGATCCCAACGTTCAACAGTTCGTTCGAATTCGAGGTTGTCGGCCTGGTTCTGCTGTAGATATCGAGACGCGCCGAGCGGTCGCCCTTCCTCAACACCACATGATCGCTGTGAATTTCCGCGAGGCGGGCGCCGTTGACCAGCAGCGCGCCGGCCGTATAGGTTTGTGGATTGTCGATGCTCGTACCAATCTGCGCCGTGCCCTCACTGGTATTGCGCCCAGGCACGACGGCGAGCAGATACAACGGCAACGGAACCCTCGACAGCGAAGAGTCCGTGCCGGGAAGTGCATTGACATCGACGCTCGGAAGCGAACGCGCCGCCTGTTGCGGTAGTGGGGCTTTGATTTCGGTGACTGGCTGTCGAACGGTCGCTGCAGGTTTGCTCAGCGAGCTCAGCCATTTCACAGGCGGGAATCCCGCCGCCCACAGCACTACGACTGCCACGACCGTGGCGGCACCGAGTGAAATGAGTCGTGTCCGATGTTTGGGGCCCGAGCCCTGCCGCGAGAACTCAATATCGGTGTGCGCCACAGTTGCAAGTCCGTCTTCAGTCTTCCTAATCGAAGGCACGACGACGCTGTGGAGGCCAAGCCTTCCCTAGCAGTGTGTGTTCTCGAGAGATCCAAGGTGGGCGCGTTCCAGGTGAAGTTACGCCCAAGCGCGAAATTGCATGGTCGGAAATCCGCTGTCAACAGTTTCCCGAGGCATGCATCACGAATCAGGGTTTCACCGAACGCGCTCGTGCCGTTGAATGCGCAACCCAACGGCGCTGATCACCCGCCCGTGAAGAACTCGATCAGCGCGTCGGGCACGTTGTCGTTTTGAAAACAAAGCTCAAATGTTTTCGCGGCTTCGACGGCGGCCGCGCTCCGGGCGAACATGGCTTCTTCGTACTCGGCGAGCGCAGCGTTTAGATCGTTTCGGTGCGCGGCGATGGACCTGCCGAGTTCTGCGCCGTCGAGCATCGCGAGATTGGCGCCCTCGCCGTCGGGCGGTGACAAATGAGCGGCGTCACCGAGCAATGTCACACCGGGAAGGCGCTGCCATCGATGCCCGATCGGGAGCGAATGTATCTTTCGCAGCACGGGCCTCGTCTCACTGTCGGTGATTAATGCCGTGAACTCGGGCGCCCAGCCGTGCAACTCCCCAGCGACGCGCGCCTTCACCGTCTTCGGGTCCGCGAAATTGAGAGCATCGAACCACTCTTGCGAGCGTGTGAGCACGACATACGTGTGCAGCACGCCGTTCGGCTCTCGATGTGCAACGATGCTCTTGCCGGGAGTGAGAACATACAGCGCCCCGCCACCCACTGCCCGCGCGCTCGCGAGATGACGCGTGTCGGCATCGAGCAGATAGGTCTCGATGAACGAGGTGCCGGCGTATTGAGGTTTCACATCGGACAGCAGCGATCGAACTCTCGACCACGCCCCGTCCGCACCGACCAAAAAGTTTGTGGTCACACTCGAATCGTCCGCGAACGACAACTGGTACTGTCCGTCGCCGAGCGCCTCGACAGCAGTGAGCTTGCGTCCCCACTGAACGGCACCGGCGGGCAGCGAATCCAAGAGGATGCGTCGAAGCGCGCCGCGAGGCACCTCGGGGCGGCCGCCGTTGCCGTCGTCGGGCTGTTCGAGCAGAACGTTTCCTTGCGGGTCGAGTATCCGCGCAGCCTCGCCGCCTGGATGAATGATGCCGCGAAACGCTTCGTACAGGCCCGCTGCCTTCAGGGCGAGCTGGCCGTTGTAATCGTGAATGTCGAGCATGCCACCTTGCGAGCGCGCCCCTGCCGACACATCCGCTTCGTAAACAATGGCTTCGATGCCATGAACGTGGAGCACGCGGGCGAGCGTGAGGCCGCCGAGGCCGGCGCCGACAATCGTAATGGGAGTCATCTCATCGCCTGTGTTTATGGAACGCTGTTCCAGACATATTGGAACGGCGTTCCAAATAGGTCAAGATAGCGGCCATGGCAAAAGCAAAGACACGGGCAAAGGCCGCACCGAAACGGCAGGAGCCTTCCCTCTCCCGCGAGCGGATCGTCGACGCGGCGATCGAGTTGCTCGACGCCGAAGGTGAAGAGGGCTTGACCTTTCGCGCACTGGCGGCGCGTTTAGCGACGGGAGCCGGCGCGATCTACTGGCACGTCACGAACAAGAGCGAGCTGCTCGCCGCCGCGAGCGATGCTGTCATCGCTCGTGCACTGGCCGATGTCAGTGCCAATTCCAAACCCAAGAAAGCGATTCGCGACATCGCGGTGAACGTGTTTGAAACGCTCGATGCCCATCATTGGATGGGCGCAGAGCTCGCTCGGAATTCGCGACCAACTGCGATGCTGCAGATCTTCGAGCGCATCGGCCGCCAGATCCAGGCGATGCGAGTG
>CAMLEO010000293.1 GCA_946478975.1 uncultured Steroidobacter sp.
TCGGCAACGCCATCATCCTTGCCCTGCGCGAGATTCGTCGTAATGTGCTGCGCTCGTCGCTGACCATTCTTGGCATCGTCATCGGCGTCGGTGCGGTCATCACGATGGTGACGATCGGCGAAGGCGCGACGGCGAAGGTCCAGGCGGATATTTCCAAGCTCGGCTCGAACATGCTGCAGGTGTTTCGCGGCCAGGGCTTCGGTGGCGGCGGCGGTGCGCGCTCGTCGGCGCCGCCGTTCTCGGTGGACGATGTCACCGCGATCAAGAACGAAATTGCCGGCGTGCGCACCGTGGCGCCCATGCAGGGCACCGGCACGCAAGCGATCTACGGCAACAGCAACTGGTCGACGCAGGTACAGGGCACGGACGATCAATACATTTCTGTGCGCGACTGGCCGCTGGCAGGCGGCCGTAACTTCTCCGAATCCGAGATTCGCGCCGGCGCTGCTGTTTGTATTCTCGGCGAGACGGTGCGACGCGAGTTGTTCGGACAAGAGGATCCGATCGGCGTCAGCATTCGCCTGGGCAAGCTGTCGTGCCAGGTGATCGGCACGCTCACTGCGAAAGGCCAGTCAAGCTTCGGTCAGGACCAGGACGATCTGGTCGTTCTGCCACTGCGCACCGTGCAGCGACGCATGACCGGCAATTCCGATGTGAATTCCATCATGGTGTCGGCGCGCGACGGTGTAGCGACGGAAAAGGTTCAGGCTGACATCGAGCGCCTGATGCGCGAGCGGCGAAAGATCCGCCCCGGTGCGGAGGACGACTTCAACGTGCGCGATCTGAAAGAGATCAGCACTGCGATGACTTCAACCACTCGCGTGCTCACGACGTTGCTTGCTGCCGTTGCAGCCGTGAGCTTGCTGGTGGGCGGCGTCGGCATCATGAACATCATGTTGGTGTCCGTGACTGAACGTACGCGTGAGATCGGCACCCGCCTCGCGGTCGGTGCGATGGCGAGCGATGTGCTGCTACAGTTCCTGATCGAAGCCGTCACGCTGGCCGCGTTCGGCGGCATCATCGGCATCGTGCTCGGCTTGTCGGCGGGCGCCCTGGCGACACATGCCTTTCAGGTGCCGTTCGTGCTGAACATGGGCGTCGTGATGCTGTCGTTCGCGTTCTCCGCGGCGGTCGGCATCATCTTCGGTTACTTCCCGGCACAACGCGCTGCGCAACTCGATCCGATCGAAGCCCTGCGCCACGAATAATCAGTACGTGAATGTCGTTCATTTCCGTGGCGACAGTCGCGGATGTGACACGCCGGGCTTAGTATCCGGGCATGCTGTTACGACTCGCGCTGATCTGCTGTGCTCTGTCCCTATCCGCTTGCGGCACGCTGCCCACCGGCCAACGTTGGGGTGAGGATGCAACGTTGCGTCCCGGCTGGGAGCGCGTGCAAACATCGGCCATCAACGCCGCCAAAGATCCGTGGACCTGGGCTCCGCTGCTCGGCGCGGCAGCCTTTCAAATCGACAACTTCGACCGGCGCACGAGCGATTGGGCGCGAAATCACACGCCGGTGTTCGGTTCACAACAAAGCGCCCAGGACTGGAGCGACGACCTGCGCTCGGCCTCCGTGGTCGCTCACTATGTGACCATTCTGGCCACGCCCGGCGGCGACGATCCCGGCGATTGGATCGTCAGCAAAGCCAAAGGCACGTTGGTCGACGCTGCGGCCGTCGCAACCACCGGTGCGGTCACGAACTTCCTCAAGGGCCAAGCCGATCGCCAGCGGCCCAATGGCGCCGACAATGAAAGTTTTCCCTCCGGCCACACCTCCGCTTCGTCGATCCATACGTCGCTCGCCGCCCGCAATTTGCAATCGATCGAGATGTCGGACGCGGCGCGCACCACACTCAACGTCGGCTTGCACGCACTGACCTTCGGAACATCCTGGGCTCGCATCGAAGCTGGTTGGCACTATCCCTCCGACACCCTTTTCAGCATGGCGCTCGGCAACTTCATCGCCTCCTTTATCAACGACGCCTTCATGGGCCTGCCTGACAGCCACGCCAGCTTTTCCGTGCAGGCGGTCGAAGACGGCGCGATGGTCGGCTTCCGCACGACGTTCTAGCGACTGCGCCAAGGCAGGGTGGCGCCAGGGTGCGTGCCGGGACACAATACCGGCCCGCATCGCCTCCCCCTCACAGGAGTCGCAGTCATGACGTTGAATCTCCTCTCCGAGCACGGCTGTTTCGGCGGCGTGCAACGTTTCTATTCCCACGAGTCGCGTGAGTGCCGTACCGAGATGCGCTTCTCGGTGTATCTGCCGCCGCAGGCCAAGCAGCGGGAAGTCCCGGTGTTGTATTACCTCGCCGGCCTCACGTGCACCGAAGAAACATTCATGATCAAAGCCGGCGCGCAGCGCGTGGCGGCGGAGTTGGGATTGATGCTGGTCGCGCCGGACACCAGCCCGCGCAAGGTGCGCTTTCCGGGCGACGATGCGAGTTGGGATTTCGGGTTGGCAGCGGGCTTCTATGTCGACGCCACGCAAGCGCCGTGGTCGCAGAACTATCGTATGTATAGCTATGTGACTCGCGAGCTGCCGGAGATCGTGAAGTCGGTCGGCGGCGGCCGTGCGGATCGGCAGGGCATTTTCGGTCATTCCATGGGCGGCCACGGTGCGCTGATCTGCGCGCTGAAGAATCCGGACCAATATCTGTCGCTGTCCGCGTTTGCGCCGATCTCGGCGCCGAGCCAGGTTCCGTGGGGACAAAAAGCGTTCACGGGCTATCTCGGCAGCGATCAAACGAGCTGGCGCGAGTACGATGCCAGCGAGCTGATCGCCGCCAAGCGTTATTCCCGGCCCATCCTCATCGATCAGGGCGACAAAGATAAATTCCTGCAAGAGCAGCTCAAGCACGCCGTCTTCATCGAAGCCGCGCGTCGTTCCGGCAGCGATGTGACTTATCGGCTGCAGCCGGGCTATGACCACGGCTATTACTTCATCTCGACGTTTATGGAAGATCACCTGCGGCATCATGCGCGACAGCTGATCCCTGCGTGACGAGTTCCTCCCGCCCTCGCCTGCCCGCCTGGCTGATGCTGGTGGGCGTGATGACTGCGCTCGGCCCCGTCACGATCGATATGTATCTGCCGGGCTTCGTGAGCATCGAGCGCGAGTTCGCAACGCGCGGCGTCGAAGGGACGATGGCGGCGTTCATCGGCGGGCTTGCGATCGGGCAGTTATTTTATGGGCCGATCAGCGATCGCTTCGGTCGCAAGCCGCCGCTGTACTTCGGTTATGTGATTTACACCCTCGGATCCGTGGGCTGCGCTTTAGCGGCGAACATGGCGATGCTGACTGCGATGCGTGTCGTGCAGGCGCTCGGCGGCTGTGCGGGATTGGTGATCGGCAGAGCCATCGTTCGTGATCGCTGCGAGCCTCATGAAGCTGCGCGCGCGTTTACGACTCTCACGATGATCGTTGCGTTGGGCCCGGTGATGGCGCCGGCGGTCGGCGGCGTGGTGGTGTCGCATTTCGGTTGGCGAGCGACGTTTGTCGTTCAAGCGGTGTTTGGCGTGCTCGTGATGTTTCTCATGCATCATGTGCTCCGCGAATCGCACGATGCGCGCAACGCGCAGGCAGCCACAGTTACTCGAGTGCTGCGCAATTATGGTTCGCTGATTCGAGATCGCCAGTTCATCGCTTATTCGCTGCTGATGGGGTTCGCGATGGCGTCGATGTTTTGTTACGTCACCGGCGCGCCTCTGGTGATCACGGCGAACTACGGCCTGACGCCGCAACAGTTCGGCGCGTTGATCGGCATGAACGGGTTTGCGTTTCTCACCGCGAGCATTCTCAACATGCGTGCGCTGAAGACCGTCGGCCCGGCTCATCTGCTTGCACGTTATATCTGGGGCGCGCCGCTGCTCGGGGCCACGTTGTTGGTGCTGAGTCTGATGTTCAAGTTGCCGCTGTGGGCCATCGTCGGGCTGCAGCTGCCGTTCTTCGTTTGCACCGGGCGCGTCAGCCCGAACGTGTCTGCGCTTGCATTGGCGCCTCATGGCCGTCACGCCGGCACGGCATCTGCGTTGATGGGTGCCACGCAATCGGCTCTAACAACTATCGGCGGCCTGGCCGTCGCCATCTTCAACGACGGTACCGTGCGCACGCTCGCGGCGATCATGGCGAGTGGCGCGACGCTCGCCTTGCTCTGTTATTTGCTGGTTATTCGTCGCGCCGCTACGTTCAATCCAGCTTGCTGATCACCCGCGTGACCGTCGTTCCCTGTGTGAAGTTCGCAGCATCGGCCCGCACCTTCATTCCCTCGGGCGTGGCGAATACCGCAGCCATGTGTTCGGGGCTGTCGAACCAGGCCTCGAAAATTCTATAAAACGCCGGCGGCGAACCATCGGCCTGGGGCGAACATTTAGCCGCCTCCATTCTGCGCGGCCCCTTCATGGCGTGGACCAGCGGCATGTGGACGTCGAGATAGTACTTCTCGAACTCATCCGGCTTCGGCGGATGTCCATAGAGAACCGTGAGCTTGACTCCGCCCGTCGACTGAGCGACCGCAGGCAAGCCAGTCCCCGCCGCGGCAAGGCCAGCGGCAAGCATCGTGAGGGAAGTCCTTCGGTCCATGAATCACTCCTGTATGGTTGAAGCCAAGAGTATTTCAAAGCATCGACGCCCGCGGCAATGTTCGAAACGCGTGCCGCGTAGGGTCGCACAGGAGGCGATGCCATGCTCACAGGTTCTTGCCACTGCGGCGCCGTCCAAATCCAGGTCCCACGCAAGCCTCGGCGCCTGACGAGCTGCAATTGCTCGATCTGTCGCCGGCAGGCGGGCCTATGGGGCTACTTCGAGCCCAGCCAAGTCAAAATCACTGCGCGCAGGGGCGCTATCGCTCACTACGTGTGGGGTGACAAGTGCCTTCGGCTGTGTCGATGTGCAACCTGCGGTTGTGTAACGCACTGGCAGCCCACCAAGCCCGGTGGGAACAGGATGGGAGTCAACTTCCGCAACTTCGACCCAGCAATCATCGAGACCATCCGCGTTCGCAGATTCGACGGCGCCAGCACCTGGAAGTTTTTGGATTGAACGGCACAACGTTTACTTACGGAGGGACACATGGCGCGTCGTCAACGTAGCAGGAATGCGAAAGCCGAACGCAGGCAGGAATTGCCGCCCCTCATGAACGAATGTCGCTCGCACACAAGTGCGTGCCGAACGGCGTTAAACATTGGGCAGCCCCGCAAACTCGGGCTGAATCTGCCGCTGCTTGGCAACGATGCTTTCTATGAGTATTGGGGTTTATTCGTTCCTGGGTTGCTACATGCCCTGTTCGCGCTGCCGTTGGCGGTTTGGTTGGGGAGGCGGCTTTCAGCAGCCTCCCGATGACCGAACCAGGCGTGGGGAAGAGTTAAGTCCAGCCGGCGAGGCGCGTCTCCATCGTGATGTCGGCTTTGAGCAAACGTGAGATGGGGCAGCCGGTCTTGGCGGCTTCGGCCACTTTCTGGAACTCGGGAGGCGTGTAGCCGGGGATCTTGGCTTTGACTTTCAAGTGCACGGCCGTGACCGTGAAGCCGGCATCGGTTTTCACCAAAGTCACTTCCGCGGACGTCTCGATGCTCTCAGCAACCTTATTCTCGTTGGCGAGCTGCGCCGACAAGGCCATGCTGAAACAGCCCGCATGCGCAGCGGCAATCAGCTCTTCGGGGTTGGTGCCTTTGCCGTCCTCGAAGCGGGTGGAGAAGGAATATTGAGTGTCGTTCAGCACGCCGCTTTCGGTGGAGATGGTGCCTTTGCCGTCTTTGAGGCCGCCTTTCCAGACGGCGGATGCAGTGCGTTTCATGTGCTGGCTCCCGTAGGGGTGGATGTCGCGTCGACCAGCGTGATCGTGTGGGTGATCTCGGCGGTCTTGCCGAGGATGGCGCTGGCCGAACAATATTTTTCCGCCGACAACTGTACCGCGCGCTCGACTCTCTTGGGATCGAGCGCGTGGCCGGTGACGGTGTAATGCATCACGATCTTGGTGAAAACTTTCGGATCCGTGGTCGCGCGGTCGGCGTCGATGTCGACGACGCAATCCGTCACTGCCTGGCGGCCGCGCTTCAAGATCAATATCACATCGAATGCCGAGCAGCCGCCCAGGCCGAGCAGCAGCATTTCCATCGGCCGGAAGCCGAGATTGCGGCCGCCGGCGTCGGGCGCGCCGTCCATGACGACGGAATGTCCCGAGCCCGACTCGCCCACGAACATCACGTCCTGGACCCATTTGATGCGCGCTTTCATCAGCGGACTCCGCCGATGCAAAGATATTTCACTTCCAGGTACTCCTCCAGACCGTACTTCGAGCCTTCGCGGCCGATGCCGCTTTCCTTCACGCCGCCGAATGGTGCGACTTCGGTGGAGATGAGGCCTTCGTTGATGCCGACCATGCCTGTTTCCAACGCCTCGGCGACGCGCCACACGCGTGCCAGGTCTCGGCTGTAGAAATAAGCGGCCAGGCCATACTCGGTGGAGTTCGCGAGCCGGATCACTTCTTCCTCGGTCTCGAACTTCATCAGCGGCGCCACCGGGCCGAATGTTTCTTCGCGCATCGCCAGCATGTCCGGCTTGATGCCCGTGAGCACGGTGGGCACGAAGAAGTGACCTTTGCCGTCGACGCGCTTGCCGCCGGTCAGCACCTTCGCGCCTTTGCTCACTGCGTCGCGGACGTGCTCTTCAACTTTCTGCACGGCCTTCTCTTCGATCAAAGGACCGATGACCGTGCCTTGATCCAGACCGCTGCCGATCTTCATGGAAGATACTTTTTCCGCCAGCCGCGCAGCGAAGCGATCGTAAATGCCGCTCTGAACGAAGATGCGATTGGCGCACACGCACGTCTGGCCGGCGTTGCGATATTTCGAGGCGATCGCGCCGTCCACGGCCGCGTCCAGGTCGGCATCGTCGAACACGATGAACGGCGCGTTGCCGCCCAGCTCCAGCGACACTTTCTTGATCGTGCCCGCGCATTGTGACATCAGCAGCTTGCCGACCGCGGTTGAGCCGGTGAAGCTGAGCTTGCGCACCAGCGGATTGCTGGTGAACTCACCGCCGATCGGCTTCGGGTCGCCGGTAACAACAGACATGATTCCCGCCGGCAGGCCCGCGCGCTCCGCGAGCACACACAACGCAAGCGCCGAATAGGGCGTGAGCTCGGAAGGCTTGATCACCATCGTGCAGCCGGCCGCCAACGCGGGGCCGACTTTGCGCGTGATCATCGCAGTTGGAAAATTCCAAGGCGTGATCGCAGCAGTGACGCCGATCGGCTGCTTCAGCACCACGATTCTTTTATCGGTGCCGTGGCTCGGGATCACATCGCCATAAGCGCGCTTGCCTTCTTCGGCGAACCACTCGATGAAAGATGCGGCGTAAGCAATCTCGCCGCGGCTTTCCGCCAGCGGCTTGCCCTGCTCGACGGTCATGAGCACGGCCAGATCTTCCTGATTCGCCATGATCAAA
Organism: uncultured Steroidobacter sp.; assembly: GCA_946478975.1. The sequence continues at coordinate 7,451 of CAMLEO010000293.1, forward strand.
TCGAACCACTTGCGCAGCAGCTGGGCGCGAGCTTTCGCCGTGCGCGAGCGCCAGTCCGGCAGCGCTTTGTCTGCTGCTTCAATCGCCGCGCGAGCTTCCTTAGCGCCGCAGTTCGGCACGGTGCCGATCAACTCGCCGGTGGCAGGATTGACGACTCGTTTCACCTCGCCGCCGGCTGCATCCAGCCATCGGCCGCCGACGAAGGCCTGCTGACGAAACAAACTCGGGTCGCGCAAGGAAAGCGTGCTTTGGGGAACGGCAGCCATGGGAACTCCAACCTTGAAACGAATGCGTCAGCGCTCAGTCGTCGACCAGCTGCTGACCGGGAAACAGGCTTTCATTGAAGCCGAAATTGGCGAGGTTGCGGATGCGCATGGGATAAAGAATGCCCAGCAGGTGATCGACCTCGTGCTGGACCACGCGCGCGTGAAAGCCGCTGACCTTGCGATCGATGGGCTCGCCCTTGGGATCGAAGCCGCGATAGCGCAGATTGAGATAACGAGGCACCAGCCCGCGCATGCCGGGAACGGACAAACATCCTTCCCAGCCTTCTTCCATCTCATCGCTCAACGGTTCGAGCACCGGATTGAGCAGCTCGGTGTACGGCACTTCTTCCGCCTGCGGATAGCGCGGATTCTTGCTCACACCGAATATCACCACCTGCAGCGACACGCCGATCTGCGGCGCGGCCAGGCCGGCGCCGTTCAACGACGCCATGGTGTCCTTCATATCTTGCAGCAGCTCGCGCAGCTCGGGCGTGTCGAAGCGCTCCACAGGTTGCGCAACCTGCAGCAGCACCGGATCACCCATCTTCAACACCGGACGAATAGCCATGGACGGCAACTCAAGAGCCACGGGCGAGCAAGTATAGTATTGGCGGCCTGTCAGTAACCCGGCACTTCATGACAACGACTCCACATATCCTGGTCCTGGCGGCCGGCGCATCCAGCCGGCTGGGCCAGCCCAAGCAGCTGGTCAAGCTCGCGGGGCGGCCGGCGTTACACATCGTCGTCTCGAACGCTGTCGCTGTGGCCGGCCACGCAGTCACCGTGGTCGTCGGCGCACATGCGCGTGAGATGACGCACCTGTTGGCCCATTCACCGGCGTCCGTGATCGTGAATCGTCAGTGGCAGGAAGGCATGGGCTCGTCGCTGCGCTTCGGGGTCGCATCGCTGCCGCCGGCCTGCCAGTCGGTGATGGTGCTCCTGGGAGATCAAGTGGCGGTGACCGCCGACGATCTCAAGCGCCTGGTGAGTGCATGGAAAGGTGAAGAGAGCATGATCGCGGCGAGCGTTTATGAACAACGCGTCGGTGTGCCCGCAATTTTCCCGCGCGTATGTTTCAGCGAGTTGTCCGAGCTGCGCGGCGACCAGGGCGAGCGCAGGGGTTTGGCACGTAACAAATACCGCTGGGTGCGCGTGCCGATTTCGAACGCCGCGATC
>CAMLEO010000294.1 GCA_946478975.1 uncultured Steroidobacter sp.
AATCGATGCAGGTCCAGCGCGACCTCGATTCGGACGTGGTGATGATCTTCGACGAATGCACGCCGTATCCGGCCACCGAAGCGCAGGCGCGTCGTTCGATGGAGCTGTCGTTGCGCTGGGCGTTGCGCAGCCGTGCCGAATTCAACCGGCTGGAAAATCCGAACGCATTGTTCGGCATCGTCCAGGGCGGCATGTATCCAGCGTTGCGCGTGGAGTCGGCTGCTGGATTGCGAGAGATCGGTTTCGATGGTTATGCCATCGGCGGCCTCGCGGTCGGTGAGCCGAAAGAAGAGCGCGAGCACGTGCTGGAGGCGATCACTCCGCAGTTGCCGAAAGACAGGCCGCGTTACCTGATGGGTGTCGGCACGCCGGAAGACCTGGTGGAAGCTGTGCGCCGGGGCGTCGATATGTTCGATTGCGTGATGCCGACGCGCAATGCACGCAACGGTCATTTTTTCACCAGCACCGGCGTGGTCCGGATCCGCAACGCGCAGTACGAGACCGATCTGCGCCCGATCGACGAAGCCTGTTCGTGTTACACCTGCAAGAACTACAGTCGTGCTTATTTGCGACACCTGGATCGTTGCGGGGAAATCCTGGCTGCGCGCCTCGGCAGCATCCATAATCTGTACTACTACCTGTCCTTGATGCATTCGATGCGCATCGCCATCGAGGAGCACCGGTTCGAAGCGTTCGCCGCAGATTTCTACGCGCGTCGAGCGGTCGATCCGGCCTGATCCACGCCGCACACCAAGAAGCTCATGCTCGCAGATCTGCCCACCGCGCCCTGGTTTCGTCGACTGCTCGTTGCCGGATTGATCCTGGGCATTCTGTTGCTGACCTTCACGGTGCTGCAGCCGTTCATCGTGCCGCTGATCTGGGGCGCGATCCTTGCGTATGTCAGCTGGCCGATGCATTTGCGCGTCCTGAAGTTGTGCGGCGGCCGCAGTCCGGCGGCGGCGCTGGTCACGACCATCATCGTCACCATCATCATCGTCGTGCCGCTGGTGTGGCTGATCATGCTGCTGCGTACGGAAGCGACCGTGGCGTACGCAGAAGTGCAGTCGTTTCTTGCGACCAAGCCGGTGTTGCCGCAGGCACTTCACGATCTGCCGTGGTTCGGTGCGTGGGCTCAGGACTTGTTGAATCAGCTGGCGGCCGATCCCACTTCGTTGCGCGAACAGTTCGTGCTCATCATGGAGCAGTCGTCGGTTGAGGTGTCGAAACTCATCGGCGGCGTCGGTCGCAACGTCGCGAAGCTGTTCTTTGCCGTGTTCTCGATGTATTTCCTATTGCGCGACGGGCCGAGGCTGATGCGTGAAGCGCGAGCGGTGCTCGGTGGAATTCTCGGACCGCGCGTGCACGATTACATCGATGCTGCCGGTTCGACGACACAGGCCGTCGTGTATGCATTGATGCTCGGCGCGTTGGCGCAAGGCGTCGCGGCCGGCATCGGTTATTGGATCTTTGGCGTGCAGGCGCCGGCGTTGATGGGCGCGCTCACTGTGATCATCGCGCTGGTGCCGTTCGGCGCGCCGATGGTGTGGGGCAGTCTCGCCGCTTGGGCTTTAGTGCGCGGCGAATTGTTCGATGGCATCGGCCTGATTCTGTGGGGCCTGATCCTGGTGAGCTGGGTGGACAACATCGTCCGGCCGCTGGTGATTTCCAACGCGACGCGCATGCCGTTCCTGCTGGTCGTGTTCGGCGTGCTCGGCGGTGTGCTCGCGTTCGGCCTGGTCGGCTTGTTCGTCGGCCCGGTGCTCCTGGCGGTGTCGTTGGCGATCTGGCGCGAGTGGCATGAAGAACATTCCACTCACGACGAAGCGGGCAACGAGAAGGTCGTGATCCTGACGCCGGACGGGACCACCGGAAAAACGTCGTAATTCTGGTCGAAAGCGGCCAAGGCCCTTTCGACGACGCCGGCAAAAGGCGTGACTTTTGCCGGCTAAGCGGGGGCGCTGAGCTTGCGCAGCAGGATCTTGTCGATGCGCACGCCGTCCATATCCACGATCTCGATCTTCACATCGCGCCAGGTCAGCGTGTCGCCCGCTTTGGGAATGCGCCCGAGTCGCGCGAGCACGAACCCCGCCACGGTGTGATAGTCGCGGCCGCCCATGTCTCGCCGACCGAGCCGCTGCTGCAATTCTTCGATCGGCATGTGGCCGTCGATCAGATAAGAGCCGTCCTCGCGCTGGACCCACTCGGCGCGCTCGCGGCTGCCGAGGTCGGGCAGCTCGCCGGCAATCGCTTTGAGAATATCGATGGGCGTGGTGATGCCTTCGATTTCGCCGTACTCATCGGTGACCACCGCCAGGTGGGTGCTGGAGCGCTGAAACTGATCCAACAGCTGCAGCACTGAAATCGAATCGGGAATGTGCAGCGGCGGCTCCAGGTCCCGGTCCGGATCGAGCTGCGCGCGATGGAGCGCTTCGCTCAGGTCGGCGAGCGTGATCATGCCGAGCAGGTTGTCGAACTTCTCGCGGCAGACCAGGAACCGGGCGTGGCCGCTTTCCTTCGCTCGCTGCCACAACACTTCGATGGGCTCTTCGATGTCCAGCCAGATGATGTCCTGGCGCGGCACCATGATGGAGCCGACCTTGCGATCGGCGAGCGCCAGCACGCCTTCGAGCAAACGTCGCTCGGACGCTAGAAACACGCCGGCTCGCGTGCCTTCGGCCACCAGCGCGCGCACGTCATCTTCGGTGACAGCCGCCTGCGGAGCGGAGGAGACCGGCAGCACTTTGAGAATGGCGTTCACCGTATGTCGCAGCAGCCAGACCCCCGGCGTCATGGCGATGGCGAACACGCGCATGAAGGGCGCGACGAAGATCGCGAGCGATTCGGCGTGCAGCAGCGCGACGCGCTTGGGAATCAGCTCGCCCAACGTGAGCGACACATAGCCCACCAGCACCACCACCAGGAAGTAGGCGAGATCGTCGGCGTATTCCGCCGGCACACCCGATTGGGCCAGCATCTGGGCCAGCGGCGGCGCGAACACGTTGCCGCTGTAAATGCTGCTGCCGATGCCGATCAGGGTGATGCCGATCTGGACCGCCGACAGCAGCGAAGTGGGGTCGGACAGCAGCGCGAGCGCCCACTTTGCGCCGGAGCGTCCTTGCTCGGCCGCCACCTGCAGGCGGGCGCGCTTGGCGGCCACCAGCGCCATCTCGGACAGGGCGAAGAATCCGTTCAGCAGGATCAGCAGCAACACAATCAGGATGTCGCGCGAAAGCATGTAGCGGCTTGGGACCCAAAACCCACGAGGACCGCCAGTGTATCGCGTGGGCTCCCCCGGCGAGGCGGTGTGTATAATGCGCCGCTCTTTGCCGGACCCGGCCCCATGCCGGGTGCGCCACGCTCGCGCCGGGCAAGGTCGATTCGCAGTCTTTTTCCCGGTCTTTTCCTAGTTTTTCGGGGGCATTGCAAAATGGATTGGTTGATTTCCACCGCCGCCGCGCAGGCGCAGGGCGCCCCGGGCCAGGCCAACGCGCTCATGCAATTTTTGCCGCTGGTGCTGATTTTCGTCGTTTTCTACTTTCTGCTGATCCGCCCCCAGACCAAGCGCGCCAAAGAGCATCGCGCCATGGTCGCCGCCATCGAAGTGGGCGCCGAAGTGGTGACCAACGGCGGCATCCTCGGCAAGGTGACCGAGGTGAGCGAGCAGTTCCTGACCATCGAAATCGCCTCCGGCGTCAACATCAAGCTGCAGCGTCAGGCCGTCGCCCAGGTCCTGCCCAAAGGCACGTTGAAGAGCGCCTGAGCACCCGGTGAGCGGGTGCTCTCACAAGACAAAATCTCCTCGGCATTCCCATGTATCAATTCGCCAAGTGGAAATACTGGCTGGTCATCATCGTCCTGGTGGTCGGCACGCTGTTCGCGTTACCTAACGTGTTCGGCGAAGGGCCGGCGTTGCAGCTGTCGCGCAACGACCGCACGGCCATGGACCAAGCCAAGACCGATCAGGTGCTGACGATGCTTTCGGCCGACAACATTGCGGTCGAGGATTCGTATCTGCAGAAGGATCGACTGGTGCTGCGCTTCGCCGACGACGCGGCGCAAGCCAAGGCGCGTGAGACCATCGCCAAGCGCGGTCAGGGCGAGTTTCTGGTTGCGCTATCGAGTGCTCCGCGCGAGCCGGCATTGATGCGCAAGATCGGCTTCAAGCCGATGAGCCTCGGCCTCGACCTGCGCGGCGGTGTGCACTTTGTATATGAAGTGGACACGCAGGGCGCGATCGAACAAGCGCTGGACCGCATGGAGCGCGACACACGCACGATCCTGCGCGATAAGAAGATCGGCTACACGTCGGTGACGCGTGACGGCGATGTCATTCGCGTTGCGCTTCGTAATGCCGAAGACGAGTCGCGAGCGTTACAAACACTGCGCACGCCGGATGGCGGCGTGGTCGTCACCTCGACGCAGGGCCCGGACGGGCTGCAGCTGGAAATGCGCATGACGCCGGTGGAGATCAAGCGCCGCCAGGACATCGCCGTCCAACAAAACATCACCACCTTGCGCAATCGCGTCGACGAGCTGGGCATTTCCGAACCCATCGTCACGCGCCAGGCGATCAATCGCATCGTCGTGCAACTGCCCGGCGTGCAGGACCCGAACGAAGCGATCCGCGTGCTCGGTGCCACGGCCACGTTGGAATTCCGCCTGGTCGATGAAACCAACAATCCGTACGAAGCGGCGCAGACCAAGCGCGTGCCGATCGGCTCGAAGCTGCTCAAGGAGCGCGACGGCCGGCCAATCCTGGTGAAGCGCGACATCATCGCGACCGGCGAACAGCTTTCCGATGCGAGCTCCGGCTTCTCCGAAGGCTCGCCGCAGGTCAACGTGACACTCGATGCGCGCGGCGGTCGCTCGATGCTCGAAGCAACCCGAGACAACGTCGGCAAGCGCATGGCCGTGGTCTACATCGAAAAGAAACAGCTCGCCGAAGGCGAGCGTTGCGAAGGCAGCCGCAGCGGCAACCTCTGCACCGAAGAAAACGTCATCAACGCCGCTACCATTCAGAGCGTACTGTCATCGAGCTTCCGCATCACCGGCCTGCAAGCCAGCGAAGCGCGCGAGCTCGCGCTGTTGCTGCGTTCGGGCGCGCTGGCGGCTCCGCAGACCATCGTCGAGCAGCGCTCGGTCGGTCCGAGCCTGGGTAAGGACAACATCGATCGCGGTGTCCGCGCCATGGGCATCGGCCTGCTGCTGACGTTCGCGTTCATGGCTGTTTACTACCGTGCGTTCGGCTGGGTTGCGAACGCCGTGCTGCTCTCGAACTTGGTGCTGACCGTCGGCCTGCTGTCGATGCTGCAAGCGTCGCTGTCGCTGCCGGGCATCGCGGCCGTCGTGTTCCACATGGGTATCGCGGTCGACGCAAACATCCTGATCTACGAGCGCATTCGTGAAGAGCTGCGCTCGGGCAATTCGCCGCTGCAGTCGATCAACGTCGGCTTCGAAAAAGCGTTCGCCACCATCGCCGACTCCAACGTCACTACGTTGATCGCAGGTGTAGTGCTGTTCGCCTTCGGCACCGGCACGATTCGCAGCTTCGCCATCGTGATGACGCTGGGTATCGTCACGTCGTTGTTCACTTCCGTGGTCGGCAGCCGCGCCCTGGTCCATGCGATCTGGGGTCGTCGTCGCCGGCTCGAACATCTCTCTATTTAAGAGCGCCGTACCATGGAGTTCTTCCACAAGGTTACCAAGTACCCGTTCATGCACACCCGCAAGGTGTGGTACGGGGTGTCCGGCATCGCCATCATTGCGTCCATCGTGCTGTTGTTCGTCCACGGGTTGAACCTGGGCATCGACTTCACCGGCGGCGTGGTGCTGGAGTTCTCATATCCGCAGAAGGCCAACATCGAGCGCACGCGCTCGGCGCTGCAGTCGAACGGTTATCACGATGCCCAGGTGCAAAACTTCGGCGACGAGCGCAGCGTCATGGTGCGCCTGTTGCCGCAGAAAGATCAGGACGTGAATCAGGTCAGCGCGGCGGTCACGACGGCGCTGAAGAAGGTCGATCCGCAGGTCGAGCTGCGTCGTGCCGAAGTCGTCGGCCCGCAGGTCGGTCAGGAGCTGACCAACCAGGGCGGTCTCGCGATTCTGTTTACGTTCGTGCTGATCGGCATCTACACCTGGTTCCGTTTCCAATGGAAGATGGGCATCAGCGCGGTGATCGCGACGTTGCACGATCCGTTGATCATCCTGGGCTTCTTCGCGGTCACCAACATCACCTTCGATCTTGCGGTGCTGGCGGCGATCCTGGCCGTCATCGGCTACTCGTTGAACGATACGGTCGTGGTGTTCGATCGCGTGCGTGAGAATTTCCACTCCATGCGGCGCTCGACGCCCGAAGAGATCATGGATGCGTCGATCAACCAGACGCTGTCCCGAACCATCATCACTTCCGGAGCGACCCTGCTGGTCGTCATCGTATTGCTGCTCGAGGGTGGCGAAACGCTGCGCGGCTTCTCGTGGGCGCTGACCATCGGCATCCTGGTCGGCACGTATTCGTCGATCTACGTCGCCGGCGCACTCGCGCTGGACATGAAACTTTCCGCGCTCGATCTCATTGAACAGCGTAAGGACACCTCAGAGATAGACGCTCTCCCGTAATGACACCCATCGCCCACACAAACTCATGAGCTGGCTGGTCTGGGGCGGCTTCTTCGCGATCTTCATCGGGGTGCTGGCGCTCGACCTGGGCGTGCTGCATCGGGAATCGAAAGAGATGAGCGTCCGGCAGGCGCTCGGCTGGACGGTGGTGTGGATCCTGGTTGCGCTGTCGTTCTCGGGGCTGGTCTACGGCGTCTACGAGCATCACTGGTTCGACTGGCGTGTTGCGGCCGAAGCCCCGGGCGGCAACGAAGCGGCGCTGCAGTTCATCACCGGTTATCTGCTCGAATGGTCGCTCTCGGTCGATAACATCTTCGTGATCGCGGTGATCTTCAATTACATGAAGATCCCCTCGTTGTATCAATACCGCGTGCTGTTCTGGGGCATCGTCGGCGCCATCCTGCTGCGTGGTGCGATGATCGCGGCCGGCGCGGCGCTGATTCATGCGTTCGATTGGATGTTCTACGTCTTCGGCGCCATCCTGCTGCTGTCCGCGGCACGCATGCTCAAGAGCGAAGAAGATGAGTTCGATCCAGGCAAGAGCGGCCTGGTGAAACTGGCCCGCCGAGTCTATCCGGTAACAGACAAGCTCGACGGCGATCGTTTCTTCACGCTGGTCAACGGCGCCCGCGCCGCGACCCCGCTGTTCGTCACATTGCTGCTGGTCGACTTCGCCGACGTCGTGTTTGCGGTCGATTCCATCCCGGCGATCTTCGCGGTCACGCAAGAGCCGTTCATTGTCTTCACTTCCAACGCCTTCGCCATCCTCGGCCTGCGCTCGCTGTATTTCGCGATCGCCGGGCTGATGATGATGTTCAAGTACATCAAGTTCAGCCTGATCTTCATTCTGGCGTTCGTCGGCGTGAAGATGATGTTGCATCATCACCTGGAAATTCCGCACGGCATCTCGCTCGCCGTGATCGTCGGTTTCCTGGCGATCGGCATCCTGGCTTCGCTCATCGTGTCGCGCCGGCAGGGCGCAGTCGATCTCAGCAACGATTGATCGGACGACCGCAGGGACCTACATCGTGGAACTCTTGACCGATCCCCAAGTGTGGCTGGCGTTCCTGACGCTCACGGCCCTGGAGATCGTGCTCGGCATCGACAACATCATTTTTATTTCCATCCTGGTCGGCCGGCTGCCGCCCGAGCTGCGCGGCCGCGGCCGCACCTTCGGCCTGGCGCTGGCGATGATTACTCGCATCCTGCTGCTGCTGTCGATCACCTGGGTGATGGGCCTTTCCTCGGATCTGTTCACCGTGGCCGGGCTGGGCGTTTCCGGGCGCGACCTGATCCTGTTCGGCGGCGGCCTGTTCCTGATCGCCAAGAGCACGCTGGAAATTCACAGCGGCCTGGAAGGCGAGCCGGAGCATGAGCGCGAGGTGAAAGGCCGGGCCACGTTCGGCAGCGTGATCGTGCAGATCGCGATCATCGACATCGTGTTCTCGCTCGACTCGGTGATCACCGCGGTCGGCATGGTCGATGAGGTGCAGGTGATGATCGCGGCGGTGATCGTCGCGGTGCTGGTGATGATGTTCCTGGCCGGCCCGATCAGCGATTTCGTCGACCGTCATCCGACCATCAAGATGCTGGCGCTGTCGTTCCTGATCCTGATCGGCGTGGCGCTGGTGGGCGAGAGCCTGGAATTCCATATCCCGAAGGGCTATGTGTACTTCGCGATGGCGTTCTCGGTCGCGGTCGAGATGCTGAACATCCAGGTGCGCAAGCGCTCGACGCGCGCCGAACCGGTGCAACTGCGCAAGAAGCTGGACGACGAGTAACGTTCAAGTTTTGGGGCCGAGCAGCCGCTGGCTCTTGCGGTCCAGATACAAGTTATAAAGCGCGACGAACAGCGGGAACAGGTTCGACATGACTCCAACGGAGTCGTTCTTACCGAAAATGAAATAGGCGAGCAGCAGCACGCTGCCAGAGGCGCTCATGTACCAGAACAGAGTCGGCATGACGGGCTTGCCCATGGCCTTGGACGCGGCCAGCTGCACGAACCAGCGGCCGGCAAACAGGAACACGCCGGAGTAGCCGATCAGCTTCCACGCCGTGACCTTGATCCCGAACATGACCAGCAGGGTTTCATTCATGGCGGCGGATCTTAACACTCGGGTGACGGGGGAAGCGGATCTGCCTATGATCCGCACCACTTGTGCCTATACCCCTCGAGCCCCGAGCTCCAGGGCCCGGACTTCAACCCTGCCCACGCAGACCCGAAG
>CAMLEO010000295.1 GCA_946478975.1 uncultured Steroidobacter sp.
CGCGTATCGCTGCTCGCGCTGCGGCGACGTCTTCGATCTGAAGGACGATCTCGGCGCCGCAGTCGTTGCCGACATCGCAAAGGCCGGCGGCAAAGCGCTGTATCTCAACTGCGATGTCACTCAGCTCTCGAAAGTCGGTGCTGCAGTTGAGACGGCAGTGCAATTCCTCGGCGGCATCGATGTGCTGTTCAACAATGCCGGCACCTGTCTCGAAGGCGATGTCGAGAAACTGTCCGAAGCCGATTGGGATCGCACGTTCGGCATCAACGTCAAGAGCATGTTCCTGTGCTCCAAGTTCGTGGTGCCGGTCATGCGCCGGAACGGCGGCGGCTCCATCATCAACATGGGCTCCGAGTCGGGCCTGATCGGTTTTCCCATGCACCCGGCGTACTGCGCATCGAAAGGCGCAGTCCTCAACCTGACGCGGTCGATGGCGTTGGGGCATGCGAAGGACAACATTCGCGTGAACTGCATCTGCCCCGGGACGATTCCGACGCCGTTGTATCACGAGTTCACCGCGTCGCTGCCGAACAAGGCGGAAGTGGAAGCCAGCCTGAAGAAGGAACATCCGCTCGGGCTCGGCACCGAAGAAGACATCGCTTATGCGGCCTTGTACCTCGCGTCCGATGAGTCGCGCTACATGACGGGGGCGCCGCTGATCATCGATGGCGGCTACACCGCGAAGTAACAGCACACATGAACGCCCAAACCAAGCCTGGCGGCGACGAGCCGATTCCGCATGCGCAGTCGACGAGCGTGCCGATCGAAGATATCGATCCTACCGAAACCCAGGAATGGCTCGATGCGCTGTCGGCGGTGGTGCATTCTGCCGGGCGCGAGCGAGGGTTGTATCTGCTCCATGCGCTCGGGTTGCATGCGAGAAATCTCGGGGCGGCGGCGACGCATTCGCCGTATTCGGCGTATCAAAATACGATTTCGGTGGACGACCAGGCGCCGCATCCGGGCGATCCGCGGCTGGAAGAGCGCATCACGGCGCTGTTGCGATGGAACGCGTTGGCGATGGTGGTGCGAGCCAACAAGGCGCATGGCGAGCTCGGAGGTCACATTGCGAGCTACGCGTCCGCGGCGGAGATTTTCGAGATCGGCTTCAATCATTTCTTCCGTGGCGCCGGTGAGCAGCAAAGCGGCGACCTGATTTATTTTCAGCCGCACTCGGCGCCCGGCGTATATGCGCGAGCGTTTCTCGAAGGACGCATTGGCGCCGAGCAACTCGCGAACTATCGCCAGGAAGTGAATGGCTCGGGGTTGTGCTCTTATCCGCACCCGTGGCTGATGCCTCGCTTCTGGCAGTTCCCGACCGGTTCCATGGGCATCGGGCCGATCAACGCGATCTACCAGGCTCGCTTCATGCGCTACCTGGCCCATCGCGGGCTGGCGCAAACGAATGAGAAGCACGTCTGGGGCGTGTTCGGCGACGGCGAAATGGACGAGCCCGAATCCATCTCCGCGCTCACGCTCGCCGCGCGCGAGAATCTCGACAACATCACTTTCATCATCAACTGCAACCTGCAACGGCTCGACGGGCCGGTGCGCGGCAATGGGCAGATCGTGCAGGAGCTGGAGTCGCTGTTCGTCGGCGCCGGCTGGAATGTCATCAAGGTGCTGTGGGGCTCCAACTGGGATTCGTTGTTCGCTCGCGATACCAGCCACGCCTTGCTCCGTCGCTTTGCAGAGATCGTCGACGGCGAATATCAGACGCTCGGTGCGCAGAACGGCGAGTACAACCTGCTGCACTTCTTCAACTCCGATCCCGACATCAAGCGCCTGGTCGCACATATGTCGACGAGCGAGATCGACGCGCTGAATCGCGGCGGTCACGACTTCCGCAAACTATACGCAGCGTTTGCGGCCGCTCGCGCGCATCGTGGCCAACCGACGATGATTCTGGCGAAGACCAAAAAAGGTTACGGCATGGGGCGGGCGGGCGAGTCCCGCATGACGTCGCATCAGCAGAAGAAGCTCGACGTGGACGCACTCAAGTACGTGCGCGATCGATTCCAGCTGCCGCTGAGCGACGAGCAGGTCGAGCACCTGGAGTTCTATCGTCCGCCGGAGAACTCGCCCGAGATTCGTTACTTGCAGGAGCGGCGTCGCGCGCTGGGCGGCTCGGTCCCGTCGCGCTCATATCAAGAACAACGTTTGGATATTCCGCCGTTGGCCAGGTATGGGCAGTTCGCGCTCCAGGCCGAAGGCAAGGCGATGTCGACGACCTTGGCGATCGTGCGGCTGTTCAGTGCATTGCTGAAGGATCGTACGCTCGGCCCGCGCATCGCGCCGATCGTCGCCGACGAAGCCCGGACCTTCGGTATGGCGGCGCTGTTTCGTGAGATCGGCATCTATTCGCCGGTGGGGCAGCTGTATGAGCCCGAAGACTCCGAGTCGCTCATGGTTTATCGCGAGAAGCGCGATGGCCAGTTGCTGGAGGAGGGCATCACCGAAGCGGGTGCGCTGTCGTCGTGGGTTGCCGCTGCGACTTCGTACAGCGTTCACAACCTGCCGATGCTGCCATTCTATATTTTCTATTCGATGTTCGGCTTCCAGCGCGTCGGCGACCTGATCTGGGCCGCGGCCGATCAGCGCTCGCGTGGTTTCCTCATCGGCGCCACGGCCGGTCGCACGACATTGGGAGGCGAGGGGCTACAGCACCAGGACGGCAGCAGTCACATTGCTGCCGCGGCTGTGCCGAACTGCCGCGCGTATGACCCTGCGTTCGCCGGCGAGCTCGCGGTCATCATTGATCACGGAGCCAGGCAGATGCTGGAGCAGCATCAGGATGTTTTCTATTACATCACGGTGATGAACGAGAGCTACGAGCAGCCCAGCCTGCAGCCCGAGCATCACGCTGATGTGATCAAGGGCATGTACAGCTTCGCGCAGCACCGTCCTGAGAATGCGAAAGCGCGCGTACATCTGCTGGGCTCCGGTGCGATCTTCCGCGAAGTCATCGCCGCAGCGGAGTTGCTGGAGAAAGATTGGCAGATCGCCAGCGATGTCTGGAGTGTCACCAGCTTCAGTGAGCTGTCGCGAGAGGCGCGGGAGGTCGAGCGATACAATCGGCTGCACCCGACGCAAACACCTCGGTCGAGCCACGTTTCGACGTGCCTTGCCGATCCCGTGCCTGTGGTCGCAGCGACCGACTACGTGGCTGCGTATCCGCAGCTGATTGCCGGTCACGTCAGCAATCCATTCGTTGCGTTGGGAACCGACGGTTTCGGCCGCAGCGATACGCGGCAGGCGCTGCGAAACTTCTTCGAAGTCGACCGACACCAGATCGTGATCGCCGCGTTGGATTCGTTACGCGATCGAGTGCCGCGCACGACAGTGGCCGAAGCGATCCAACGTTACAACATCAACGCCGATGCGCTGCCGCCGTGGCAGCGCTGATGGTCAAGCCTGTTTCTTGGCTTTCGCCGCTTTCGATGCTCGTGCAGCCGCGGCAACCTGTTCGCCGCGCCAGATCCGCTCGGCGTCCGCCAGATGCCTGGCCATGGCATCGCGAGCGCCTTTGGGATCGCCCGCCGAGACCGCTTTGAGAATGCGCCGATGCGCCTTCAGACCGTCTTCGCTCACATGCGGTTGAACCATCGCCTGGTGACGCACTTCGCGCAGCACATCCGAAATGGAATCGAGCATTGCCAGCAGCAGCTCATTGCCCGAGGCGCGCGTCAACTCGCGATGAAACTGAAAATCCGATTCGCTCGCGGCGTCGCTGTCGCCTTTATCCAAGCTGACCTGATGTTCATCGCACAACTGCCGCAATCGTTCGATGTCTTCCGGTTTGGCCCGGCGCGCCGCAAGTCCAGCCGTCTGCACTTCAACAGCAGTGCGCACCTCGCTGACCTTTTCGTAGTCGAGGCCTTCGTAGCCGCGCACCAGCAGCTTCATCGAGGCGGCGACATTGCCGGAGCCGACTTCGCTGACTTCGACACCGCGGCCCGAAGTCACTCGCACCAGGCCGTGCGCGACCAGCGACCGGACGGCTTCACGAATCACGGTGCGCGACACATTGAACCGAGCGCCCAATTCGCGCTCCGACGGCAGGCGCTCGCCGGGCCGGATCTGCCGGGAAACGATGGCTTCGGTGATCTGCTCCGTCACCTTGTCGGACAGACTCCGTTCGCGCGCGACACTGCGAAAAGCTTGCAGGAAAGACTCGGACACGATTACTCCTCCGGAAGGCGGGCCATCATACCGAAGACCAATCCGGCGTCGACAGTACCTTTTGGCCGATCCCGTGGTACGATGGTATGCCATCTTACACCGAGAACCAAAAAGCGGGGATTCAGGGGCGATGGATCGGCGTAGTTGCATAGGCCTGTTGACGGCTGCGGCCGTAGCACCCGCGCTTGCGCAGCCGGGCCGCAAGCGCACCGTGGCGCTGTTGTTCGACAGCCTGATCTCGCCGTTCTGGGTGGCGGCGATCGAGCGCATGCGGCGCCGGATCGAGGCGCAGGGGTGGTCGGCGCTGGAAGCGGTGTCCAACATGGACGACAACCGCCAGTATCAGCAAGTGCAGTCGATGATTCAGCGTGGCGTGGACGGAATCATCATCGTTCACACTGACGACAAAGCGGTCATTCCCGCCGTACGGGCCGCCAACGCCGCCGGCGTGCCCATCGTTCATTTCAATCGTCCGCCGGCGCCGAGCGATGCCTATTCGGTGGCCGTGGTGGCAGACAACCGCAAGTTGATGGAAGACACCGTCACCGCGCTGATGAAGATCGCGCGTGAGCGAGGTGGAAAGTATAAAGCGGCGTTGTTGGTCGGCGATCTGGGCGACGCGAACGCGGTTCATCGTCGCGACGGATTTCAGGATGCGATCGCAAGACACGGCGACATCGTTGAAGTCGTCGCTCGCATCGCCACCGAATGGAATGCAGACAAGGCGTTTGCCGGCCTGAGCAACGCGCTGCAAGCGCATCCCGACATCAACTTGCTCGTGACGTCGTCCGACTTTCTCACGCCGCAGATCGAGCAGGCGCTGCGGATCGCAGGCAAATGGCACAAGAGCAATGAGCCGGGCCACGTGCTGATCGCCGGTTTCGACGGCGACGACAACGGTTACGAACAACTGGCCGCAGGCTTCTACGACGTCGATGGTGTGCAGGATCTCGACTATGAAGTCGAGCTGACGTTTCAGGCGCTGGCTCGATTGTGGGCCGGCGAGCGTCCGCCAAAAATACTGGTCGATCCCGGCTTTGTGATTTCACAACAGACGCTGACTGCCCAGCGCGATCGTATGTGGGGTTACGGCGCGTGGAAGGCAAAGACCACGTCGGCGACCGCGAAAAGCGCAGGCACTACGACGCCGACGGCCGGAGCTGAAGGTACTGCGATCGACGCCATGGCGGGCGGCGCGATCTCGAATGGCTCCGCCTGGGCGTTGTTCATCGCTGCGTTACTGGGATTCTCCCAGGCGATGTTTTCAACGACAACGTTGCATGACGTGATGCTCGCGATGCTGCCCCTGGCGATCCTGGTTGCGGGCCAGATGCTCGTGCTGCTGATCGGCCAGATCGATCTTTCCATGACGGCGGTGATGGCGGCAGGAAGTGTAATCAGCGCGTCCGTGATGACTCGGCATCTTGCAGATGTCGGTGAGCCCGGCGTTACGCTGAGCGGAATCCTTGCCTGCCTCGCTGTCGGCGCAGTCATCGGGTTGTTCAACGGCATCTGTCACGCGATGCTGAAAATCCCGTCGTTCATCATCACACTCGCTGTGATGATGGCAGGCAGCGGCGCCGCCGTTTGGTATGCATCCGTGGTGTCGGACACGATCAGCATCGGCGGTTTGCCCGACGCGTTTCGTTACATCGGCTACGGCCATGCCGCCGGCATTCCGATTGCGCTCGTGCTCAGCGTCGTGGCGTTGGTCGCGATTCACTATGTCCTTTCGCGCACGGTGGTCGGCCGCTGGTTATATGCTGTCGGTCACAACACGGAGGCGGCGCGAATCTCCGGTGTGCCCGTGCGTGCTGTGACCATCGCTGCGTTCACAGCGTCGGGGCTGTGTGCCGCGTTGGCTGCAATCATTTACACGAGTCGCATCGAAACCGGCCTGCCGACGCTCGGACAAAACATGCTCCTCGACATCGTCGGTGCCGCGATCATCGGCGGTGTGAGTTTGTTTGGTGGCCGCGGCAGCGTGTGGATGGTGCTGATCGGCGTCGCGTTCCTGAGCGTGCTCGATAAATCGCTGCAACTTCTCGGATTGTCTTTGTTCATCGTACTGGCGGTGAAAGGCTGCGCGATTCTCGCCGCGGCGATCGTGGACGTCGCGCGGGCTCGCCGGGTGAAAAGCGCATGACGCTCACAACCGAAAAGCCGGCTAGGCTGGCGGTCCAAGGGCTGGAGAAGTCGTTCTTCGGCGTCAAAGTCCTGCACGACGTGACTTTTGAAGCGCACGGCGGTCGCGTACTCGGCATCGTCGGTGAGAACGGCTGCGGCAAGTCGACCACGATGAACCTGATCGCGGGCGTGCTCCCGCGCGATCGAGGTGCCGTGTTGTTGGATGGCAAACCCTTCGAACCGCGCTCGCGTCGCGAGTCCGATGCGGCGGGCATCGCATTCATCCAGCAAGAGCTGAATATCTTTCCCAATCTGTCGGTGGCGGAGAATCTGTTTCTGGTCCGTCCGCCGCGCAGCTTCGCCGGCTTGCCGCTGATCTCGCGGCGACAAATGCACAATCGCGCCAAAGAGCTGCTGAAGATGGTGGATCTCACAGTATCGCCGAGCACCCTGGCAGGGCAGCTGTCCGCCGGCGAGCGACAGTTGCTGGAGATTGCGCGCGGTCTCGCGTCCGACGCCCGAGTGTTTATTCTCGATGAACCCACCAGCTCGTTGACAGGCCGTGAAGCCGCGCGACTGTTCGATATCGTGCGTCGGCTGCAGCAGCGCGACGTAGCCATTCTCTACATCAGTCACAACCTCGAAGATGTGCTGCAGCTATGTGGTGACGTCGTAGTGATGCGCGACGGCCGAGTCACGATGCGCGCGACGACATCGGGCCTGACGCCGAACGATCTGGTGCCCGCAATGGTTGGCCGAACCATCGAAGCTTTGTTTCCTACGCGCGACGTGCCGGCGCGGGCGGCGGCGCCAATTCTGGAAGTCAGCGGACTCGGCGAGCCGGGTGTGCTGGAAGCCATCAACCTGCAGCTGGCGCCGGGAGAAATCGTCGGCATCGCCGGCCTGATGGGCTCGGGGCGCTCGGAGCTGGCGCGAATGTTATTTGGCCTGGACCGACACAGCCAAGGTGAGATTCGCGTCAACGGACGAGCGCTGCCCCCGGGTGACATCAAAGCTCGTATGGACGCGGGTGTCGCGTTCCTGACCGAAGATCGGCGGCATGAAGGCCTGATGCCGGACGCCTCCGTTGCGGACAACATGGCGCTCGCTGCGCTGCCGATGTTTGCAGCCGGTGGTGGGCGAGTGAAGAGCGATCCGCTGCTGAATGCGATTCGTGCGCTGGCCCAGCGGCTGAATTTGAAGAGCGGTGATATTCGCACCGCGCCGATTCGGACGCTGTCGGGCGGCAATCAGCAGAAAGTGATTCTTGGCCGCTGGCTGCTGCGCCAGCCGAAGCTGTTTATTCTCGACGAGCCGACGCGCGGTGTGGACGTGGGCGCCAAAGAGGAAATCTATCGATTGCTGGCGGAGATGGCACAGGCCGGCATGGCCATCCTGGTGATCTCCTCCGAGCTCGAGGAGCTGGTGGGTTTGTGCGACCGGCTGCACGTGATGAGGCGCGGTGAGCTCACAGCACAGTTCGAGCGCGTGGCGTTCGATCGGGAAACGATTCTGCGAGCCGCGTTCGGCCAGGGAAATGCAGCATGAACAGCGGCGTCTCGGCTCAATCGATCACCTTCATCCTGCGCTGGGCGCCGTTCTTTTTCCTGGCGCTGCTGGTGATGGGCTTTGGCGCGCTGGCGCCGCGCTTTCTCAGCATGGAAAACATGGGCGCCATTCTCGTGCAATCGAGCTGGCTGATCGTGGCCGCGCTGGGCATGAACTTCGTGCTGCTGGCGGCGGGCGTGGATCTTTCCGTTGGCGCGACGATGTATCTCGCGGCGGTTGTGGTTGGGCTGGGCCTGCCTGATGCGCCGGTTTGGGTTTGTGTCCTGGCGTCCGTGTTGGTCGGCGCGTGCTTTGGCGCAATCAACGCGTCGCTGGTCGTGAGACTCGGCCTGCCGGCGTTCATTGTCACACTCGCAACGATCTTCGTCGGGCGCGGCGTGGGATTGTTTCTTTCTTCGACGCGCATCGTGTACGCCGGCCCGAGCGTGAAAGACTTCGGTCGTGCAGAAATGTTCGGTCTGCCGGTGTTGCTCTGGATCGCCGCAGTGGCGATGGGAATCGCGTGGGTGTTGATGAATCGAACCGCACTCGGTTCGTATGTCCGGAGCATCGGTGCCGATAAGGAAGGTGCTCGCCGCGTCGGCGTGCCGACTCAGGCAGTCACCTGGACCGTATATGCGCTTTGCGGAGCATTCGCAGGACTGGGCGGCTTTATTTCGCTGAGCCAATCCTCCGCCGCTTCGGGTGCCTTCGGCCAAGGCGCCGAATTTCTCGCGATCGCCGCAGCGGTGCTCGGCGGCACCAGCTTGTTTGGTGGACGAGGAAACTCGTGGGCGCCGGTGATCGGCGCCGTGCTCATCATGACCGTGCAGAACGGCCTGGTGATGATGAATGCCAATCCCTATGCGTACCCTGTGATCACTGGCTCAGTCATTTTCCTGGCTGCATTGTTCGACAGCATTCGTTCCCGGCTGCAGGCCAGGCTGGAGCGG
>CAMLEO010000296.1 GCA_946478975.1 uncultured Steroidobacter sp.
CGCCGGCAGTGAGCGCCAGCGCATCGGTGATATCGAACGTGCCGCTCAGATTGAGCGTCGTGTTCTTGGTGAGGTTGTATGAAGGTTTGCCCTGCAGGCTGAAGCCGCCGAGCACCGTGCCGTCCGCCAGCGAGGGCGCGTACGTGAACTGGCCCGGATCGGCAACATTCAGCTGGCCGAAGCCGATCGTCGGCACATTGCCGCCGCTGAAGTCGAGCGTGAAGTTGTCCTGGTCGGTGGCATCGAGGAACGTCTGCAAACGCATCGTGCCGTCGTACTTGGACTCCGAGTAGCCGGCGAACGCGTTGATGTGGAAGCGGTCCGTGAAGCGCTGTTCCAGGTTGAGATTGACCTGGCGGAAATTGGAAACGAACTGATCGACCAGGCCTTCGGAGCGGATATCGACGCCGTCGAACACGCCTCGCGTGATCGAGCCATTCTGGTCGAAGGCGATGTCTCGCACCGACACCATCGGCTGGCCGAGATTATTGACGTTGCGGCCGAACGAGAGCCCGAGGATGTAGTTGTCGCGCCGCTCGACATCGAAGTTCGAATACAACGTGTCGAGCGTGAGGTTGGTGTTCTCGTTCGGCGCCCATTGCAGCGTCAGCGTCGCACCGGTGCGCTCCGTATCCTGTTCCGAGTTCACGTAGCGAGGCAGACGCGGCAGGAAGGCGCCGCTGCCCGGAACGTTCGGCAGATCGGCACGACGCAGGTTCGCGACTGAGTTGTATGCGTCGACAGTGCTGGTGCGTGGATTGCCAGGGCTGCAATCCGTAGCGGTTGCACCCTTGGTGCCGGTGGCCGGGCTCTGCACCGGATAACCTACCGGTGTGCAGAATGGATACAACACGCCGCCGACCGTCAGACCGTTGGTGTTGGCGGAGAGAATATCCACCGCTGAGTAACCGACTTCGCGAATATTGCGCTTCTGGTACGCCACCGAGCCGAGCACACCGAAGGTGTTGTCGAAGAATTTCTTGGAAAACAGCGACGAGATGCGGGGATCGACGTCTTCGCTGACCTGGTTGTAGACCCCGCGCGCAGTGGTGGTGAACACCATGTCATCGGGATAGTCCAGCGGCTTCGGCGCCTTCAAATCCACGGTCGCGCCCAGCGATCCTTCTTCCACATCCGCCGACGGCGTCTTGCGCACTTCCAGGGCGGAGAAGATTTCCGACGGGAACACGTTGAAGTCGAAGCTGCGGCCGTTGTTGCCGGCGCCGTAGATATCGCTCGAACCGGTCTGCGAGGCACCTTCCATGCCGTTGATGCGGACTCGCGTAAATGCGGGGCCGAGGCCGCGCACCGAAATGTTTCGACCTTCGCCACCATCACCGCGCGAGAGCGTCACACCGGGGACGCGCTGCATGGATTCGGCGAGGTTGCTGTCCGGAAACTTGCCGATGTCTTCAGCTTTGATGCTGTCGATCGCGGCGGTCTCGTTGCGCTTGGCTTCGAGCGCGCTGTTCAGCGAGCTGCGAAAACCGGTGACGACGACTTCTTCCAGCTCCGATGACGAACTGGCTGGCGGCGGGGATTCTTGTGCTTGAGCCGCGGCGGCGGCGAGTACCAGCGTGACGCACGAAGCCAGTGTGCGTCGGCCCATTCTTACCTGCGCTCGAATGCGTTGATCATGCATCGAGCCATGAATCGAACCATGAATCGATCGTGGCCAGTCAGCCATGAGTGTCCCCCACGTACATGCGTTGTGCAGACCTGGGCTGCCGCTTGCGGCTCACCCCGGTATTAATAATACAATTTCGTTATTGCGCGAATTTGCTCCCATTTGAATTTTTTTGCAAGTATCGCGTGACAGAACCGACGCCACGCTCTCATTAGCGATCAAGAACAGTAAGCTGCAGGATACAGCCATGAACCGACCACCGGGCGGAGTGCTTGCCGCGATTTGCGCCAGCGCGCTGTTGCTCCCCGCATTCGCCAACGCTCAGATCGCCAGCGCCTCGCCCAATCCGCAAGCGCAGGTCCAAACGTTCGGGCGCGTCAGTTTCGATTCGCGCTCGCTGATGATCGACGGCAGACGCCAGCTGATCTGGGCGTCGGAGATGCACTCCTTCCGCCTGCCCTCGCCCGACCTGTGGCGCGACGTGTTACAGAAGATGAAGGCCAGCGGCTTCAACACGGTCGCGTTCTACTTTTCCTGGGGATATCACAGCCCGAAAAAAGGCGTGTACGACTTCACTGGCGTACGCGACATCGATCGCCTGCTCGACATGGCTGCAGAAGAAGGCCTGTACGTGATCACTCGCGCCGGCCCGTACGTCAACGCAGAACTGACGCGCGGAGGTTTTCCGGGCTGGCTGGTCAATCAACGCGCTCGTGCACGCACCGACGATCCGGAATATCTGCAAGCGGCGGACGAATGGCTCACCCAGGTTCACGCCATCATCGCTCGCCACCAAATCAACGATGGCAAGGGCACGGTGATCCTGCATCAGATCGAGAACGAGCTGGCGCTGACCACGCCGGCGCAAGCTCGCTACATGGAACATTTGTATGCAAAGGCGCGAGCGGACGGCATCAGCGTTCCCATCTTCCATAACGATCAAGGACGCAACGGCTATTGGGTGCCGCGAGGATCCGGTGTCGCAAAGACTGTCGAAGGCCCCACTAATATGTATGCCTTCGACGCCTATCCCGGCGGCACATGCACCGTGAACGGCACACCCACTCGCGACAGCGCAGCTCCCGATTGGGGCTTCTACGGCGTCGGCGGCGCGAAAGGCGGCGCATCCGCCTCGCCGAACACTCCGGGATTTGCAGCGGAATTTGGCGGTGGCTGGTTCGATTACTGGGGTTCGAACGGCGGCTATGAATGCAACGCCATCCAGCGCGGCAAGTATTACCAGCGCGTGTTCTACGGCACCAATCTCGCCAACGGCATTGCCATTCAAAGTTTCTACATGGGCTTCGGCGGCACCAGCTGGGGCTGGCTGCCCGGCCCGGTCGTGTTCACCAGCTACGACTACGGCGCGGCCATTTCCGAGATTCGCGAGCTGCGGCCGAAAGCCGAAGAGCTCAAACAACTCGGCGGCTTGATCGCTGCTGTGCCCGATCTCGCTGGAATGGTGCCGGCGGGCCCGGTCGATGTGACTTCGCCAGACATTCAGGTCTATCACAACAAGAGCCCCGAGACCGATGCACGCTTTTTGCTGGTGACTCACAAACCGTCCAACAAGCAGAGCGACGATTCATTCACCATCACCGCCGAGCTTCCCGACGGGCGCTACACGCTGCCGCAAATGCGCTTGAACGGCTTCGACGCGAAGTGGCTGGTCGCCGGAGTGAATCTCGGTGGTCAACGGCTGGCCTGGTCGACCTCGGAGCTGCAAACTCACATCGCTCGCGACGGCGAAGACGTTCTCCTTTTATATGGCCGCACCAACGAACCAGGATCCACCGCGCTACGTTATTTGAGTGAGCCGCACGTCACCGTGTTGGCGGGCACCGTTCGTTTCTCATTCGATGCGCGCCGTGGCGACTTGAGGTTGGATTACAACCACGGCGAGTTGGCCCGGGTCAGCATCACCGGGGGCGGACGCGCACCACTGACTTTGCTGGTTGGCGACGAGGCTGAAGGTGCAAAATTCTGGAAAGCCGATACGGTTCTCGTACGAGGCCCGGCACTCGTTCGCAAGGCAACGCTGCGTGGTGGAGTGCTTGCGCTCACCGGTGACACCCGCGAGCAAACATCGCTCGAAGTGTGGGCACCCAAGAACGTTCGCAACGTGAGTTGGAATGGCGCGCGCGTCGCTACAACATCAGGTATTGGCAACACGCTCATCGCCCGCTCTGCCCTCCCCGGCCCGACTACCATCACCGTTCCGCAACTCACTGAGTGGCGCATGCAGCCGGGCACGCCCGAGGCCGCAGTTTCGTTCGATGATTCGACCTGGCAAACCATCGACAAGCGCGCCTACACGAGCATCACTGCGAGACCCGACGGTCAGCCGAACATGCTCATGGACGCGTATGGATTTCACGAAGGTGATGTTTGGTATCGCGGCCGCTTCAACGGCAGCGCCGACGCGCAACGAGTAAATGTTTATTACGGCGCCGGCGGAACCGGTATGGCGCAGGTGTTTCTCGATGGAACGTTTATCGGCCAGCACGAACTGCCGAGCGCACTTCCTCGCCCCATCACCACCGGCGCCTTCAACATCGATCTACCCGCAGCTGCGCGAGCACCGGGTGAGCACGTCGTCGCTATCATGGTTCGTAACAACGGCCACAACTGGGACCTGGATGCCGATGACTTTCACAAAGAAGCGCGCGGGTTGATCTCAGTATCTATCGCGACGCCGGCCGGGCCGAGCTTTGCCGTGCCGGTTCAATGGAAGATTCAAGGTCGTCAAGGCGGCGAAGACCTCACCGACAAGCTGCGCGGCATCCCGAACAACGGCGGTCAGTATGGCGAACGCATGGGCTGGCACTTGCCCGACATGGACGATCACGCATGGCGCACAGTGAAGCTGCCCCAATCGCAGGCGCCGGCGGGCACCAACTGGTATCGCACCAGCTTCGATCTCGCGGTGCCTGAAGAAGACGATGCCACCCTCGGCATCGCATTCGGCGACACCAGCAAGCCGCGTTCAATCGCGAATTATCGGGTGCTGATCTTCGTGAACGGCTGGCACATGGGCCAGTTCATCGCGCACGTCGGGCCGCAGCGGATGTTTCCTGTGCCCGAGGGCATCCTCAATCATCGCGGCCGGAACACGATCGCGCTCGCAGTCACCTCCGACGGCGCGCCCGGCAATGCACTCGAAGACGTGAAGCTGGTCGTGATGCGCAACGTGCGCGGCGGGCTGCCAGTTCGGATGGTCACTTCCGAAACAACATCAGGATCACCGAAATCACCACGCTGATGATGACCATGGTGGTCAGCGGAAAGAAAAAACGGAAGCCCGGCCGGTCGATCATGATGTCGCCGGGCAGCCGCCCGATCGGCAGCTTCGAGACCCACGGCCAGGCGACGCCGACCAGCGCTATCAGCAAGCCCAGAATGATTAGAGATCGCTGCATATAGAACCCACGTCGTCAGCCCGCCAGGCGGCCTGCGCATTCTAGCGCCGCCTGACCAGCCCGGCGTTCTTTCATTCCTGGAAGCATTTGCGTATATGAATCTACTGTGATTTGCTTCGGGCATGAAGCTCGATCGACGCACAGTATTACAGGCCGCCGCCGCAACGACACTGCTGAGCTCCCCTCTGGCGCGAGCCGCCGGCAAGACGCAACGACCCGACCCAGCGAGTAACGTGCTTTGGTACACGAAGCCGGCCCAGGAATGGGTGGAGGCGCTGCCCGTCGGCAATGGCCGCATCGGCGCAATGATCTTCGGCGGCGTGCGCGATGAGCGACTGCAACTCAACGAGGACACGCTTTGGAGTGGCGGTCCGTACGATCCGGCGAATCCCGAGGCGCGGGAGGCGCTGCCCGAAGTGCGTCGGCTGGTGTTCGCCGGCGAATATGAGCAAGCGACCGCGCTCGTCGACGCGAAAGTCATGGCGAAGCCGCTGCGACAGATGGCGTACCAGACAGTCGGCGATCTCGAGCTCACGTTTCCAACCCTGGGCGAGAGTATCGACTATCGGCGAACGCTCGATCTCGACGGCGCCATCGCCACGACGCAGTTCACCGCCGATGCCATCACCTACACCCGCGAGGTATTCGCGACTGCGCCCGACAACGTTCTGGTCATTCGCATTCGAGCCAGCCAGCCTCGTCGCATCAGCCTGGATGTGAGCTTCGGCGGGCCCTTGCCCTCCCAATCTGCCGTCCTGCCGGGCGGCGATCTGGTCATGCGGGGACGCAACTCCACCCAGAACGACGTGGCAGGCGCGCTGAAGTATGAAGCCCGCGCACGATTCCTGATCGCAGGCGGCAACAGAACTGCGAGCGACTCCTCCGTCAGTATTCGCGACGCCGACAGCGTGATCGTTTTGATCGCGATGGCAACGAGCCATCAGGACTACGAACGCGCGAACGGTGATCCGGAAGCGCTCAACCAGCAGGCGCTGGAGCAAGCGGCGCAACACTCCTTCGATCAACTCTTGCGCCGACATCAAACCGATCATCGACGTTTGTTCCGGCGAGTCGCCATCGATCTCGGCCGCACGCCGGCCGCCGATCGGCCGACCGACGAGCGCGTTCGCAACTCGCCCACCAGCGACGATCCCGCGCTCGCGGCTCTTTATTATCAGTATGGCCGTTACATGCTGATCGCCAGCTCGCGCCCTGGCACGCAGCCCGCGAACCTGCAGGGGTTATGGAACGACAAGCTCAATCCGCCCTGGGGCAGCAAATACACGATCAACATCAACACCGAAATGAATTATTGGCCGGCCGAGCCCACCGATCTGGGCGAATGCGTCGAGCCGCTGGTTGCGATGGTGAAAGACCTTGCCGTCACCGGCGCGCGAACCGCGAAGACGATGTATGGAGCGCGCGGCTGGGTCGTTCATCACAACACCGACCTGTGGCGCGCCACCGCTCCCATCGATGGAGCAAAGTACGGCATGTGGCCGATGGGCGGCGCGTGGCTGTGCCTGCATCTATGGGATCACTATGACTACGGGCGCGACGTTCGATATCTCGAATCCATCTATCCGCTGCTGAAATCCTGCGCCGAGTTTTTCCTGGACACGCTCGTACCGCATCCGAATGGCAAGTGGCGCGTCACCAATCCTTCGATGTCGCCGGAGAACAATCATCGCGGCGATGTTTCCATTGCCGCCGGCCCGACCATGGACAACCAGATTCTGCGCGACTTGTTTGCTCACACGGCCGCGGCCGCCGGAATCTTGAACCGCGATGCAGACTTCATATCGCAACTGGAACAGATGCGGCGCGCCCTGCCGCCCGATCAGATCGGCGCGCAGGGCCAGTTGCAGGAATGGCTGGAGGACTGGGACGCCAGCGTGCCGGACATTCATCACCGCCACGTCTCTCATTTATATGGTGTGTTTCCGTCCGGACAGATCAGCGTCGACTACACGCCCGAGCTGGCCAAAGCCGCTCGACGCTCGCTGGACATTCGCGGCGACAACGCGACCGGCTGGGGCATTGGCTGGCGTTTGAATCTGTGGGCTCGCCTTCGCGACGGCGAGCGCGCCCACCGCATCCTGAAGTTGCTGCTCGGCCCGGAACGTACGTATCCCAATTTGTTCGACGCGCATCCGCCGTTTCAGATCGACGGCAACTTCGGCGGCACCAGCGGCATCACCGAGATGCTCTTGCAAAGCCTCAAAACGCCCGCCGGTGACGACGAGGTCTGGCTGCTGCCGGCGCTGCCGAACGCCTGGGCGAAAGGTCACATCACGGGATTGCGCGCACGCGGCGGATTGAAAGTGGATCTGAGCTGGAGCAACGGTGCGCTCGCAGAGTGCCGCCTCGGCACGGAGCGCGACGGCAAATGGAACATTCGGCTCGGCGAGGCTGCGCTGATCGTTGAGATCAAGGCCGGACGTTCGAAAACTCTCCGGCTGCGGGAAGGCAAGCTGGTCGCGGCGTAGTGCTCAGCCGGCGCGAATCTTGTTCGAAATCTCGTTCGCCGTGTTGCGAATGGCGGCGGCCGTATCTTTGATCGAGATCGCCATCGGCGTCTCGATGTAAGGACAGGTCAGCGCGGCGATCACTTCATCGTTGCCCATGATGGGAGCAGACAAATCGACGATGTGCCGGGTCACGTCGCTGTCCGCCCGCACGTGTTTCTGCGATCGCGCCGTGGCGGCTCGCTCGTCGAACGCCTTCCACACCTTCTGACTGACCGTGGGCGCCAGGCGCGTCTTCCATTCGGCCCGCACTTCTTCCGGCTGGAACGCATACAGCACCAGGCCGGACGTGGAATCGATCAGCGGCCGGTGATAGCCGACCCGCACCGAGTAGCCCTGATTGCCGGGCGCCTCGATCCGCGCGACTACAACCATCTGGGTGTCGCTCGCGACCGCGAGATGACAGGACTGCCCGATGATACGAGTGAGCTTGCGCATCTCCGGCAGCGCATCCTCGAGCAGACTTTTCGCCGGCGCCCGCGCCACGCCCAGGGCAAACAGCTTGTTGGTGAGCTCGAAGCCCTCGCCCGATTCGGACTGCGCGACATAACCTCGGTGGACCAGCGCATCGACCATGCGAAACAGCTCACTCACCGAGCGATTCAGCTCGGTGGCGATTTGTGACATGGTCAGCGGAGTGCCGCGCGCCGCAAGCAGTTCCAGGACATCCAGGCCCTTCTCCAGGGCGGGAGCACTATATTTGCGATCTTCGTCTTCGCGGGCAGCCATGGTCACATCATACAAGAGATCGGGCTGCGGCGGCCGAAGCATCGACTTCGAGCGTCGTCCTGTTGCCCGCCGTCCAGCCGAACCAGCCGATCACGAAGAAACAAGCGGTCGGGACCAGGATCGCCGTGCTGATCGCGCTCGCATCCGAGACCGCACCCATGACGGCCGTAAGCACTGCACCACCGATGATGCTCATCACCAGGAACGATGCGGCCGTCTTGGTCAGCGGCCCCAGCTCGCGAATCGAGTTGGCGAAGATGGTTGGAAACATGATGGACATGAACAGGCTGGTCGCCGCCAGTGCGTACAGCCCCACGTGGCCGCCGACCACCACAGCCACCAGCGTCAGACCCACATTGATGAAGGCGAAGTACGCCATGAGCCGCGCCGGGGCGATGCGGCTCATCATCGCCGTGCCCGCGAACCGGCCGACCATGAATGCGACCAGTGATGCCGTGAGATA
>CAMLEO010000297.1 GCA_946478975.1 uncultured Steroidobacter sp.
GAGGGCTCAGGACGCGATTGGAGGGAGTCGGTTCGCCGCGTATGCGTACAAGAGATCGGAATTTATCTGACCCGTCGTCGCTGCTGAAGGAAGCGTCGCTGCTGAAAGAAGGTCGTACCTGCTGGAAAGTATCCAACGCCACGCGCGCCGCGCTGCTCATCGACGGTGAGGAATATTTCGGAGTCCTGCGCGAGTCGCTGCTTCAGGCGCGTGAGCAGATTTTGATAGCCGGCTGGGATTTTGATTCGCGCATCCTCCTGCCGGCCCCCAAGAATTGCAGCCCCACCGATGAACTCGCCTATGCGCCGCTGGAGCTCGGCGAACTGCTAGGTTATCTGCTGCGCACTCGCCCCGGCCTGCGCATCGACGTGGTGCGCTGGGACTATCACTGGCTCTACAGCAGCGACCGCGAAGCAGATACGCGAGAGAAACTGACTGCGCTCGGCGTGCACTTCCACGAGCACGACGAACATCCCGTCACGGGCTGCGTGCACTACAAAGTCGTGGTCATCGACGATGTGCTCGCGTTTTGCGGCGGCATCGATCTCACTCATCATCGCTGGGACACCTGCAGCCACCACCCCGAAGACGCAAACCGTTGCGACTGCACGGGCGAGTTGTACATGCCTGTGCACGACACGCAGCTTTGCGTCGCCGGCCCAGTCGCCGCGCATCTTGGCAATTACTTGCGCAAGCACTGGCCCAACCCATACGAGATCCCGCGCAAACCCAAAGCGCGCGAGGCGTTTTGGCCCGAATCGTTGCCAGCGCAGTTTGAAAACATTCGCACTGGCATCTGCCGCACTCAGCCGAACCGGGCTGGCGATAACGTTCGCGAGGTCGAAGCGTTTTATCTCGCTGCCATCGGCGCAACTCAGCGCACGATATATATCGAGAACCAGTACTTCACCAGCACGCGCATCGCTCAGGCCATTGCCGATCAGTGCCGGAAGCAGCCCGAGCTGCAGGGCCTGTTGGTCGGCATGGAGCGGCCCAAGACTCACGTCGAGCTGCATACGATGGGCTACGGCCGGCGGCAGTTTCATGAGATCTTGAATGAAGCCGGCGTTGCCGAGCGCATGCCGCTGGTGGCGGCGATGAGCGGCGGACACGGCATCAACCTGCATTCCAAGACGGCAATCTTCGACGATCGCTGGCTGACGGTCGGCTCCGCGAATTTGAACCGGCGCTCGATGGGGTTCGACGTGGAATGCAACCTGGTGCTCGAAGCGACCACGCCTGCGCATCGGCAGACCCTGCAACATCTTCGGAATCGGCTGGTCGCCGAACACATCGGCAAGACCATCGAAGACGTGGAGACGGCGACGAACGAGCTCGGGCTCGCCCGTTTGCCCGGCCTTGGCTCGGGGTCACGATCGCTCGAACGCTTGCAGCCGCTGGATCCCGAACCGATCTTCGGCCCCGTGCTCGCACCGTTGTTCGATCGCGACGAGGTGTGGATGCAGCCGACGCATCCGCCGGCGCGGCGACAAGGCGGCTGGTTCGCCCCGCTCACCGTGATCGCGGTCGCGTCGCTGGTGATATTGGGCGAAGGCATGTTGAAGGACATGCCCTCGCTGACGCAGATTCAACAACAGCTCGAACGCATGCTCGACAGTTGACGGCGAACTCACGTCTTCAATTGATCTCCGACCGGCAGCTTGCGGATGCGCTTGCCCGTCGCGGCGAAGATTGCATTCGTAAGCGCAGGCGCGACAGCGGACGTACCCGGCTCCCCAATGCCGCCCGGCGCGTCGCTGCTATTCACGATGTGAACTTCAATCTTCGGTGCTTCGTTGATGCGCATGATGCGGTAGTCGCCGAAGTTCGTTTGCTGCACGCGGCCTTTGTCGAATGTGATCTGCTGCCACAGCACCGCGGTGAGCCCAAAGATCACACCGCTTTCGATCTGCGCCACGACTGTGTCCGGATTCACGACCTGTCCGCAGTCGAGCGCACACACCACGCGATGAACCTTCACCTCACCGTCGCTGCCGACGGACACTTCGGCCACCTGGCTCATGTAACTGCCGAACACGAACTGCGCTGAGATTCCTCGGCCCACGCGCCGACCTTCGATGGGACGCAGCGGCTGCGACCAACCCGCTTTGTTCGCAGCGAGCTCCAGCACTGCGCGCATGCGTGGCGACTTCTGCACCAGGTTGCGACGATAGGTGAACGGATCCTGTTTGGCGGCCGCTGCCAGTTCGTCGATGAAACTCTCCACTACATAGATGTTGTGAGTCGGACCGACGCCGCGCCAGAACGCCGTCGCCACCGGCGGCTCGTGACGTACATACTCGACGCGAATGTTTGGAATGGCATATGGATGATCGGCCGCGCCTTCGACCGCGTCGCTGTCGATGCCATCGTGCACAGCTGCCGGCGCGAAGCGCGCCATGATGGATGAGCCGGTGATTCGATGCGACCAGGCGACCGGCTGGCCCTTGTCGTCGAGCGCTGCCGACAGCCGATCGAAGTAATAAGGGCGATACATATCGTGCTGGATGTCTTCCTCACGACTGTAAACGACCTTCACCGGTCCTTTCGCCTGTTTCGCAACTTGGACTGCATGCACGATGAAATCCACTTCCAGCCGGCGCCCGAATCCGCCGCCGAGATAATGGTTGTGAATGCGAACTTTGTCGTTGCTCAGGCCGGTGATCTTGGACACTGCGCCCTGGGCGAGCGCCGGCACCTGCGTACCGACCCAAACATCGCACATATCGGCGCGCAGATCGACCGTGCAATTCATCGGCTCCATGGTCGCGTGTGCGAGGAACGGCGCCTCGTAGACCGCCTCTACTTTGCGTGGCGCGCTCGTCAGCGCCGTCTGAATGTTTCCAACATTGCGAGCGACCACGCCGGGCTTCTTCGACGCTTCACTCATCGACGCCACGATCTGCTGCGTCGTCATCTCCGCATGCGGCCCGTCGTTCCATGTCGGCGCGAGCGCAGCCAGCCCCTGTTTCGCCGCCCACATATGATCGCCGAGCACAGCCACTGCGTCGTCCAGCTTCACGACCTGTCGCACGCCTTTGACGGCCATCGCCTTGCTTTCGTCGGCGGATTGCAGCTTGCCGCCGGGCACGGGCGAGATCGCGATCGCGGCGATGCTCATGTTCGGCAGCCGCACGTCGATGCCGAACTTCGCCGCGCCTGTGACTTTGTCAGGTGAGTCCAGCCGGTGCATCGGCTTGCCGATCAAACGAAACTGCGATGCGGGCTTGAGCTGGACTTCCTTGGGCACGGCTACTTTGGTCGCCGCATCTACGAGCGCTCCATAGCCAAGCTTGCGCCCTGAAGGTTTGTGCAACACTTCGCCATTGCTCGCGCTGCACGTGGAAGGATCGACCTTCCATGTTTGTGCTGCGGCGGAAACTAACATCATGCGAGCTGCCGCCCCTGCTTCGCGCAGCGGCTTCCAGGCACCGCGGATCGATGTTGAGCCACCGGTGACCTGGCCGCCCAGCAGCGGATCGCCATAGCGCGAGTTGTCCGCCGGCGCCTGTTCGAGATGCACCTTGGACAGGTCGACTTCGAGCTCTTCCGCGATCAGCATGGGGATGGACGTGAATGTGCCCTGCCCCATTTCCACTTTGTGAATCACCAGCGTCACCAGGCCGTCGCGACCGATGCGAATGAACGCGTTGGGTTCGAGACCTGAAGATTCCTTGGTGACATTCTTCGTGGCTTCGCCGACTGCTGCTTCGGGCGGCTTTTCGTTGCGCTTCTCGTCTGCATGGCTCGGAAGCACAAATCCCAGGATCAGGCCGCCGGCGCCTTGCAGGAAGACGCGACGCGTGGCGGGCGTATCACGCACCAGTTCGAGCGCACTCATGACTTCACCGTCGCAAGCTTGATGGCGGCGCGAATACGAGGATAGGTGCCGCATCGACAGATGTTTCCTGCCATTGCAGCGTCGATGTCCGCGTCGCTCGGACGTGGATTGGAGGCGAGCAAGGCCGTGGCCGACATGATCTGGCCGGATTGGCAGTAGCCGCATTGGACCACGTCGATCTCACGCCACGCGTCCTGTACGCGCTTGCCGACCGGATGATTTGCCATCGCCTCGATGGTCAGGATCTTCTTGCCTGCGACTGCGGACACCGGCGTGACGCAGGAACGGATTGCCTGCCCGTCCACGTGCACGGTACAGGCGCCGCACATGGCGACCCCGCAGCCGAACTTGGTGCCGGTGAGCCCAACGACATCGCGAAGCGCCCAGAGCAGCGGCGTGTCGTCGGCGACGTCGACCTGCTGTGCCTTGCCATTGATGTTCAGGGCGACCATTCCACTCTCCTGCTGGCGCTATTGCGGCTGAAGGAGCAAACACCGGCCGGCGCAAGTTGTTCCGCCGACAGCGCGGGAGGGATTGGCTACGGCCGCTGCCGGATCTCGACGACGCGGCCCGCCGGTAGCACAAAACTCCGGACCGGGCCCGTGCCGGCGGCCGGAATCTCAGCCTCACCCGCACTGACGGAGAACGAGCGAGAGAAGATGTCGCTGCGGACGGTGACCGTTTGCTCGCTCGTGGACAGCAAATGAACTTCCCGAGCTTGCTCGTCGTCCCAACGGATATCAACTGTGATATCGCCACGCGCACGCAGGCCTTTTACAGCGCCGCTGTTCCATGCAGCGGGCAACGCAGGCAGCAGATGCAGCTCACCCGCATGGCTTTGTAACAACATCTCGGCCATGCCCGCCGTGGCGCCGAAGTTGCCATCGATCTGAAACGGGGGATGCGTATCGAACAGGTTCGGCAGCGTGCTGTGTTTGAGCTGCTCGCCCAGCAAACGATGCGCGCGATCGCCATCGAGCAAACGCGCCCACAGATTGATCTTCCAGGCCATGCTCCAGCCCGTGCCGCCGTCACCTCTGCCTTCGAGCGAGCGCCGCGCGGCGGCAATATACGCAGGTGATTGGAGCGCGCCGATTTGATTGCTCGGATGCAACGCGTACAGATGTGACACGTGGCGATGTTGATCGTCACGCTCATCCAGATCCTGCTTCCATTCCTGCAGCTGGCCCCAGCTGCCGACGCGCAGCCCGGGATCGAGCCGTTGCAGAGCCGCTCGTACCTTGGCAGTGAACTCGTCGTCGCCGAGTTGCGAGCCGACCTGCGCAACGTTCGTAAACAATTCGAAGACGATCTGCTGCGACATTGCCGCGCCTGCCGTGAACTGTCCATGCTCGGGCGAGAAACTGGGCGTAACTACCAACTTTCCATCGCGCGGATCGGTGCGAAGCGCGTCCAACCAAAACTGCGCGGCGCCTTTCATCACCGGCCACGCCCGCTCACGAAGAAACTTCTCATCCTTAGAGTAACGGTAATAGTCGAAGTACTGGGACGCCAGCCACGCTCCCGCCTCGGGCTGCCAGAATGCGGTGGGCCAGGCGATCAGGCCGGTGTATCCCCAAACGTTGGTATTTAGAAACAGCGTCCAGCCACCTGCGTTCAACACCCGGCGCGCCGCTCGTTCGCCTGGCTCCTGCAGGGAATCGATGAAGTCGTAGAGCGGCGCCGACGTTTCCGCCAGGTTGGTCGAGAGCGCCGGCCAGTAGTTCATCTGCAAGTTGATGTTCACGTGGTAATCGGCATTCCACGGCGGATGAGCGGAGTTGTTCCACACACCTTGCAGGTTCGCGGGCAGCGAGCCGGCGCGAGACGACGCAATCAGCAGGTAGCGGCCATACTGAAAGTAAAGAGCTTCGAGCGCTCGATCGTTCTCCGGATGATCAGTACCGTACTGTTTCAGGAGCTCCGGCGTCGTCACGTCGACGGATGCCGAGCGCAGGTCGAGCGACATGCGATCGAACAGTTTTGAATAATCGGCGCTGTGACGTTCGAGAAGTTGCGCTCCACCCAGCTCACTTGCGTGATTCAATCGATCTCGCACTGTGGGCAATGGCTCGGCGCCCCGGTAATCCGGGTAGTGCAAACGATAATTCGTCGCTGCGGTGAGGATGATCCAGGCGCTGTTCGCGCCGACGACGCCAATCTGCGCGTTGCCAAGATCGGATCTCACGCCACCATCGGTCAGCACCCTCGCCGCCGCTGCGTACTTCAAACCGTTGTCGTGCAACGCTCCGAAGACGGCCAACTCGCCGTTGTGTGCGGAGTAGTCCGCCGTTCGGTTATCCGGCACGACCAAGCGCGCGCGAAAGTTGATTCGATTGGGCTGATCCGCAGTGAGATGAACGGCAATCACGCCGTCCGGGTAAGAAGCAAAGTACTCGCGAGTGAACCTCACACCATCGCGCACATAGCTCACGCGCCCTATGCCGCGTTCGAGATCCAACTCGCGGCGATAGTCGCTGACCTGCCCCGCTCCATTCGTCAGCAGAACGAGCTCACCGAAACTTTGATAATCCCCGTAGCCGCGCGGCTCGTGCCCGAGCTTCGCAGCGACATATTCGGGCTTCAGCGAACCCTTCTCATCTATCTCTCGCGCGACTCGCTCGACGTCGCTGGCAATGGAACGGCTCGGCCATCCGAAGTCATAGCCTTCGCGGGAACCCGGGCCGCCAGTCCACAATGTCTTCTCATTGAACTGCAGATGATCTTCGTCGACGCCACCGAAGATCATCGCACCGAGCGCGCCGTTGCCGATGGGCAAAGCCTCGCGCTCCCAATCGCTCGCCGGCGCGTCGAAACGAATCGCGAGCGGCGTCGCCTGAGCGTGAGCCGAGACAAAGATCGCAGCCGCAACGCTCCACAACCACCGCATCGATTCGCCCTTACGGAGTCGCAGCAACGCTGAGCGGCTGGCCGGTATACTGAACCGTGCGATCCGCTGCCACGCTGAAATCCGCCGACTGCTTTTCTCCCGGCGTGATCCAGCGGATGTTGAACGTTCGCGTCGCTGGCATGCCGGGATAGCTGCCGGCGCGCACGCCGATGGTCAGCCGGCCGCTCGCCTCGTCGTAAACCAACGGGATGCGAGAGCTCGCGCCTTTCTCATAACCGTAGGTGAGGCCGTCGTCTTCATACAAATCGAAGCGGCCATTGGCGCCGCGATACACGTACAAAGTCAGCGGCGCATCCAGCCCTTCGCGCGTGTGCTGCACTTCCGGCCCCACTGGCACGATGCTGCCTGCCTTGACGAAAATCGGCATGCGGGCCAACGGTGCAGCGGCATCGATCTTCTTGCCGCCGGCATGAGCTTCGCCGGAGTAGAAGTCATACCAACGCGTGCCCGTCGGCAGATACACCGAGCGCGAGCGTGCACCATACTGGTAGACCGGATTGATCAGGAACGCCGGGCCGAACAAATATTCATCTTTGACGTCGCGCGCGGTGGCGTCTTGCGGGAAGTCCATGACCAGGCCGCGCATCATCGTGCCGTCGCGATGATAGGTATCCCCAGCCAAGGAATAAATGTACGGCAGCAAGCGATAACGCAGCCGGCTGTAAGCAGCGAGGCTCTCGTACACCTCCGAACCTTCCGGCGCGAGGTTATAAATCTCGCGGAACGGCGGCTCGCCGTGCGAACGGAACAAGGGCACGAACGCGCCGAACTGGAACCAGCGCAGGTTCAGCTCGCGCCATTCGTTGAGGTCCGCTTCCTTCGGCTCCAGGTAACGCGATTCCAACGCGAAGCCGCCGATGTCGAAGGTCCAGTTCGGAATGCCCGACATCGCGAAGTTGGTGCCCGCCGCGATCTGGTTGTACAGATCGTCCCAGCGCGAAGCCACGTCGCCGCTCCACACCGCAGCCGCATGACGCTGCAGCCCCGCGAATCCCGAGCGCGTCAGGATGAATGCACGTTTGTCGGGATCGCTGCGACGCTCGCCCTGATACACGCCCTGCGTCGTCATCAACGAATAGGAATTGAAATACTCCTGCGCCGGCCCTTTGGACGTGGGGCCGATGCGGCGCTGGATTTCCTCGATGTCCAGGTTCGAATGCACGTCGGGCTCGGTCGCATCCAGCCACCACGCGTCGATGCCCAGTTTGTTCAAACGATCGTCGATCTGCCGCCAGTAGATATTCCGCGCCTCTTCGGAGTACGGATCGTAGAACGTCGATTCGTAGCCCGGGCCGACCCAATCCTTGGCGTGCACGTTCAGATTGCGCCAGTACACATGATTCCTGGCCGACAGCTCCTTGAAGTTGGTGGTGTTCGGATAGAACTTCGGCCACACCGAAATCATCAGCTGCGCGTTCATGGCATGCAGCTCGTCGACCATCTTTTTCGGATCGGGAAAGCGCGTGCGATCGAACTCGTGCGAGCCCCACTGGTCTTCGCGCCAGTAGAACCAGTCCTGCACGATGTTATCGAACGGCAGTTTGCGGCGACGATATTCCTTCACCACGTCGAGCAGCTCGGCCTGCGTGTTGTAGCGCTGGCGGCTCTGCCAGAAGCCATACGCCCAACGCGGCATCAGCACGGCTTTGCCGGTGAGCTGACGATAGCCCGCGATCACCTCGTCGAGGTTCGAGCCGGCGATGAAGTAGTAATCGATGGCGTGCGCCACTTCAGAGGTCAGCGTCAGCGAGTATCGCTCTTCATCGGGTTGCGGATCGTTGTGTAACAACGCCATGTGACCGTCGTCGGGTACCCATTCCACCCGCAGCGACACCGGCGTGCCCGCAGTCATCGGCAGTTCGAAGTTGTGATACCAGGCATTCCAGTTCTGGCGCCAGCCGTTCAGCACCGGCTTGCCGTCGGCGAACAGCTTGAAATAGCTGCTCGCGTACAGTCGGAACTTGTGGATGCCGGTCTTCTGCGTCTGCAGCCTGCCTTCCCACACCACCGTT
>CAMLEO010000298.1 GCA_946478975.1 uncultured Steroidobacter sp.
CGGTGAACGCGGGGCTGCACGCAGCAGTTATGTCACACTGTTGTTGCCGCCTGCTGACGCGACCAAGAAAGACCGGATAAGTGCCGTGCTCGACACTTCGGAAAGCAGCAACTGCGCAGGCGCGTTTGTCTGGACGTATGATTCTCACCCGCTCATCGCAGAGCGCACGGGAAAAAACTCAGCGGCCCGTCACGATGAATTGTTCAACCCACCTCGTCCATGTCTTTCGCAACGCCGAGCCGCTGGTCGCAGCGGTCGCGCACTTTGTTTGCGAAGGCTTGCGCGCGGACGAAACGTGCGTGGTCTGCGCCACGTCCGAACATCGCCGCGAGATCGACGAGATGCTGCGCGCCGAAGGGCTGAATCCCGCTGCGCTGGAAGCGGAATATCGCTATATACCGCTGGATGCACATCGCACGCTGGCAACGTTTTACGACGCGCGCACCGGCATCAACCGGACGCGCTTTCATCGCAACATCGATCAATTGATTCGCCAGGCCTCGGCGCGCGGTCAGCCGGTGCGAATTTTCGGCGAAATGGTGATCCTGCTGCTGGCGCAGAACCGGCCCGAAATTGCGATCGAGCTGGAAGAGCTGTGGAACGAAGCCAGCCGGCATCACAACTTCGTCTTGTTGTGCACTTACCCGCCCAGCGAATTCACCCGCAATCCGCGTTATCGGCAATTACTTCGCGGCGTTCACAGCCACGCAGTGTTCGACGACGCCTGAAGTCGCGCCTCGATCAACGTCATCACTCGATCCAGCGCGCCGCGATTCGCGGCCACCATCTCGCTTCCCTGCGCTCCCATGCGCGCTCGTAACGTTGGATCCGCGGCAAGTTGCAGAATCGCGCGAGCAAGCTCCTGAGGTGAATTCACTTGCTGAGCAGCGCCGCTTTCAAACATCAGCTGTGCGATGTCGGGGGCATTGAAGTTATACGGACCGACCAGCACCGGTCGTTCGAGCACGGCGGGCTCGAGCAAGTTGTGACCTCCGACGGTGGCGATCAAACTGCCGCCGACGAATGCGATGTCCGCCGCTGCATAAAACATCATCAACTCGCCCAACGTATCTGCCAGCAGCACTGAAGTTGCACTTGTGACTTGCTCACCGCGACTGCGCGAGACGAATGTGACCTGCTGGCTCTTCAACCACGAACGCACGGCATCGAAACGATTCGGATGACGAGGCACCAGGATCAGCAACGCATCGGGTCGTTGCTCACTCACCAAGCGATGCGCGGCGAGCACTTGATCTTCTTCGCCTTCGTGCGTGCTGCCTGCCACCCAAACCAGGCGTTCGGCGAACTGCGCGGCTCGCAACGATTGGCCCGCTTGTTTTGCGGCCACCGGCGCTTCGATATCGAACTTCACATTGCCGGTGACCTCGACATCGCGCGCACCGATCGAACGATAGCGCTCGGCGTCGTGCGTCGTTTGTGCCGCGACTTTGACATTGGTCGCCAGCGCCTCAGCAAACAAGCTCGCGAATTTTTTATGCCGTACAGCCGATCGCTCGGAAATGCGCGCGCTCGCGAGCAGCACCGGAATGCTACGTCGCCGGCATTCGCCGAACAGGTTGGGCCAGATCTCCCGTTCCATCACGATCACGATGGTGGGGCGCACGCGATCCAGGAAGCGTCGGACCGCTCCCGGCAAGTCATAGGGCAAGTAGGCATGGCGCACCGAATCGCTGAACAGAGCGCGTACTCGCTGCGCGCCGGTGGGCGTTGCCGTCGTGATCAGCAGCGGCCGCTGTGGATACTTTTTCAGCAGCACTCGAACCAGCGGTGCGGCCGCTTGCACTTCGCCCACCGAGACCGCATGTACCCAGATCGGGCGTGCATCGGAACCCTGCAAAACCCGCGTGAAGCCCAGCCGTTCCGACAGCCGGTCGCGGTAGCCAGGATCGCGCACGCCCCGCAGGGCGGTACCTGCCAGGGCAATGGGCGCAAACACATACAGGAGAGCGGTATAGACGGAACGCAGCATGTTGTGGTGTTCTTCGCTAAGATGTTACTCGCATCCGCTCCCTTCAATGAAGTGATGACGACATCACCGCCGATGCGCGATACCGACCGTGTTGCGCTCTACCGCTTTCTCGGCCCCCGGTTCTGGCCCATCTGGTTGGGGCTCGGACTGGTGCGCGCCGTGAACGTTTTGCCATTGCCGGCACAGCTGGCAGTGGGGCGCGCGCTCGGCCGATTGGCTCACCGCTTCGCGCGTCGGGACCGCCGCATCGCCGCCATCAATATCGCCTTGTGCCTGCCGGGATTGTCGGCTGAAGAGCGCGACGAACTGGTACGCGAGCACTTCGAATCGCTCGGTTGCACGCTGGTGGAAACCGGGCTCGTGTGGTGGGCGAGCGATAAACGCCTGCGCAGCCTGATTCAGTTCGAGGGCGAGGAACATTTGCGAGCCGCGCTCGAAAAAGGCAAAGGCGCGCTGATGCTGAGCGCACATTTCACGACCTTGGAAATGGGTGCACGCGCGCTCACGCTGCTCGGCCCGACCAGCGTCATGTATTTGACTCCCAGCAATCCGCTGATTGCCGAGCTGTCCCGACGCAACCGCGCCCGGCACACGGTGCAGGCGGTGACCAGCGAGCAGATTCGCGAGCTGCTGCAGAATCTCAAGAACAATCTGCCCGTGTGGTATGCGCCCGATCAGCGTTACACAGGAAAGAACAGTGAGACGGTGCCGTTCTTCGGCGTGCCCGCGGCCTCCAACGTCGCGACCTCGCGGCTGGCGAAGATTTCGGGTGCGACGGTGCTGCCGTATTTTCCGGAGCGCCGCGCGGACAATCGCGGCTACGTGATTACCATTCATCCGCCGATGCGTAACTTTCCATCCGGCGATGCCATTGCGGACACGCGCCGCTTTCACGATTTGATCGAAGATCACGCGCGTCGCCATCCTGCGCAATACCTGTGGTCGTACAAGCGCTTCAAGCGCCCCGACTACGATCCTTATCGACGATGACTCATCTAGAATCATGAAGGGGTTGCTGCCTTTATTCCGGCCGCGCTACTGGCCGACGTGGATCGCAGTCTGCACGCTGCGCCTGCTGGTCCTGCTGCCCTATCCGCTGCAGATGTTTCTCGGCCGGCTCATCGGCAGCGTCGCCGTGCGATTGCCCATGTCGTTCGTGCGCATCGCGCGAACAAACATTGCGCTGTGCTTGCCGGAGCAGTCGGAGGAGGCCCGCGAGTGGCTGCTGAAGGAACATTTCAAGAGCCTCGGCCAGGGCATCTTCGAAACCGCAATCGCGTGGTGGGCGAGCACCCCGCGCATCGCCCGATTGACGCGGCTCGAAGGCCAGGAACATTTGCAAGCAGCGCTGGCCCGCGGGCGCGGCGCGATTCTGCTCAGCGCGCATTTCACGAACATCGAGATTGGCGGACGCGTGCTGTGCGACGTGCTGCCCGCCATCAACGTCATGTATCGGCCCACCGGCAACGCCGTCCTGGAACATTTCCTGGCTCGCAATCGCAATCACCGGACCAAGAACCGAGCCATCGCGCGAGATGACATTCGCGCGTTGATCGCTGCGCTGAAGAGTAACGAGCCTGTTTGGTATGCGCCCGACCAGGCGTATCGAAAGAAAGGCGCGCAGATGGTGCCGTTCTTCGGCATCCCCGCCGCGACCAACACTGCCACCTCGCGTTTGGCGCGCATGACTGGGGCGGCGGTGCTGCCTTTCTTTCAGGAGCGGCTGCCGAATGGGAAGTTTCGAATGGTGATTCATCCCATGCTGGAGAATTTCCCCAGCGACGACCCCATCGCCGATGCGAAAGTTTTCAACGAGTACATCGAGGCGCAGGTGCGCCGCGTGCCCGAGCAGTACCTGTGGATCCACCGCCGCTTCAAAGGGCTGACGCCCGATTACCCGGATTACTACAAGCGGAAACGCCAACCTCCGCCATGAGATTTTTCCCCTGCGGGGCGCTTTTTTCTGCCGAGGCATTCGGCGGCGTTTCTGCTGCGAGGCTTGATTCCGTTGGCAACAGCAAGCCGCCACGCGGTTACCGAAGCCTCCGGACCGAGCTATTTCCCGTCAGGGAAATAAAAAACAACCGTGCTCATCGTGAGCGCTGAGCTTCGCTCAGCAGCCAACCCCACTCACGCTCGCCAAACTTCACATTCTTGCGCTGACGGCGAATCTTCTCCAGTGAGCGCTTGAGGCGCGACAGCACCTCCTCCTCCCACGAGCCGCGACGGCGAATCCGGCCGCGGTCGAAGTCGAGCAGGTACACGGTACCGTCGACTTCACCGATGACGATGTTGTTCGCATTGAGATCCGCGTGGTGCACGCCTTCGCGATGAAACGCAGCGACGGTTCGACCGACCGACCGCCACCCGGCCTCATGCAACTCACGACCTGTGATCAGAGCGGCGAGAGTGTGCGTCGACGGCAGCAGCTGGGTGATCAGATCCGCTCGATAGAAGAGCCCGCTGCGAACGTAGCGTGCAGCCACCGGCGGAGGCACCGGCAGACCGCGACGGCGAAGCTCGGCGAGCAGCCGCCACTCCCGAAAGGATCGCGTGCGGGACGCACCGGTGAACAGGTAGCTGTCTTGCGACAGCTTGGCGACCAGGCCGCCACGGCGATAATGCCGCAGCACCCAGAACTGAGAACCATGCTCCACGCCAGTCTCGAGCAAGGCGATGGAGCTGCGGCCGCCGGCGATTTCTTGCAACGCGCCCAGCGCTGCCCAGTGCGAGCGCAAGAACAATTCGTCGCTTGGCTTACTTAGACGCGATGCGTCGTATAGGATGCCGCCGCCGGCGGTGGCGATGAATTGCTCGTCGGTCATTCGGACAGCAATGTATAACGTCAACACCCCACCTGCCAGCGTTTGCATCCTGCGACTCTCGGCCATCGGCGACACCTGCCACGTGCTGCCGATCGTGCGCA
Source organism: uncultured Steroidobacter sp. (assembly GCA_946478975.1). Next base: position 4,917 of record CAMLEO010000298.1, read on the forward strand.
CCTTGCAGCGTGCCTGGCCGCAGACGCGCTTCACCTGGATCATCGGTCGGATCGAAGCAAAACTGCTCGGTCACATTCCCGACATCGAGTTCATCGTCGTCGACAAGAGCAGCACGCTGCAGGCCCGGAAAAAATTGCGCGAAACGCTGCGCGGCCGGCGCTTCGACATTCAGCTGTCGCTGCGTGCGAGTGTGCTGTCGACCGTCGTGCCCGCGAAGATCAAGGTCGGTTTCGATCGCGCCCGCGCGCGTGAGCTGCAATGGTTGTTCACCAACACGCGCATCGCGCCTGCCACCCGGCAGCACGTGCTCGACAGCTTTTTCGGATTCGCCGAAAAGTTCGATGTCTATGACAAGCTGCTGCGCTGGGATATTCCGCTGCCGGAACCCGCGCTCGAATATGCCGAGCGCCTGATCCCCGAGCCGGGCAACACAGTGATCATCAGCCCCTGCTCCAGTCACAAACTGCGGAACTGGCGTTCCGAGTACTACGCCGAAGTCGCCGACTACGCGATCTCCCGGCTCGGCATGCGAGTGATCCTGTGCGGCGGGCCGAGCGAAATCGAACGCCGCACCGGCGAAGAAATCGTCGGTCGCATGAAACAGCGCTGCGACAACATCATCGGCCAGGACACATTGGTGCAGTTCCTGGCGGCGCTGGAACGCGCGACGTTGCTGATCACGCCCGACTCTGGGCCTGCGCACATGGCGACGGCGGTCGGCACGCCGGTAATCGGCTTGTATGCAGCGACCAATCCGGCGCGCAGCGGCCCGTATCTGAGCCGCCAGTGGTGCGTGGATAAATACGATGTGGCCGCTCAACGCCTGCTCGGCCGGCCCGCCGCCGAAATCCCCTGGACCACCAAGATCGAGCGCCCGGGCGTGATGGACCTGATCACCCCCGACGATGTGATCAAGAAACTGCACTCGCTGCTGCTGAGCCTGGCACGGAACAAGCGGTGAAGTTGCCCGGCGGGGCGCACGCTGCGAAACTGCCGGGATGCCTGGCACCCTACCCATCACGCTGTTGGTCATCGCCCGCAACGAAGCGCCTGCGCTCGGCCGCTGCCTGGACAGCGTGCCGTTCGCGGCCGAAAAGCTGGTGATCGATTCGGGCAGCACCGACGGCACGCAGGACGTGGCACAACGCCACGGCGCACGTGTCGTTCATCAAGACTGGCTGGGCTTCGGTCCTCAGCGCAATTTCGCCAGCACTCAGGCCGCACACGACTGGATCCTGACGTTGGATGCCGATGAGGCGCTGTCGCCTGAGCTGGCGAACGAGCTGCAACAGCAGCTGCCGAAACTCATGCAGTCGAACAACGCTGGCGCAATCCTCCGTCGCCAGACCTGGTACATGGGCGCGCCGATGCGTTGGTACCGACCGATGGTTGGGGAACGCATGGGCCGTCTCTATCATCGCGGCCGCGCTCGCTGGACGGACGTTCGCGTACACGAGTCGCTGCGCTTCGATGGACCGACGCCGACGTTCAAACATCCGTTCATTCATTTGAACAATCCGACGCTGGTTCACAAGCAGCTGAAGACGCTGCGCTACGCCGAGCTGAAGGCGCGCGACTGGCTCGACCGCGGCAAGCCGGTGCAGATGTGGCTGACGCCCTTTGTTTATCTCGCCGCGTTCATCAAAGATTATCTGTTGCGATTGGCCTTCATGGACGGCTGGCGCGGTTACATCGTCGCGCAGACGGCGGCGGCTTATGCCGTCTACAAACGCATGCGTTATTACGAAATGCGCCGCAACCCGGAGTCGCGCGACCTGGCCGCCCAGCTGCTGCATGGCTACGGCCTCGACCCCTGAGCAGGCATGAGCAAGCACTATCTCTTGTACGGTTCGGAGCGCTACGCGCTCGCGATCTTGCGTCCTTTGCAAACAGCGATTCGCGCTCGCGGCGACACGGCTGCGTGGTTCTTCGACGGTCCTGGCGGCGAAGAGCTGACCGCAGATGAAACATTCCTGCGCACGACGCCCGAAGTTCGCAAGTTCAATCCGATCGCGGTGCTGACGTCCAGCAACGCCGTGCCGCATTTCTTCCCCGGCGCCAAAGTCGAAGTGTTTCATGGCTTCGACGCCGGCAAGCCGCGGCATATATACATTCGCGGCTTCTTCGATCTGTATTGCACCACCGGCCCGCGGGACACCGAAGCGTTCACCGCCAAAGCTCGCGAGCTCGGCCACTTCTCGGTGAAACAAACCGGCTGGCCGAAGCTGGATCCCTTCATGCGCGAGCATGGCTTGCCGGAGCCGCCGCCGCTGCGGGAGAAGCCGGTGATTTTGTATCACTCGACGTTCTCGCCCTCATGGAGCGCGGCGCCGATTCTTTATGACACGATCAAGGAGATGTCGCGCTCCGGGCGCTGGCGCTGGATCGTGACGTTGCATCCGAAGTCCGCGGCGGAGACGGTCGCGAAGTACAAAGCGCTGGAGAATGAGCATCTGCGCTTTGCGACCGAGGACAACATCCTCGACCTGTTCCCGCAGGTGGACATGATGATCTCCGACACCTCCTCGGCGTTGAACGAATTCCTGCTGACGTACAAGCCGGTGGTAACGTTCAAGAACCGCCGCCCCGGCCCGCAGCTGATCGACATCGACTCGCCGGACAAATTACTGCCGTCCATCGAAACCGCCCTGCGCCGTCCGCCCGAATTGATGCGCGCCATTCGCGAGTACGCCGATTCCATCCACCCGTACCGCGACGGCCGCTCCAGCGAGCGGGTGCTGGACGCGGTGGACGAATTCGTCGCCGCCGGTGCCCGCAATCCGCAGCGCAAGCCCGGCAACTGGTGGCGTAAACTGAAGATCCGTAAGCGCCTGGGCTATTGGGGCCCTGCCTGACCGCCCACGAGTAAAGTCATGACTGCCGAAATCAAAGTTCCCATCTCTCCGGGCGAGCTGATCGACAAGCTCACCATCCTGGAAATCAAGGCTGCCAACATCCGCGATGCCGCCAAGCTCGCGAACGTGAATGTCGAGCTGAAGCTGCTGCAGGAAACGTGGCGCAGCTCCGCGTTCGCGAATGCGAACATCGACGCGGAGTGGAAACTGCTGCGCGAGATCAACAAGAAACTTTGGGACGTCGAAGACCTGATCCGCGACAAAGAGCGCGAGAAGAAATTCGATCACGAATTCATCGAACTGGCCCGCGCGGTGTACTTCACCAACGACGAGCGCGCGACGGTGAAGAAAACCATCAACACCAAGCTCGGCTCGAAAATCGTCGAAGAAAAAAGCTACGCCAAGTACTGACTATCGAACACCCGCGCATAGCTGACGACGTCGAACGGCCGGCGCGCGTCGATGTTTGGAAACAGCGTATGCCGGGACAGCGTCCCTTCCTGGGCGAAGCCGCATTTCTCCAGCACCCGGCGTGATGCGGCATGTTCGACATGGACGATGGCATGCAGCCTCGCCAGCCCGAGTGCCCCACACACCCCGACGATCGCTGACAAAGCTTCGCTCGCGTATCCCTGCCCCCACGCATCGCGCGCGAGCACATAACCGGTCGACGCGCGATATTCGGTCTCGAACTCGATGCCCGTGGAGCCGATGAGCTGGCCGGAGCTGCGCGCTTCGATCAGGTACGGGCCCGCCGGCGAGTGATCCCACTCGTTGTCGCTGAATTCCAGGAATTGCAGGGTATCGCGGAGATTTCGATGGCGAGGCCAGGCGAGATAGCGCGTTACGTCGGCATCGTGGGCATAGCGGCTGAAGATGATTTCCGCATCGCGCCGCTGCGGCCGTCGCAATACCAGCCGCGCGGTTTCGATGCGTTCAGGAGCGTTTCCACCCATGATGCCGGCTGCGCTCGATCGTCCTATCG
>CAMLEO010000299.1 GCA_946478975.1 uncultured Steroidobacter sp.
CTGCTGTTCGGCGACGAGTCCGCTTACATTCGTTTCGATATGTCCGAATTCGGCGCCGAGCACGCCGATCAACGTTTGCTCGGCGCACCGCCGGGCTATGTGGGTTATGACGTCGGCGGCGAGCTCACCAACGCGATTCGCGAGAAGCCCTTCAGCGTGGTGCTGTTCGATGAGATCGAAAAAGCGCATCCGCGCATCCTCGATAAGTTCCTGCAGATTCTCGACGACGGCGTGCTCACCTCCGGCCGCGGCGACCGCGTGTATTTCTCCGAAGCGTTGATCGTGTTCACATCCAACCTCGGCATCTATTCAACCGACGCGAGCGGCGCCCGCGTTCCGAACGTCACCTCTGCACAACCTTACGAAGAAGTCCGCAGCCGCGTGCGCACGGAAATCAACAATCACTTCAAAGTGGTGCTCAACCGGCCCGAGATCCTGAACCGCATCGGCGAAAACATCATCGTGTTCGATTTCATCCGGCCGCAGATCGCGACCCGGATTTTCGAACAGATGCTGGGCGGCATTCTGGCCAACGTCAAAGAGGCCGGCTACGATGTTTCTATCGCGCCGGCCGCGCGCGAGCAGCTGAACAACGTGTGCCTTGCGGATCTTTCCAACGGTGGACGCGGCATTCGCAATCAGCTCGAAGTCCACCTCACCAATCCGCTCGCCCGCGCCCTGTTCGAACACGAGCCCGGCAAGCTGCGTTTCGAGATCGCCGGACTCGACATCGGCACGACCACCACGCTTGCGCTCAGGCCGGCGGCGTGACGAGCATTGCCCTTTCGCGGCTGCATTTTCCGGTCACGACGCTCGGGCCCGGGCGACGCATCGGCGCGTGGTTTCAAGGTTGTTCCATTCGTTGTCCCGGCTGCGTCTCGGTCGATACGTGGCCGACTGGCCGCGGGATCACGACCGTTGCGCAGATCATGGACACCCTGCACGAGTGGCTGCCACACGCAGAAGGCATCACGATTTCGGGCGGCGAACCTTTCGACCAGCCGGAAGCTTTGCGTGCGCTGCTCACAGGGCTGCGCAGTCGAACGTCTGTATCGATTCTGTTGTATTCGGGATATCACTTCGAGCGCATCAGTGCCTGGCTCGATGCCAATCCCGGCCTGATCGATGGCTTGATGTCGGAGCCGTTTGAAGCATCGACGCCGCAAACACGCGCATTACGCGGCAGCGACAACCAGGTGTTACATCTGCTGACGCCGCTCGGCGCCCGTGAGCTCGCGACGATCGAGCGGCCGATGCGTGACGAAGATCGCACGCTGGATGTGATGTTCGATCCGGACGGCACTGTGTGGTTCGCGGGAATTCCCGGGCGCGGCGATCTCGCCCGATTGCGAGCGGTGCTGGCCGATGCGGGTCATAGCATCTCGCTCACCGAGGGCAGCGTCTGATCATGGCGGCCCAGGTTCGCATCTGCCCCAACTGCCATACGGAGCGTGAGCTCCGAGAGTTGTATTGCGAAGGCGAGATCGACGGCCAGCAATGCAACTGGGATCTCACATCCACCCAGATCAGCGAAGCCGGTCAGCGTCGAGCAGCGCGGCCGCTGCCGACCGGTCCAGTCTGCACCAACGGTCATCCGATGAGTGCGGGCGATCTCATGTGCTCACAATGCGGTGCCGACGTTGCGACGACGGCAGCCGAGCCTGCGACGACTGCAGATACATCCTCCGACATCGACGGTTGGCAACGCGGACGCGCGCTGCAGTCGTCGAGTCGGGTTCGCGAAAGATTCATCGTGACGCGGGCGACGGATGGCTACCAGGCCGTCATGACGCTTTATAGCGAGGGCAGCGAACCGGATCCCGCAGTGTATGAAGTGCTGCGTCTCCTGCCGCGAGACTTCGTTCCTGAAGTCATTCAAACCGGACGATGGAACGGTCGCGCGTTCGAAGTCACGGAAGAACTGACCGGCGGCACGCTCGCGGATCTCGGCCTGCTGCCCGAAGATCTGGCGACCGTCTCGCGCGTGGTGAGCGAAATCGGCGCAGCACTGCATTGTTTCGCCGAGCACGGGCTGAGGCATCGCGACCTGCGTCCCGGCTCCATCGTCGTCCGCACGCGCGATCCACTCGACCTGGTGATTACCAGCTTCGGCTCGGCGCGCTTGTCCGAATTCGATCTGGATGTGGTCTCGCCGCTCGAAACGACGCGCTACACCTCGCCTGAAGGCATCGCCGGCGGTGTCGCTGCGGCTTCGGACTGGTGGAGCCTCGGCATGGTGCTGCTCGAACAGATCACGCGCGGCGCCTGTTTCGCAGGCATCAACGATCAGGCGTTCCTGATTCAAGTGCTGACCAACGGCGCACCGATACCGAACGACATCGATGCTCGCTTGCAGTTGCTGCTGCGTGGCCTGCTGGCAAGAGATCGACGTGAGCGCTGGGGCTGGCCCGAAGTGTCGCGTTGGCTCGCTGGCGAATCGCCTGCTGTGCCGCTGTCGGCGCTGGCGCCAGATGCAGTTGCTCGCATGGGTCGCGGAATAACGCTGGCAGGCCGTGCGCACACGTCAGCGACTTCCCTGGCACTCGCGGCAGCAAACAAAGACGCATGGAACGAAGCCCGCGATCTGCTGATGCGTGGCGCGATTGTTACGTGGGCGCAAGACTCGGGCGTGGATGCGGGCATCACCGCCTGGCTGCGGGACCTCGTGCGCATCGAAGGGCTCGCCGACGACTTTCGCCTGGCGCTGGCGTTGAAGCAGTTGAACCCGGCCATTCCACTGTTGTGTCGAGGCGAAATCGTCACGCCCGGCTGGCTGCTCGATCATCTCGACGAAGGCTATTCCCTGCTGTGCGGCCCGGTGCCGGAGCTTCTGCAGCGCATGGATGCAGAACCCTGGCTGATGCGACTGGCACTGCGCCTCGCGTCGGTCCGCGAACGCGCCAGTCAACTCGACATCGAGTTGAACGAACATGACTTTCGAGTGCATGCACTGGCGACATCTCGCAGTCGCCTGGCCGCTTTGTGGACGGAGCGGCGCGTGCAGCTGCCGGATTCGGACCATCCCGCGCTGCTGGCGATGATGGAACGACGCCAGGCCAGCGAGGAAGATTTGATTCTGCTGTTGTCCGCAGTCGTCGGTCAGTTCCGCACGCCGAATGAAGTATTGAACGACGCGGCCCGGCACGCGATGCAGGCTGGTTTGGAAACATTCGACCGCGAAGCCGCCGCAGCTCAGCTGCAGCTGCCTCGCATCGACATCTATCAGCTGCTGGAGAAGCGGATCGCCGGATTCGTTCGCAGCGGCCTCGCCCGCCTGGATGAATGGGTCGATCAGTTTCGACTGGAGCGACGGCTGTCGCTGGCACGTACGCTGGTCGTACTGGCTGCGCCACGAGACATCTGGCACGAACCGCCCGGCCAGCAATACATCGCGACCTTGCTCGATTTCTTTGCGCGACGCCTGGCAAGCGCTGTCCAGCGGGGCCCGCTGTCCCGAATGGTCGTGGGCAAAACCTCTGCTCGCATCGACCTCACCGAATTTCACACTCCGCGCATTTCGGCGGTGTCGCTGCTCGATCGCCTTCTGGTGCGTGGCGAGCAAATGTTTGAAGTCGACCCGGCCGCGTTCGCGGGCGACAGCCTGCTCGAAAGCCGCGTCCGACGGCTCTACAGCCATTCGACGTTATATCGACGCGACAGCGGCATCGATGGTTTGTATCTCGGCTTCCCGTTCCTGCTCATGCAGGACGCGCGAGCGTCGGTGCGACCGCGAATCGCTCCAGTCCTGCTCTGGCCGGTCAAACTGCAGCCGACCGTCGGCGCCTCCGGACGTGTTTCTCTCGGCTTCGATCGAGACCGAGAAGAGGTCCGCCTGAATCCCGCGCTCGACGCGCTGGTGGGCTCCGATGTGTCACAAGAGTGGCAACGGCTCGCCAACGAATTGCTGGGACGGCAGAGCTTGACCGCGGCGGAGCTCATGGACGCATTCAATGCGCTCGCGCCTACACAAAGCCGCACGCTCGTCACATTGCCCGGTAAAGACACTCGCGTGAAGAGCGGCCCGGGACAACTGGTGTGCTCCGCCGTCGTGTTTCATCTCGGCTACTCGGGCCAGGCAATTGTGGAAGATCTGCGTGCGCTGAAGACGGTGCCGCCGACCTCCACCGCGCTCGCGACTTCGGTGCGACTGGCAGAGCCGCCCGCCGCGACGACCACTGCGCCCGTGCCGGAGATCGAACGTTTCTTCACTGCCGACAGCGATCCGTCGCAAGAAGATGCTGTTTTCGAAGCACGCCGCGCGCCGGGGCTGGTGATCGAAGGTCCGCCAGGCACCGGTAAGAGCCAGACCATCGTGAACATGATCGCCGATGCGATCGGCCGCGAGCGCAGCGTGCTGGTCGTTTGCCAGAAACAACCGGCACTCGAAGTGGTCCGCAAGCGGCTGACCGCCGAGGGCTTCGGTCATCGTTTGGTGATGATCACCGATGTGAATTCCGACCGCGAGCGCGTCGTGCGCGCCGTCCGAGAGCAGTTAGAGTCGCTTCGCGCTACGTCGACCACGCTGGAACAAACAAAGCGCACGCGAACACAGCTGGCCAGCCGGCTCGAATCACTGAAGTCAGTGCTGGACGCACACCACTATGCGCTGCATGCGACCGATGAGCAAACCGGGCTGACGTATCGAGTCCTGCTCGGCGATCTGTTATCCATCGAGCACAGCACGCCCGGACCTGTCGATGCGCCCGAGCTGCGGCAGGTGCTCGCAGCCTTGAACCTGGAAACTGTGATTGCGTTGGAAGATGCCTGCGCACCGCTGGGGCGGCATTGGCTGCCAGCGAAGTACGAAGGCAGCGCGCTAGCGGCGCTCACTCCATTCGGACCTGACATAGGCGCACTCAATGCCTTCAAATCCGGCTTCGATGCGTTCGCCGCTGCTGAAATGCAGCGAGATACCATCATCGATCGAACGAGCTCCGCGCTTCGAGTGAACGATGCGGCGGACGCTCGCGCCTGGTTCGAGACGTACGGCCCGCTGTTTCGAACGCTGCCAGCACGAACACGCGAGCAGCTGAGCCGCTGGCTGCCTTTGTTCGAAACAGCGGACGGTACTTCCGAAGGCGCCCAGCTGCTCACTGAGATCGCCGAAATTCGACGCCAGCTGGCCGACATTCGCGAGATCACGACTGAAGCCGTCCGCGTACAGTTGACTGGCAGCGGCGACAACACACTGCGCGCCCTGCGACGAGCGGCAGAACAGCTCAGCGACGAGCCAGAGTCGTTTTTAGCGCGACTCTCGCTGGGACGCTGGCTGAGCAAACGTCGGTTGCATGGTTTCTTTAGCAAACATGCGATCTCAGAAATCGCCCCGCGCCAGTTCAGCGCAGCCGTCCGGCACGAGCAAGCGGTGCGTCCGCTGCGAACGAAGTTGAGCCAGCTGGTTGCTCAGCTGTATCCCGACCACGGCAGCGTGGATCAGCATTCCAAGGTGGCGCTCGACGAGCTTGCGATCGACCTGGCCCGGCAATTGAGCGACGTGCAGCGGCACATCGGGCACGTGCAGGCCGGCCCATGTCCGACGGCAGCAATCGAAACATTGCGCGTCGGCACGAGCGAGGCATTCGAAGAATTTGCCGCTCGCGTGACGCAGGGCTGCGAACGTCAGGTCGCGCGTGCCCGCTCGGCAGCCGCACTTGCAAACATCAGCAGTTATTTGGATGAAAGCTGGCGGACGTCACGGCTTCGGGCGGTCGACGCTGACAGCAGCAATCGAGAAGCCATCGGCGCGGTCATGGCGGCGATGCCTTCGCTGAGCGCATATCAACGCTTCCGCGTGCAGGCGGCTGGGCTGTCGGAACATGCACGAGCAGTGTTCGCGTGCCTGCGTGCTCACGCAGCTACGCTGGAGCGCGTTCCTGAATCTGATTTGGACGCGATCATTCGACACACGATTGCTCGCGAAGCGCGATTGGCCTGGAAGGCGCGCATTGAAAGCACGCATCCCGTGCTCACCACCGAGCGAAGCGAGCTCGACGCAAAAAGAAACGCTCTGCGTGAGATCGATGCGAAGTTACGAGACGCCAACCGAACGCTGCTCGTGGACGGCATCGATACATCGCGTATTGCCTCGGCGCGTGCGTGGGAGGACATCACGCGACTGCGTGGCCAACGAGCCCGGCGTCTGCGTGAGTTCCTGAGCCGCGGCGTGGAAATGGGCCTGACGGTGCTGCGTCCGGTGTGGCTGATGAATCCGGACGTTGCCAGCCGTCTGCTGCCGCTGACGCCCGGGCTCTTCGACACTGTGATCTTCGACGAAGCTTCGCAGATGCCGGTCGAGTTCGCCGTGCCGGCTTTGTATCGGGCGCGTGTGATGGTCGTGAGCGGCGACGAAAAGCAGATGCCGCCGACATCGTTCTTTGCCAGCCGCATCGACAACGACGAACAGGAGATCGTCGAACCCGACGGCGCCGATGACGCGAACGACGGCAGCGACAGCGCCGCAGGCGCGCTCAGCTGGAATCGTGCGGAGATCAAGGACTGCCCCGACCTGCTGCAGCTCGCGAAATCGACGCTGCCGACGACCACGCTCAAGATTCACTATCGCTCCGCGTATCGCGAGCTGATCGCGTTCTCGAATGCATCGTTCTACGGCAATCATCTGCACATTCCAGTGCGGCATCCGGACGACAAGATTCGCAACGACCGGCCGATTCAGGTGTTGCGAGCCGACGGCGTGTACGAAGATCAGATGAACTCCGCCGAGGCCGACCGGGTCGTCGATGTGCTCAAGCAGCTGTGGTCGGTGCCGGCCGAGCGCCGAAAATCGTGCGGCGTGGTCACCTTCAATCGCAAGCAGGCCGATCTGATCGAAGATCGCCTCGAAGCGCGTGCCGAAGCGGATCCGGCGTTCCGGGATGCACTCACATTGGAACGTGAGCGTGTGGTCGACGAGCAGGACATGCGCTTTTTCGTCAAGAACGTCGAGAACGTGCAGGGCGACGAGCGCGACGTGATCGTGTTTTCATCGACGTTCGGCCACAACCCGCAAGGCATCTTTCGCCGCAATTTCGGCGTGCTCGGCCAGGTCGGCGGCGAACGCCGGCTGAACGTGGCGGTGACTCGCGCGAAGGAACGAGTCGTGCTCGTCACCTCGATTCCGGTCGCGCAGGTTTCCGATCTGTTGACCACTCGCCGGGCGCCCGTATCGGCGCGAGACTTTCTGCAAGCATATCTCGAATATGCACGCGCAACCTCCGCGGGCGAGCTAGAAGGCAGTCGCGCCCTCTTGTCTCGCATCGCTGCGGATCGCAATGAATCCGGACCGAGGCAACGTCGCAACGAGCTGGATGGATTCCTCCGCACCGTCATCGAATTCGTGCGCGGCCTCGGACATCGAGCGGTGGCCCTGCAGGACACCAGCGTCTTCGGTCTCGACCTGGTCGTGGAAGATTCGCGCACGGGACTGTACGGTTTAGGTATCGAATGCGATGCGCCTCGGCATCCGCTGCTGCAAGACGCACGAGCGCGCGAAGTCTGGCGACCGACATTGCTCGGCCACACCATCGCCAGAGTGCATCGAGTTTCTTCGCACGGCTGGTACGCCGATCGTGCAGCGGAACAGGCGCGACTTCAGGCGGCAGTACGAGAAGCTCTGGGATAGGAGATCGGCGTGAGCGGTCCAAAGGTCGTGCGAGTCGTCACTCGGGAAGAACGCGTCGCTACGTGTTCGGCACTCATCGCCCGTCTCGAAGCGGCGCTGCAGGAATGGGAACGAGCGGCTCGACGCGGCGGCACGCTGAGTGAAGCCGACGTACGAGCGATGCGTGCGCGCAGCGACGAACTGAAACAGGCGCTTGCTGCCGATCGTTTCGATCAGATCGAGCGCGACGCCCCCAGGGAGACGCAGTTCGTTCAGCGCGAGCAAGAAAGACGCCAGACCGAGGCGGTCAATCGCGAAGCGCTGAAACGTCGCATCCGTAGCCGCACTCGAAGTATCGAAGCCGAAATGCGCGCAGCACCGAGCACAGCCAATCAAAACAACATCACCCAAGCGCAACGCGAGCTGGCCGAGAAGCTGAAAGAAAGCGACAACGAGCCGTCGCTCGAACAATGGCTGGCCGAACATCCATCGGCCGCCGACGCAGAAACTGCCAGGATCCAGAAGCAGCTCGCCGAGCTTTCATTCCTGCTCGACGCCGCAGCAGTGTCCGAGCTGGAAGCAAAGCTCGAAGCTGCCGAGCACGAGAGTGCGGATCCGCAACGCCGAGCCATGCTCTTGGACAGCCTGACGCTGGAGCTCGCAGCACTCGTCAAGCGAGCACGGGATCGAAACGCTTTGAAGGCACGGCTGCGCTCCTTGGCAGAAGAGCTGCGAACTATCGGCTCTGCCAACGCAATCGAACGTGCAACCCATCTCCTCACCGCCGTCGATGGGGACCTGCCAGCATTAGCCGAGCTGGAAACAGCGACGGTCGCGATGCTCGCATCCGAACGCGAATCGCTGGCCGCTCAGGCTCGTCGCGCGGCTGTTTTAAAAGGCCTGGCGAAGCTGGGCTATCAAGTGAATGAAGGCCTGGAGACCGCTTGGGTGAAAGCGGGCCGCGTAGTCGTGAAGCGGCCGACGCAACCCGGCTACGGCGTTGAAGTGGGCGGCAAACCAGAGACCGGCCGCTTGCAAGTGCGCGTCATCGCGTTCCGCGGCGCTGGCGATGTCGACGACACGTCGCGAGACAAAGATGCCGAGCGCAT
>CAMLEO010000300.1 GCA_946478975.1 uncultured Steroidobacter sp.
CCGCTCGACTTGCATGTGTTAGGCACGCCGCCAGCGTTCAATCTGAGCCAGGATCAAACTCTTCACTTAAAGGCTTTGAGACCTATCAAGTTTAACGAAGAGATTATCCAAACAAGCTCTACTGGCTAATTTGGTAACTCATCGTCGAAGTTGGCTTCGCCAACGAACCGACGCGAGTCCCCACACAAATTATCTGTTTAACTTTTTAAAGAGCGTCACCGGTGCGCTGGGCTTTCGGTGTCTGCCGTTGCGCTTTCGCTGCAGGCAGAAGCGGAACTTTAATTCGCTTTTTTCGTTTCGTCAACCCCCTCGTTTTTTATTTCGAGGCGATCAACCCGTCGAATCAAGCTCCCCGCGTCCACTTCGCGGCGCCGTTTTTGAAGCGGCATCCGCTGCGAGGGAGGCGCATCTTACTGTCTCGTTTCTGGCCGTCAACCCCCTTCGAATTTTTATTTTCGAAGTGTTGGCGGCCCGTCGAATCAGTGTCTTCGCAGCCCGTTTTTCAACCGGCGCCCGCTGCGAAGGGGGCGCATATTACTCATAGGTTTCAGTGGGTCAACACCTGTCTGAAATTTTTTTTCGCGCTACATTTGTGCGCGCCAAACGGCGTTGCGCGCGAGCCTCATTTCGTGGCCACCGCGTGAATTTGCAAGAGCAAAGGCCGGGTGAACGACTAAATTTTTTTGCTGTGTGAGGCGTTGGTTGCCCCACACAACGAGTTGCGGATCTGCTAAGCGAAGGAGCGGGATTTAACTCAATTCGAGCGCCGCACGATCGCTACGCGAGCGAACGAGCGCTTGCCCACCTGGAACAGCTTCGCAGGCCCCGGCGTGAGCGTCGTCTTGATGTTCTCGACCTTCTCACCATCGATGCGAACTGCGCCGCCCTGAATCAATCTGTTTGCGGCTGCCGTGCCTTCAGAGAGTCCCGCCTGCTTCAGCAGCGCGGCGAGCCCGATGCTCTCGCCTTCGATCTCGACGGTCTTGGTCTCGATGTCCTCAGGAACCTCTCGCCGCTGACTGCGAGAGGAAAAATTCTGACGGGCCTGCTCGGCTGCGGCAGCCCCGGTAAAGCGCGTGGTGATTTCGAGTGCAAGCTCGAATTTGATCTCCATCGGGTTGCGGCCCTCGGCGAGTTGCTTGCGCAGTCCTTCGAGCTCCGCATTGGACCTGAACGACAGCAGCTCGAAGTAGCGCCACATGAGCTCGTCGGATATCGACATCAGCTTGCCGAACATACTGTCTGCATCTTCGGTGACGCCAATGTAGTTGCCGAGCGACTTCGACATCTTGTTCACGCCGTCGAGCCCTTCGAGCAGCGGCATCGTCAGTACGATCTGCGGCTCCTGCCCGTACGCTTCCTGAAGCTGACGACCGACGAGCAGGTTGAACTTCTGATCGGTGCCGCCGAGTTCGACGTCGGCCTGCAAGGCCACCGAGTCGTAACCCTGAACGAGCGGATACAGGAATTCGTGGATGGCGATCGGCTGACCGTTCTTATAGCGCTTGCTGAAATCGTCTCGCTCCAGCATGCGCGCGACGGTGTGCCGGGCCGCGAGCTGAATGATTCCAGCCGCGCCCATCTTGTTGAACCATTCAGAGTTGAACACCACGCGCGTGCGCTCGGGGTCGAGAATCTTGAACACCTGCTCCTGGTAGGTCTTGGCGTTGGCCTGGATCTGCTCGGTGGTGAGCGGCGGACGAGTCGCGTTGCGCCCGGTCGGATCGCCGATCTGACCGGTGAAATCCCCGATCAAGAAAATGACGTCGTGGCCGAAATCCTGAAAGCGACGCATCTTGTTGATGAGCACTGTGTGGCCCAGATGCAGATCGGGCGCGGTCGGATCGAATCCGGCTTTGATCTTGAGCGGTTTTCCCCGGCGCAACTTGGTCAGTAGTTCCGACTCCAGCAGGATCTCGGTCGTACCACGTTTCAGTTCGGCGAGTTGTTGTTCGGCAGAGAGCATCGGATTTCCATCGTGCTACGAAGGGCACGGTAAGTTCGACCGCCCGCGACTCTAGTGGCTCTGATTCAGTTCGGCTACGGGAACCGAAATGACACGGCCATGGTTTTTTTTGGTTGACGGCAGCGGCACGATTGTTCAAATTGCGATCGGGTTCGTTTACTTTAACTAATTGCACACTATTGGGCACGACTGGGTATGCGCCAGCTTAGGCAACTGGGACTACAGCCAACCTCCTCTTCCAGAACCGCGTTTGACTACAAGCCCGTGTCGACGCGCGCTTCGACTCACGCCCGCTGGTTCGTTTCGGGACTGTTGTTACCGCTGATTGGTGGCCTCATCGCCTATGGCGTGGCCACTCGCGACACCGCGCTGGTGTCGTCGCGTCAGCCGATCAGCCTGGAAGACCTGCCGCCGATCGAGATCGACAAGGTGGCTCTGCCCGCGGTCGCGCCGCCGCCTTCCTTATTGGGCGACACAGTGGAATTCGTCGTGCGCCGGAACGACACCATGGATCGCATCTTCCGCCAACTGAAGCTGAGTCTGACCGATCTCGCCAGCATTCGCGGCGTGCCGGGCATGCAAGGCCGGCTCGATCAGCTGCAGGTCGGCGACACGATTACGCTGGTTCATGACGACGGCCTGGTGCAATCGCTCACCCGGCGCATCAGCGAAACTGAAGTGCTCTCGGTGACGCGCGCCAACGAAGGCTTCAACCTCGAAGTCATCGAGACGCCGCTCGACATTCAGCAAGTGCAGGCGCATGGCACGATCGACTCTTCGTTGTTCGCCGCCGCTCGCGCCGCTGGCGTCAGCCCGGAAATGATCCTGCAGCTGGCCAACGACATCTTCGGTTGGGAAATCGACTTCGCGCTCGACATTCAACCGGGCGCCACGTTCAACCTGGTGTATGAACAGAAGTATCGCGACGGCAAATTCATCGGCAATGGCCGCATTCTCGCCGCGGACTTCGTGAACAACGGCACGACGTACCGCGCGGTTTATTTCGAATCGGCGGACGGCAAAGTCGCTGACTACTTCGCGCCGGACGGCCGCAGTATGCGTCGCCAGTTCCTGCGCGCACCGCTTGAGTTCACTCGCATCAGCTCCAACTTCGACCCGAAGCGCCTGCACCCGATCCTCAACACCATCCGCGCGCACAAAGGTGTGGACTACGCGGCTGCGACCGGCACGGTGATCAAAGCCGCCGGTGACGGCAAAGTTGAGTTCGTGGGCATCAAGGGTGGTTACGGTCGCGTTGTGAAGCTCGAACACGGCGGCGGCGTCGAGACGCTCTATGGTCATATGTCGCGCTTCGCGAACGGCCTGCGCAATGGCCAGCGCGTGCGTCAGGGCATGACGATCGGTTATGTCGGCAGCTCTGGCGCCGCGACCGGTCCGCATCTGCATTACGAATATCTGGTGAACGGCGTACACAAGAACCCGCGCACCGTGCTGCTGCCGAACGCTGCTCCGATCTCCGATCAGTATCGCGCCGAGTTTGTGACGCGCTCGGGGCAACTACTGGCCAAGCTGGATCGTGCCGGCGCAGCGCAGGTTGCTGCCCTACCGAGCATGTAACACAAGCGCCGCTGCGGCCGTAGTAAGCTCGATGCCCCCCGGGTTCTTTGTGACGTCTGGTGGCGGCATTCATGCTCGATGTGAATTTGAAGGCTCCCGAGCACTACATCAATCGGGAGCTGTCGTTTCTGGATTTCAACCAGCGCGTGCTGGCGCAAGCTCATGACGAGCGCCTGCCGCTGCTCGAACGCATCCGCTTCCTCGGCATCTCCTGCTCCAACCTCGATGAATTTTTCGAGATCCGCGTCGCCGGCCTGAAGCAGCGACAGGAGCTCGGCTCGCTCGCCGGCGGGCCCGATGGCATGACGGTGCCGGAGCAATTGGCCGCCATTCACGAGCGCGCCGCTGCGCTGGTGAAAGATCAGTACGAGCTGCTGCACCAGATGGTTTTCCCCGCACTCGCGGCTGAAAACATCCACTTCGTGAATGCGAAAACGCTCACGCCCGAGCAGCGCAAGTGGATCGGCGAATACTTCGCCAAAGATGTCGAGCCGGTGCTCACGCCGCTCGGCCTCGATCCGGCGCGACCGTTCCCGCGCATTCAAAACAAGAGCCTGAACTTCATCGTGCGGCTCTCGGGCAAAGACGCGTTCGGCCGAGACACCGAGCTTGCAGTCGTGCAAGTGCCGCGCTCACTGCCACGAATCATTCGCCTGCCGCCGTCGCCGGGCGAGCCTGGCAAAACGTATTTCGTGTTCTTGTCCGCGTGCATTTCCACCTTCATCTCGCAGTTGTTCAGCGGCATGAAGGTCGAAGGCACCTGGCAGTTCCGCGTGACCCGCAACAGCGACCTGTTCGTCGACGACGAAGAAGTGGACAACCTGCTGCGCGCGATCGAAGGCGAGCTTGCGCAACGTCGTTACGGCGCGGCCGTGCGCCTGGAAACATCGCTCGACTGCCCGGAAGACATCACCAACTTCCTGCTGCGTCACTTCGCGCTCAAGCGCGACGACCTGTACCAGGTGAACGGCCCGGTGAATCTCAACCGGCTGATGGCCATTTACGACCTGGTCGATCGTCCGGACCTGAAGTATCCGGCGTTCACACCGTGCATTCCCAAGCGCCTGGTCGCGAAAGAAGACATCTTCTCGGTGATGCGCGAGGGCGAAATTCTGCTGCATCATCCGTTCGAAGCGTTTGCGCCAGTCATCGACCTGTTGCGCCAGGCGGCGAGCGATCCGGACGTGCTGGCGATCAAGCAGACGTTGTATCGCACCGGCCCGCAATCGCCGGTGGTCGACGCGCTGGTAGACGCGGCGCGCGCCGGCAAGGAAGTGACGGTGATCATCGAGCTGATGGCGCGCTTTGATGAAGCGGCCAACATTCAGCTCGCGACTCGTCTGCAGGAAGCCGGCGCGCACGTCATGTATGGCGTCGTCGGATACAAGACGCACGCGAAGATCATCATGGTCGTGCGTCGTGAACGCGGCAAGTTGCGCCGTTACTGCCACTTCGGCACCGGCAACTACCATCCGAACACCGCACGCGTGTACACCGACTACGGTCTGTTCACGTGCGACGAGGCGATGGGCGAGGATCTGCACGAGCTGTTCCTGCAGCTGACCAGCCCGACGCGCGCAGCGACGATGCAAAAGATCCTGCAGTCGCCATTCACATTGCATGAAGGCCTGCTGGAAAAGACTCGCCGCGAGATGGCGTTTGCACGCGAAGGCAAACCGGCCCGCATCATCGCGAAGATGAACGCGCTGATCGAGCCGCAGATCATCCAGACGCTGTATCAAGCCGCGATGGCGGGCGTGAAGATCGATCTGATCGTGCGCGGAATCTGCGCTCTGCGGCCCGGGATGCCAGGGATTTCCGAGAACATCACCGTCCGCTCGGTCATCGGTCGGTTCCTCGAACACTCACGCGTTTATTACTTCCACAACGACGGCAGCCCGGAGATCTTCTGCGCCAGCGCCGACTGGATGGAGCGCAACTTCTTCCGCCGCATCGAAGTGTGCTTTCCGATCGAGCGCAAGCAGCACCGCGATCGCATCGTCGAGGATCTGGAAACGTATCTCGCCGACAACGAGCAGGCTTGGGTGCTGAAGCCGGACGGCAGCTACGAGCGCGCCGGCTGCATCGACGCGATGCCCGTCAGCGCTCAGCGCGTGTTACTGCAGCGATACTCGGATAACACCGTCAGCTGACGCGCAGACGGAAGTTGGCGGCCTTCAGATACTCGATTTCATTTTCGAGGTCGGCCGCCGTCAGCGGGTGACTGTCCAGCCAGCCCTTCGGAAATGCGATGTCGAGCGAGCGCGCCTTGGGCTGCAGTTCGATCTTCGGCAGCACTTCAGCGCTGCGCCCCCGATGCAACAGCACCGCGAGCCGCAGAATCACGATCAGGAACTGCGCTTTGATGTGCCATGGCGGCGTCAGGTCCTGCAGCGCTTCGAGCTGCAGCTTGCGACGATGCGCGCCGACGATCGACGCCAGGATCTTCTGCTCTTCCTGCGGGAAACCCGGCATGTCGGCATGCTCTAGCAGATACGCGCCATGCTTCTGGTAGTGCGAATGCGAGACATCGAGGCCGATCTCGTGCAATCGCGCGGCCCACGACAACACCGCCTCGGCGAACTGATCGTCGAGCGACCATTCCGTTTGAGTCTGACGCAGGAAATCCAGCGCAGTCGCTTCCACTCGCGATGCTTGCAAGACATCGACGTGATATCGGCCTTGCATGGCGCGCACACTGCGCACGCGCGCGTCTTCATCGGTGAAGCGTCCGACGAGGTCGTAAAGCAAACCTTCGCGCAACGCGCCTTCGGCCGCTCTCATCGCCTTGATGTCGAGCACGGAGAGAATCTCCGCGAGAATTGCGACGCCGCCGGGAAACACCGGCAGTCGCTCTTCGGTGAGTCCAGGCAGACGCATCTTCGCAAGCTCGCCGGCGCGAAGCATCTGGTCGATCAAAGCTTCGACCGCAGCAGGCGTGATCAAGCCATCGCCGTTGCCTCGCGTGCGCAGAATGTCGCTCACTGCTCGGATCGTGCCTGACGAGCCGACGGCCTGATCCCAGCCATAGTTCTTGAAGGTCGCTTGCACCGGTTCGAGTTCGAGCCGGGCCGCGAGGCGCGCGCGCTTCATGCGCTTCTCGGTGATTACGCCGTCGCCAAAGCTGCGCGTGCTCATGCCCACACAACCCATGTGCAAGCTTTCGAGCTTTCGCGCGTGCAGCCCTTCGCCGATGATGATTTCAGTGCTGCCGCCGCCGATGTCCGCGACGAGTCGACGACCCGGTTCGCTCGGCATCGTGTTGGCGACGCCGAGATAAATCAGGCGCGCTTCTTCGATACCGGAGATGACTTCGATGGGATGACCGAGCGCATCGCTGGCCCGGTCCAAGAACGCGCCTCTGCGCTTGGCTTTGCGCAAGGTGTTGGTGCCGACGACACGCACGCTCTCGGCTTTCATGTCGCGCAGGCGCTGACCGAAACGTTCGAGGCACGCGAGCGCGACATCGATGGCTTCGCGCTTCAGCCGGCCTTGCTCATCGAGCCCGGCGCCGAGGCGCACGCTTTCGCGCAAGCGATCGAGAATGATGAGCTGCCCGTGCGAATGACGGGCCACGACCATGTGAAAACTATTGGAACCCAGATCGACGGCCGCGATGACCTCTGGGACTTTGCGCGCCATCGGGAAGGCGCTTTACATCGAGAACGATGAGCCGCAGCCGCAGGTCGTCTGCGCGTTCGGATTGCGGATCACGAACTGCGCGCCTTCGATGTCTTCGCGATAGTCGATCTCGGCCCCGGCCAGATACTGGATGCTCATCGGATCGATCAGCAGCGTCACGCCGCCGTTCTCGACGCGCGTGTCGCCTTCTTCGAGGTTCTCATCGAACGTGAAGCCGTATTGAAAGCCGGAGCAACCGCCGCCCTGCACGAACACGCGCAGCTTCAGGTTCGGGTTGGCCTCTTCACGGATCAGCTCGCTGACCTTGGCCGCAGCAGCGTCGGTAAACACCAGGCTAGGCGGGGCGCCGGCCTGCGAACCAGGGGGAATGTACGAGGCGGATTCGATGCTCATGGGTCCACGCTGTTGGGGGCAACTAGGCCCAAATCAAGTGTAACGGCCCAGACGCACCGGTCCAAGCCAGCTTGGCTATGAAGGGCTCAGCTGGCGCTATCAGCCGTCGGCTGGACGATCTCCGGCTCGTGCCGGGCGCCGGTGTTGCGGCGGGGCTCGTGGATCAGCTTGCCGGTAATTTCGGCACCCATCTCCATTTCGATCAACGCGTAATACACGTTGCCGGTGACGCGCGCCGTGGCGCCCAGCTCCACGCGTTCGTGGGCCAGGATGTCGCCTTTGACCATGCCATTGAGGATGACATTGGGGACTGCAACCGAGCCTTCGACCACGCCGCTGTCGCTGACGCTCAAGGTCGCGCCGGAATCGGCCGGGGCGTCGACATTGCCTTTGATGTGGCCGTCGACATGAAAGCCGCCGGCGAACTGCACATCGCCGATGATGCGCGTGCCGGCACCGATCAGCGTGTCGATGCGGTGAGGTTTGGGTTTATTTCGATTGAACATCAGCCTTCTGCCTGGACCCGCCAGGGATACGATTCTCTCACAGGCGCCATGCGCCCCGAGCGCACCTCGACATTGACCGCGCGGGGCTCGAAGCCCTGAGGCAATGCGATGTCCTGTTCGAGATTCTGGAAATAGCGGAACTGGAACGGCAGCTGCCCGTCGGCACGCGCAGCGCCAGCCGGCTGAGCGATCGCGTCATTCAAGGCCAGCTGCACCGGCTTGTTGTCGCGAACGCCTTCGATCTGTACGACCACCGAGCCCGAGACCACCGCTTCCTGGCGCATCGACTGCACCAGCACCAGACGCAGACGGAATTGATGCTCGCCCGCGCCGGGCAGCACCTGGAAACGTTGAATGCGCAGCCCGCCGATGCCGTCTTCCGGCGACACGATGCCGCGATAGAAGGTGAGCTGCTCCCGGTGCTTCAGCAGCTGCGCCTGC
>CAMLEO010000301.1 GCA_946478975.1 uncultured Steroidobacter sp.
GATGGCGTTGCCGAACATTACATTTCTCGCACTGGCTCGTTGGCCAGGTCGCTTTCGATGTGGCCGTCGCGGAAGCGCACGATGCGGCGGGTCCACGCGGCGATATCGGGTTCGTGCGTCACCATGGCGATGGTGATGCCGCGCTGCTCGTTCAGCGCGGTCAGCAGCTTCATGATTTCGACACTGGTCGCCGTGTCCAGGTTGCCGGTCGGCTCGTCAGCAAACAACACTTGCGGCGTCGAAACGATGGCGCGCGCGATTGCGACGCGTTGTTGCTGACCGCCGGACAGCTGACTCGGAACGTGAGATTCGCGACCGCCGAGGCCGACTTCCTGCAACGCCTTGCGCGCCAGCGCGCGCCGCTGATCTTTCGGTACATGGCGATACACGAGCGGCAACTCGACGTTTTCCTGCGCCGTCGTCCGGCTCAGCAGATTGAAGCCCTGAAACACGAAGCCGAGATAATTCCGACGCAACAACGCGCGCTGATCCGGGTTCATCGTGCCGACCGGCACACCAAGAAACTTATATGTTCCGCTGGTAGGCGTATCCAGACAGCCCAGCACATTCATGCACGTCGATTTGCCCGAGCCGCTGGGCCCCATCACCGCCACGAACTCACCCGGCTGGATGCTCAGATCGATGCCGCGCAAGGCGCGCACTTCGCCTTCGCCATGGCCATAGATCTTGGTGACCTGCGACAGCTCGATCACCGGCGTCGGAGTGGCGGGCATGCCGGTCACTTCGCGGGCGCTCCGGTATCGACGATGACTTTGGTGCCCTCTTCCAGCTTGCGGTCGAAGGCCTTTTGCAGTTCTTCCGGGCTCATGCCCGGCGGACCCATGCGACTGCCGTTGCCGCCTTGCGCGTTCTGGCGGGCAGCAACGTCCGGCTTGCGCTCGAACGGCAGCACTTCGGTCATGCGGCCGTCGGTCGCGCCGGCACGAAACATCACCAACGCCGGTTTGCCGCCTTCGAGAATATAAGCTTTGCCCATGCGGCGGCCGGAGCCCTGCTGCTGACCGTTGCGGTTGCCGCCCATGCGGAAGCGAGGCATCGGCATCAGCGCATTCAACGGGCTGCCGGACTTGTTGGCGTTGGCATTCGGGTTTTCAGGCGTGAAGCGCAGCGCCGCGTTCGGCACCAGCAGCGCGTTCTGAATATTGGTTGTGACGATTTCAGCGGTCGCCGTCATGCCCGGGCGCAACAGCAGCTCGGGATTGTCCACTTCCAGCACCGTTTCATAAGTCACAACGCCGGTCGACGTCGCGCTCGCGCTGCTGGAGGAAGACGAAGAGGAGGCAGAGCTCTTGGTGTTGCTGGAAGCGAAGTGAACCTGCGTGATGCGGGCGTTGAAGCGGCGATTCGGGAACGCATCGACGGTGAAGCTCGCTTCCTGGCCTACGTTGACCGAGCCCACGTCGGCTTCATCCACCGACACGTGCAGCTCCATCTTCTTCAAATCTTCCGCCATGATGAACAGCACCGGCGCTTGCATGGTCGCCGCAACGGTCTGGCCCGGCTCGATCGAGCGCACCAGGATCACGCCGCTGCTGGGGGCGCGAATTTCCGTTTTGCTGAGATCGGTGCGAACAGCTTCCAAACTCGCGCGAGATTGAGCGACGGCCGCTCGTGCCGCCGCCGCTTCGCCTTCGGCACGAGCCACGGCAGCTTCAGCCACGTCCAGATCTTGTTGCGACGGCAGTTTGTTGCCGCTGAGCTCCCGCACCTTTTGCAGGCGTGCGAGGTTGGCCTTCGATTCCTTCGTCGTCGCATCCGCTTGCAGCACGCGCGCCTCGGCAGACGCGAGTGAGCTTTCCTGCTGCAACACCTGCGCCTTCAAGCGCGTGGTGTCGAGCACGGCGAGCACCTGGCCTTGCTTGACCTCATCGTTCACATCGACATTGACCTTCGAAACCATGCCCGACAGCTCGCTGCCGATGTCGACCTGGTTGCGCGGTTCGAGGTTACCGGTGGCGGTGACCGTGACGGTCAGATCGCCGCGGGTGACATCTTGAGTGATGTACGTCGGCGCCTTGCCGTCGCCGCGCCCGAATATGAAATAGCCGACGAGCAGCACGATGGCGGCGAGCACGCCCCACTTCGCATATTTCTGCCACGCCGGCGGCCCGGTGAGCCCGTCACGCAAAGTGCGCGACACGTCGGTGGAATTGCTGGTTTCGGTATCCATGGGTACGACGATGCAAGTTAGCTCGCGGAGGTTGCAGTCGGGAACACCGACCAGCCGCCGCCGAGGGCTTTGTACAGGCGGATCAGGTTGGAGGTCATTTCGCCATCGCTGATGGCCAGCGAATCTTCCAGCGTCAGCAGCTGCCGGTCGGCGCTCAGCACGGTTTGAAAGTCGACCAGGCCGGAGTTGTATTGAACCAGCGCCAGGTCGGCGGCGCGGCGCGCGCTTTCCACCGCTTGCACCAGCGCTTCATGACGACGCTGCTCGCTGGTCCACGCGTCGAGCGAGTTCTCCACTTCCTCATAAGCGGAAAGCACGGTGGCTTCGTATGAAGCGAGCGCCTGAGTCACGAGCGCGTTCTGAACTTTGATGTTCTGACGAAGTGCGCCGGCGTTGAAGATCGGCAGGCTCAGGGTCAGGCCCGAGCGCTCGTTGCGATTGCCGTTGAGCAGATCGCCCGCGGTCAGCGAGGTCCAGCTGATCGAACCGGTCAAGGACAAGCTCGGATACAAAGCGGCGGTCGCGACACCGACTTGTGCCGTCTGCGCAGCGAGCTGGCGCTCGGCACTGCGAATATCCGGGCGACGACGCAACACGTCGGCCGGCACCCCCGCAACGATATCGACCGGTGCGATCGGAATCGCCTTGCGCGGTTTCAAAGAATCTTCCAACGCGCCCGGCGCCTGGCCCGTGAGCACCGCCAGGCGATTCATGCTTTGCACGAGGCTCGATTCCAGCGACGGAATCTGCGAGCGCGTTTGTTGGTAACTGGTATTGGCCTGCTCGACATCGAGCACGGTTGTGAGACCCGCGTCGGCTCGCCAGCGTGTGATATCAAGCGCCTCACGCTGCGATTCCAGGTTGCGCTCGGCGAAGTCGAGCCGCGACTGCGCGGTGCGCACGTTGACGTAGTTCAAAGCGACATCGCCCAACAGCACGACCAGCACGTCGCGCAATTCCGCTTCGGTGGCAGCAAGCTGCGCAGAGGCCGCTTCATATGAGCGGCGCTGGCCGCCAAACAAATCCAGCTCCCATCGGGTGCTCAAGCCGGCGTTGTAGCTTTCACCCACGGTGCTCACGACTTCACCGCTTTCGTTGAAGTTGGATTCCGACTCGGTGTGGGTGGCACCGGTGGACGCATCGATGCTGGGCCAGAAACCGGAACCGGCAATCGCACGCTGCGCCCGAGCCTGGACGACTCGCGCATAGGCTTGCTTGACGGTTTTGTTTTCGGCCAGCGCCCGCTCGATCACTTCATTCAGTTGTGGATCGTTCAGCGTGGTCCACCAGGCTGCGAGCGACGGAGCATCGGGGGACTCCACACGCACGCCGGTGGCCGGCAATTGATGCCACGAATCGGGAGTGACGGGCTGCGGCGGGCGGTAATCCGGCCCCACTGCGCAGGCAGACAACGTGACAGCGACGGCGAGCGCCAGCAGTGGCTTAGCAAAGTGTGGGGTGGTTGCCGACATGAGCCATTAGTACCAGTGAGGCGAGCGAAGTTCAGCACGGCAGCCGGCAAAGTAGTGTTACAAGATTGTAAGCATATGTATCTGAAAAAGCGGCGGTTTTTGAAAACGCTAGGATTTTCGGCACGGACCGGCCTTATAACCTGCGGTTCGAGCTGCCGCACCAGTTGCGATATGCAGCTATGAGCCATTCACGCACAATCGTGGCCCGTAACCGGATTGAAACCTAAGCCGGTATCCACAAGTACCGGGACTCCTTGGTAGCAATGACCAGACTGACTCATTTGCAACGGCTCGAAGCCGAGAGCATCCACATCCTGCGTGAAGTGGTCGCCGAATGTGAGCGGCCGGTGATGTTGTATTCCATCGGCAAAGACAGCTCCGTGATGCTGCACCTGGCGATGAAGGCGTTCTATCCCGCGAAGCCGCCGTTCCCGCTGTTGCACGTCGACACCACCTGGAAATTCCGCGACATGATCGCGTTCCGCGATCGGATCACGGCCGATCTGGGCCTGGAACTGCTGGTGCATATCAACCAGGACGGGCTGGCCCGCGGCATCGGCCCGTTCACGCATGGCTCGGCCGTGCACACCGATGTGATGAAGACGCAGAGCTTGAAGCAGGCGCTCGACAAGTACGGCTTCGATGCGGCTTTCGGCGGCGCCCGGCGCGACGAAGAAAAGTCCCGGGCCAAAGAGCGCGTGTTCTCGTTCCGTTCCGCCCAGCATCGCTGGGATCCGAAGCGTCAGCGTCCCGAGCTCTGGCGACAATACAACGCCCGCAAAAACAAAGGCGAAAGCCTGCGCGTGTTTCCTCTATCGAACTGGACCGAACTCGACATCTGGCAGTACATCTACCTGGAAAACATTCCCATCGTGCCGCTGTATTTCTCGGCGATGCGTCCGGTCGTGAAGCGCGACGGCACGCTGATCATGGTCGACGACGACCGCATGCCGCTCCACGACGGCGAACGGCCCGAGATGAAGTCGGTGCGTTTCCGCACGCTCGGCTGCTATCCGCTCACTGGCGCGATCGAAAGCGAAGCGCGCACCTTGCCGGACATCATCCAGGAAATGCTGCTGACCACCAGCTCCGAACGGCAGGGCCGCGTGATCGATCACGACAGCAGCGCGTCGATGGAGAAAAAGAAACAGGAGGGCTATTTCTAATGGCCCACAAATCCGACCTGATCGCGACCGACATTCAGGCCTACCTGAAGTCGCACGAACAAAAGAGCCTGCTGCGGTTCATCACCTGCGGCAGCGTGGACGACGGCAAGTCGACCTTGATCGGCCGGCTGCTGTACGAATCGAAAATGATCTTCGAGGATCAGCTCACCGCGCTCGAAGCTGACTCGAAAAAGGTCGGCACGCAGAACGGCGAGCTCGACTTCGCGCTGCTGGTGGACGGCCTGGCCGCGGAACGCGAGCAGGGCATCACCATCGACGTGGCGTATCGTTTCTTTTCGACCGACCGTCGCAAATTCATCGTCGCCGACACGCCGGGCCATGAGCAGTACACGCGCAACATGGTGACGGGCGCTTCGACGGCCGATGTCGCAGTAATCCTGATCGATGCGCGCAAAGGCGTGCTGACGCAGACCCGGCGCCACAGTTACATCGTGTCGCTGCTCGGGATCAAACACGTGGTGCTGGCCATCAACAAGATGGACCTGGTCGGTTACTCGCAGCAGATCTTCGACACCATCGTCGCCGAGTATCGAGAGTTCGCGGCCCAGATCGGGCTCGACAACATCGTGCCGGTGCCGTTGTCGGCACTGCGCGGCGACAACATGCTCGAACGCAGCGCTGCGACCCCGTGGTTCCAAGGCCCGACGCTGATGTCGTATCTGGAAAGCGTCGAGATCGAGGACGACCTGCAGCAGCGTCCGTTCCGCTTGCCGGTGCAATGGGTGAATCGCCCGAACCAGGATTTCCGCGGCTTTGCCGGCACGATCGCAAGCGGCGTGGTTCGCAAAGGCGACACGATTCGCGTGCTGCCTTCCGGGCGTCAAAGCAAAGTGGCGCGCATCGTCACTCATGACGGCGATTTGGAAACGGCTGTCGCGGGACAGTCGATCACTATCACGCTGACGGATGAAGTCGATGTGAGTCGCGGGGACGTGATTGCCACGTCGTCAGCGCCGCCGGCGGTCGCGGATCAATTCCAGTCGACGATCATCTGGATGCACGACGAGCCGATGCTGCCGGGCCGGCCGTATCTCATCAAACTCGGCGCACGCACCGTCACCGGCAGCATCACCGCGCCGAAGTACAAGGTGAACGTCAACACGCTCGAGCATCTCGCTGCCAAGCAGCTGGAGCTCAACGAGATCGGTGTTTGTAATCTCAGCCTCGACCAGGCGATTCCGTTCGATCCCTACACGGAAAATCGCGAGACCGGCGGCTTCATCCTGATCGACAAGATTTCCAACGACACCGTCGGTGCCGGCCTGCTGAGCTTCGCGCTACGCCGCGCAGAAAACATTCATTGGCAGGCGTTGGATGTAAACAAACAAGCTCGTGCCGCTCTGAAAGGCCAGCGCGCGTGCGTGCTGTGGTTCACGGGCTTGTCGGGCGCCGGTAAATCCACGGTCGCAAACATCGTTGAAAAGCGCCTGCATGCGCTCGGTCGTCATACGTACACACTCGACGGCGACAATGTGCGTCATGGCTTGAACAAGGACCTGGGCTTCACCGATGCCGATCGCGTCGAAAACATTCGCCGCGTGGCCGAAGTGTCCAAGCTCATGGTGGACGCGGGCCTGATCGTGCTGGTGTCGTTCATTTCGCCGTTCCGTTCGGAGCGGCGCCTGGCACGCGAGCTGATGCAGTCGGGAGAATTTTTCGAAGTGTTTGTCGATACGCCGCTGGCCGAGGCCGAGAAGCGCGATCCGAAAGGCCTGTACAAGAAGGCCCGGCGCGGCGAGCTGCGCAACTTCACCGGCATCGACTCGCCCTACGAGCCGCCCGAAAACGCGGAGATTCATTTGCGCACGGCGTTGTATTCTCCGGAAGCCGCCGCCGAGCAGATTCTCACTCAGCTGCGCGACGCCGGCATGCTGTACCCGGCGGACGAACTCTCTGGATTGTAGGAGCGCACGTGACGCAGGCCGAATGGATGGCGCCCGCCTTCATGGCGGAAGTGGTGCGACTGGCACAGCGCGCCGGTGACGCGATCCTGAGCGTCTACGGCGAGCAGTTCGAAGTCACACACAAGACCGATCAATCGCCGTTGACGCAGGCGGACCTGCGCTCGCACGAGATTCTGGTGCAGGGTTTGCGTGCACTGACACCGGGCCTGCCGGTGCTCTCCGAAGAAGACAGCGACATCGCGTTCGAGCAGCGCCGCCAGTGGAAACGTTATTGGCTGCTCGATCCGCTCGATGGCACCAAGGAATTCGTCTCGCGTAACGGCGAGTTCACCGTGAACGTCGCGCTGATCGACGATCACGTGCCGCTGTTGGGCGTCGTGCACGTGCCCGTCTCGGGCACCACCTACACCGGGCAATCCGGCGTCGGCGCGTTCAAGCATGTGAATGGCGAACGCACGAAACAGCTGCATGTGAAGACCCCGGCGGCAACCCCGTTACGGATCGTCGGCAGCCGCTCGCATCGTGGCGATTCGCTCGACAAGTTCCTTCCCAAGCTCGAACCGTACGAGATGGTTGCTTGTGGCAGCTCGCTGAAGTTTTGTATGGTCGCCGAAGGCAGTGCCGATTTTTATCCGCGCCTGGGCCCGACGAGCGAATGGGACACGGCGGCTGCGCAAGCCGTGGTGGAAGCGGCGGGCGGCGCAGTCGTTACGACGGATGGTGCGCGGTTGAGTTACAACACCAAAGCGGAGCTGCTCAATCCTCATTTCCTGGTGTTCGGCGATCGCACCCGAGATTGGGTGCGCATCCTGTCGGCCGATTGATCTGCCAGAAATATTCTTCAACAAAAAGAATATTTTTTGGGAATCGAGAGGCGTCGTTATTGAACTTCGGACGACGTTGTTTCCTGCGTCGCCAGCCCCGCCGGATCGCTGACCCGAATAAATATTTGCGCGCCGCGCATCGTTCCATCCTGCGCCGGCAACATGCTGGTGAGTCGCACCGGATACTCGCCGGGTTCGTTCGGCTTCACGCAAATATCACGCTTGCTGCGATTCAAGCCGAGCCGTTGTTTGTGATCCTGCCGGATCGAGATGGAGAGCGGCGCGCCGCCGACCAGCACGTGTTCCGGCCCCAGCGCGCGAATATTCATTTTGCCGATACACAGGCGCTCGCCGACATTCATCTGAGTGGTCGTCGGCGAGACATCGACCTGCTCGACTTTGACGTTGGCGAGGCTGCGGGAGACGAGGTCAGAGGCCATGAACAGCTGGCGTCCGGCATGCGCCGAATCTTTGTCGGAGGCGCTCGACGCTTCCCCGATCACCACCCAGACGATTTGATACGCGGCCTGGGGGTGCGCCGGCTGCCCGACCGTGGCTGCGGCCAATGCAGCCGCGAGCACGATGCTGCGAAATATCCTTGGCGGCATATATGAACCAACCCCGAGGCCGGCGAGCCAGTTCCCGGCCCGTTTGTGACTGCGGTAGCGGATTACCGTACCGGCGCCTTGCCTTCGGCGGCCGGGCCCTGCTAGATTCGGGCCCATGCGTACGAACCAGCAAATGTCTGCTCTGCCCCCCCATGGCAGTGGGCTGCTGCGTGCGCGCCTGCACCTGCGTCGCTAGACGCAACAATTCACCCCCACGCCTCCCACTGGGACTGGCGCAAAAAACTAAGTCACCGTTTTCACCCGCTCGCCGGCGGCTGACAATGGAACCTTGCAGGC
>CAMLEO010000302.1 GCA_946478975.1 uncultured Steroidobacter sp.
ACAGGACCAGAAGGATGTGACGGTGAGGATGGAACGAGGCCACGGCCGATTCCATCGTCAGTTCATCCTGCCCGAAAGCGTGGATACCGAGCGCATCGAAGCTCGCAGTCGTAACGGCGTGCTGGAGATCAAGATCGAGAAACAGCCGAAGGCGCAGCCCAAGCGCATCAAAATGGTCAATTGATCGACGGTTGGCGGGAAGCGGACCCTGCCGCTTCCCGCCGCCGGCATTCAGCGTCGCCTGCCAGGTGCGCGCTTGGCGGCAAGTGCTTTTTGACGACTCGTGAGAGCGGCGAATTTTTTGTGCCTGCTTTCGAGCCTCGCTACAACCCTGGGCCATTGCTCCTCGCGAAAACGCGAGTAAGCAATGCGCTCGACGGGGACTGCGGCGAGCACGTCAATGCCGTATGTGAACGCAACGCGTGCGAGCCTGGAATCCAAGGCGAGCTTCTCCACACGCTTCACGGCCTGACGAACCGTTCGAGGGTCGCCGGCAGCATTCATATAATCCTCGATGAATGCTCGAACCACGCTTACCGCCAGGCGTGCCTGCGCGACACCGATTGCATTCTGTTTAGATGAGAGCGCATCGAGGTTGCGCAGCCGGCTTTCGAGCACATCCAGAGGATGCAGCAGCCTGATTCGAGTGCCATACGCCAGCGTGAGCTCAGAAGCTCGCTTGCGGATCGTCTCGGTATCGAGCCCTACGATGCCGGAAGGAAAATCGATTTGTTTGACGCCGGCCTCCGGCAGCGTCGCATAGACTTTGGCGACCTGCGGACCGAAATCATCGAGCGTGCCTTTACGTAACTTCCAGGGAGCGCCAAGCGATCGTTGCAGGCAGGGCCTGCGCCGTTTCGCCGGTCCCGATGAAATCGGCATCCATAGTCACTACACGGGAGAGCTCGCCGATCGGCGTAATGCCGTAGTACACAGCCCAGGTTGCGAGCGCCTGCCCGCCTACCAGCAGCGCACGCGAACCACACACTCTCAGGATTTGCTCAATCTCTCCGGAGGTGAGTTCCGCTTCCCGCAGTAAGCGCGTGGCCTCAGTCACACCAAACTGGCCTTCGGCCAGCGCACCTTGGCTCCGCGCACTCGTTCCGGCCGAAGCAGCAGCATCTCGCCCTTGGACACGTCCGCGGATTTCGCGATTCGACGATCCCGCTTCTGCGCCTGGCGCTTCATCGCCTGAAATTCAGCCATCGATGCACCAGCTTTGGCGCCCGAGACTTCGAAAGGAATGCCCCGCTGGGCCACCACTTGCTGCAAATACAGCCGAATTGCGTCGCTCAACTCCAGGCCGCACGCGGCCAGCACCCGAGCAGCATTGGCCTTGAGCTGAGCATCGATACGCGCCCGTACGACAGCATCTTTCATGTAGCAAAGCGTAGCTACATTTTAAAGATTTTCAAATGCGTCTTGGCCAGCCGAGCCGCTCGCCTAATCACTCCCCGACGCGCCGATACACGACGCCGAGTGACAATGTATCGATACGTTCGCCGGCGAGGCGGTATTGAACGACCTGGGCGGTGGCGATCCAACGCGGGCTGATGCGGTAGTTGAGGCCGAAGCCGAACGCGGGGTCGAGCGAGCGATCGTTGACGTCCTGGTAGTGCTGGCGGCCTTGCGCGTCCATGTTGGATTTCCAATAGAACGCGCTCGCGCGTCCGACCAGCTCCAGCTTTTCGCCGAGCGGCCAATAGCCGAGGGCGCTGAACTGCGGGCCGGAGCCGGACTGCGGGTGCGAGCGGCTGACGGCGAGCAAATATTGGTCGTTGACTTCGTTGCGGCCAGAGACGCGAGTCGTCATCTTGCCGAGGTCCACGTACGCGGCTTCGAGGCCGAGATGCGGCCAGCGGTAGCCGCCGAACAGCATGCCGCCCCAGCGGTTCCGGTTGCTCAAGCGAGTCTGCGTTTCATATCCCTGGCGAGCGAGCCGCGCATCCATGTCGGCAGCATCGGCGCTGTTGCGAACATTCATGAGATGACCGCCGAACATCCAGCCGCGCAGCGATGTTTCATCCGCATCGCGCTCTGCCGATGAGGCAACGACCGGCAACAGCAACACCGCCGCCAGCCCAAGCGCGCGGCGGCGCAGACGGAACAACGCCAGCAATCCAAACATCATCATCGACGGACCCATCGCTCCACCTCCGCCCGATCCGCTGCTGGTGCCGGTGACTTCCACCACCGGACGCTGGCCGACGCCGCCGGTGCTCATGATGGTTGCGTTCAACTTGTGGTCGAGATCGTTGACGCCGCCGTCTTCGAGCGAGACGCGCACGCACAGGTGACCCGGCGTCAGGCCGCTGGTGTACGCGCTGCTGTCCGGCGGCGGACAGAACCCAGCCGCGCCGGGCGCCGAGTAAAGTTTGTTACGACTGTCCTCGACGAACGTCGTCCACTGCGACTTGTCCTGATCCCACTGGCGATACAGCGCCTGCTTGGGAATGCCGGCCCGCTGCGGAATCACGAACATGATCTGGGCGCCCTCCGTCGCCAGCGAGTGCGCTTCAAAGCTGAAGAATCCACCGACGTTTTCAATCTCGTCCGCGGGAATACCCGTGGAACCGAGGCGTGCGCCGCCATCACCGGAAATCTGCGCCGCCGCGCCGACACGCAGTCGCACGAACGGTTCGCTCTCGATCAAGTACTGATCGATCACCGGCGAGTTCTCGGGCAGCACGTTACGCGTCGTGATGCGAGCAAGGTAGCGCGGAATTCCGTTACCAAAATCTTCCCAACCCTCATCGATGTCCGGCACGCCATTGCCGTTCGCATCGCCGCCGCCCAGCACGAGGCTGGAACTGCGCACGGCGAGGTCGGTGCGCGCCTGACCTTGCAGTGCCGGGTTGCCGTTGTCGGTCGCGACCACGGTGAAGCTCGGCAGATTCGTCGCGAGCGTATTGGGATCGAAGCTCAGCTCGCGACCATCCACGGACATCTGCACCGACAATCCGCTCGGATACGTCCATACAAACGTGTGCGTATCGACGACGTTCGGATCTTCGACCATCGCATGCAGCGTCACCGTGCCGCCGTCCTTCGCGATCAGCGTACCGATGCGATTGGCCTGGCTGGTGAGGATCTGCACGCTCGGCGCATAGTTGACTGCCGTCAGCAGAATGTTCAGCTCGCTGCGCTCACCCAGGTTCTCCGATGGATCCAGCGCGACGGTGAGGTGATGATCCGGCGGCGAGCCGGACTGCGCCACCGTGTCGAAGCGCACGCTCTTCTCGACGCCACTGGCGAATGTCACCGTGCCCGAGGCGAGCAAATGTTTCGTACCGTAACCGCCATCGCCGCCGACCGTGAACGCGATCGAGTACGGATACTCCGGCGCCTGGCCGTTCAACAGCACGTCGAACTCGCCGCTCGCGCCGAAGCCGAGCGCCAGGTCCGGGCCCAAAGACACCATCGGCCAGATGTCGAGCTGCTGATCGACGCTGACGGTGCGACCCGCAGAGTCCTGCGCTCGCCAGGTGATGATGTATCTGCCGGGCACGAGTTGCAGCGGCCCGCCCACCAACGTCACCGGCAGAGAATTGCCAGCAGCGTCCGCTGCCGTCGGCGCCAGCGACTGCGGCACCGATGTAAACAACGATCGCGCATTGATACGAGCCGGCGGCGGCGTCGAGATCGAGGGGCCTGACGTTGTAAACATCGCGGTCACCGCGCAATCCTTGGTGATCGGCTGCGTCGTGTACGTCGAGCCCGCGAGCGTTCCGCCGCAACCTTGCACGACGGCGATTCTTCCGCCGATGTCTGGAACGACCGAGAACGTCGCGGTCGAGCCGTGCGCGACACTAGACACGGAAGGATTGATCACACCGCCGGCGCCAGCGCTTGCAGTCACTGTGTGGCGAACCAACGCAAAAGATGCGGTCACTGTGCACGCGCCAGTGACTGGCCCAGTTGTATATATGTTGCCGGCCAACGTGCCGCCACAGCCCGTGACGCCAACCAGCGTGTAGCCGGCGCTCGTAGCAACATTCAACGTCGTGGTCGCACCGTCAGCAACGGAGGAGCTGGACGGAGTGATGGAGCCGCCGGTGGTCGCGATCGCGCTCACGATGTGAGATGTCGACGCAAACGTCGCCGTCACCGCGCAGGCGCCGACGATCGGGCCTGTCGTGTAGACGTTGCCGGCCAACGAGCCGCCGCAGCCGGACACCGTCGCGATGTTGTAATTCGCGTTCGGCGTCACGCTGAAGGTCGTAGTCGCGCCGTGACTGACGATGGCACTGGCCGGGCCGATGGTTCCACCCGCGCCCGCACTGCTCGTAACCGTGTATGTAATCGGGAGGAACGTCGCCGACACGCTGCACGCACCGATGATGGCGGCCGTCGTATACGTGTTGCCGGCGAGCGTGCCGCCGCAGCCAGTGACGCTGTCGATCACAAAGCCCACGTCGGGTGTGACAGTGAAACTCGTCGTGTCACCGTCTTGAACCGAATTGGAGGTCGGCGTGATGGCGCCGCCCAGACCGGCAGACGCAGTCACGAGATGCGCGACGCCGGTGGCCCGGTAACCGTTCTGATCGGTCACACTGCCCTGCGAAGGCACGGTGAGAGTGTTGTTGTTCGAACCCGCCACCTGCGTCCAGCTCGCGTCGAGCTCGCCGCTGCCCGCGATCACGCTCACAACCCAATCGCCGGCGGGGACCACGGCTTCGAAATAGCCGTTGCTGTCGCTGTTAGTCACATAGCAGTTCGTGCCCGCGGTGCAGTCGTAAACCGCTTTGTGAATTTCGACGCGCACGCCCGAGAGCGGCGCATCGACTGCGCTGTCGAAATTTCCGGTGCCGCTGGAGAAGCGGCGGAACACATAACCTTTCAACACGCCCTCGCCCGCTGCGAGCACTCGCACGTCTTCGAGCGTGGTCGCGAGCGGATCGAATTTCATCACTGCAACGCCGGCAGGCGCGCCGACTTCCAGCTCGTTCTGATAGGCCGCCGCGCCCGCGGACGCACCGATGTCAGCATCGAACGTGATCGCGAGCGAGCCGTTGCCCGGCACCTGCACGTTGTACCAGGTCGGACGCAAGTGATTGCTGTCGTCGCTGGCGAATGCCGGTTCCAGGCCGGCACCGCCGACCAGCGCCGAGCCGTTCTGATAAACGAATCCTTCCGGCAACACGTCGGTGACATCGACCGCGACGCTGCCCGGAAGCGAGTTGGTAGCAACGATGGTGTACGTCGCCGCGCCGCCGGCAGACACGACCGGCGTCGAAGTCATTTTCGTGATCGACAATCCGCCGATCGCGGTAATCGCCGTCGCGGTTGCCGTCGTGGCATTCGACGCCGAGATCGTCGCGACGCTGGCAAAACTGCCGGTCGCGCCGCTCGGGAACGCGATCACTTGCAACGTTCCACCGGCACCGGCGGCAACGGTGCCGACGGTCCAATCGACGTCGCCACTGTTACCGACGATCGGCGACGTGGACGCGCTGGGCTTCGCATCGTAATGAGTCAGGCCCGCAGGCAACGACTCACGCAGCGTCACGCCGGTGGCGTCGGCATTGCCATCGTTTCGATAGCTGATCGTGAGAGTGACCGCGCCGTACACGGGCGAGCCACTCGCTGCACTCACCGGCGTATCCAACGTCAGCGAGCGCACACCGATGCCGGTAATCGCCGCGACGTCGCTGCCGATGCGAACGAGCTGCGCCAGCGCGAAACGATCGGTGCGATCGACGAACACGGTCGTGCTCGCGGCCGCGCTGGTCAACACTGCCGACGGCAATGGAATCGATTCCGGAGCGTCGTTACTGATGAACAGCAGCGGCGCGGCACTCGCGGTCGCCGTCGCTGTGAACGCTTGCTGAGAAGCATTGCTCGCGCTCAACTCGGCATTGGAAACGAGCAACGTGTTACCACTCGGCAGCGGAGTATTGACGCGTGCGACGAAGCTGAAGCTGTCGCTGGCGTTAGACGCGAGCGATGCGGTCGTGAACATCACGCGATTGTTGACGGCGTCGAACGTACCGGTCGGCGTGCTCACAAAGGTTGTGTTCGCCGGCAGCGTCGTCGCGACGGCGACTGCATTCGCGCTGGCTGCACCGGTGTTGGTGACGTTCAACGTGTAAGTCACAGTGTCGCCGGGCTGCAGGCCGGTGGATGGCGCTGCCGAGTAGCTGGCGGCCAGCACCGGGTTGCCGTTGATGGTCACACCCACCGCATTGCTGGTGACATTGAGCCCACCGCCGCCAGTGGCGCTCATATCATCGGTAATCGTCGTCACACCCGCAGGCAAGCCGCTCGTGCCGACAGTCATCGTGTACGTGAAGCTTTGCGAAGCACCCGCTGCGAGCGTGGCGATGGTCGGCCACGTCACGGTACCCGCGGCATTGTTACAACCGCCGGTGCAGCCTGCGTAGGTGTAGTAAGCGCTGGCTGGCAACGTATTTGTTAATACGACGTTGCTCGCCGCGCCGTCACCGGTATTCACAACCGTGGCGGTATAAACGACGGATTGCCCAGGGGCGGCAGTCGTACGATTCGAGGACAGATTCAAAGAAAGCGCGGGCGTGCCGCTGTTGCTGGATCCGGTGACCGCCGTGCTCGCGGACGCACTCACTTGCGAGGTCTGATCGCTGGTCAACGTCGACGTGGCAGTGAGCGTCGCCGGTCCACTCGTATTCGCAGGCACCACGCCTCGCACATACACGATCCCGGAGCTGCCACCGGCCAGTGATGCAATCGAGAACGTATGCGACGGCGGCGAAGCACCCGCGTTGGAGCAGTTGCTCCAGGTGCTGTTGTTGGTCGAGTACTGACAGCTGGTGAAGTTCGACGGCAACGCGGCCTGCAGGCTGAGATTGGTCGCCTGCGCGCTGCCGGCGTTCGCGTAACGAAGCGTGTACGTGAGCGTCGGCGTGGTGTTCTCCGCGATCGAAGCGACATCGACGCTGCTCTTCAATGTGAGACTGGCCGGCGGCGTAACGCAGAACTGCGCGTTCGAGTTCGCAAACGTGGTGCCGCCGGAAATGCCGTTGGTGACGGTGCCGGCGAACTGGAATTCGGCCTGCACCGTTTGCGAGTTGTGATTCGAGCCCGCCTCGTACACCCACAGCAAACGATGGCCTTTCGCGAGCGTGCCGCTCGGCGTCACCGCGAACGTCAGCAGGCCCTTGGTGCTGCCAGTGAACAGCGTGGTGTTCTGGGCGAGCTGCGACTTGCTGCCGGTGGCCGAGTTGTAATCATAAACCGTCGCGCGGATGTTCAAGCCCGGGCCGTTGGCGCGATCGATATAAACGTTGGTGGTGATGTTGCCGTTGAACGGCACATCGTTCGGCGACAGCGGATCCTGGTAGAAACGCAGCACTTCGAGCATGGGCGAACCCGAAACCGGCGCGGTCGCGGTCACCTTCGTTCCTGTGTTGCCCGACTGAGGCACCGGCGACAGCGCAGCAACCCGTTGCGTGCCGTCGAAGCCTACGTTCGCCGTGCCGTTCTGGAAATAATAGGTGCTGCAGGACTGGCCAGTGACACCAACGCTTGCTTGCGCCGTCACCGGTCCACCGCCGGTCCAGCTGATGCTCGCGTTGTTGACCGCAGGATTGATTGCAGTAAACGGATTCGCCGCGGCCACGGTGACCGTGCGAGTTCCCGTTGCACCGGCCGCGACGGAACCGATGTTCCATGTCACGACGCCGCTGTTCTGACTGCAGCTATCGCTACAACTGCTGTAATTGAAGCCTGTCGGCAGCGTGTCCGTCAGCACGACGCCGCTCGCAGCGCCGGCACCGTAGTTCTCGTAGGTCAACGTGAACGTCACAGTTCCACCCGGAGCGATGCTCACCGCGCCGGCGGATTTGCTGAGCCGGAATGCAGCGACGCTCGAACCCGCCAGGCCAGTGACAGCAACGGTACTGCTTGCGTTGGCATTGACGGTGCTGCCGTCGGGCGCCGATGCGCTGAGTGCGGCGGAGCTGGTGAGTGAAGTCGTCGCCCAAGAGTTTGGAACGGAGATCGTGTAGGTGACGGTGCCCGACGAGTTGGCGGCGATCGCGCCCAAGGTCCAAGTCACCGTGCCACTGCTTTGACTGCACGACGTGCCGCCGCTGCAGCTCACATAGGTCGCGCCGACGGGCACTGGGTTCGTGATCGTCGCTGCGGACACATCGACGTTGGAATCGTTTGCGTACGTGAGTGTGAACGTGAGCGGCGTCGAGCCGTCGGCAGCAATGCTGTATGCGCTCGGCGTGCTGGAAAGTGACAAACGAGCGGCGTCGATCGCGACGGCGGCCGGCGCGCTGGTCAAAGTTCCGAATGAAGTATCGGAGCTTGCGACAGTATTGAACGTGCCCGCGGTGCTACCGGCGGTCGCCGTGAATGTGAGTGTGACATTCGAACCCGGGCTGACATTCAGCGGCGAACCGAAGGACCACGAGAGTTGCTGGCCGTTGATGGTCGGATCCGCAGAGGTTGCGCCGCTGCTGGTGCT